>JBEGOB010000256.1:0-14559 GCA_041182265.1 Verrucomicrobiota bacterium | reverse complement strand
GGATGGGATGGGCTATGTTTCGGAGAATTTGCGGGTCGCTGCGACTTTTTTCTGTCTTGCCCGTTACCGGAAAACTGACGGAATCTTACGGATGTAAACAACCTTATTTATCAGGATCGCTGGCCGCGCATCAAGGCCGGGCAAACTTTTTTCCGTAAAATCTTCTGATTGAGATCTGGAAAGTTGGAGGCTTGCTGTTCGTTCGATTGTTGTTTTTTGGTTGCGGGCTGAAGATGGATTTTACCGGTTTCCCACTCCTCGGAGATCTCGATGACGACGCCGATCACTAGGCGCAGCAGCGATGACTCGTTGGGAAATAGGCCGACGACGCGGGTGCGACGCTTGATCTGCGAGTTGAGCGTCTCGCACATGTTGGAGCTGCGCAGGCGCTGCCGGCTGGCTTCCGGGAAGCCGAAAACGGTGAGTCCCACTCGAAGGTGTTTTCCCACTGGCCCTCTTTCGGCAGTATGTTGAACCACGCGGTAGTGTTTGAAGATATTGGATGGCGAATCTCCGGCTTCGAGGGCGACTTGATCGGTGCTTTTGACGATGGCGATGCGATAGGTGATGAATGAATGCCTCAATACATTGCGTTGCTTGAGCGTGCGGGCGAGAGCGGAGAGCAGTTCCACCGCTTTCACGCAGTGGTCGCGCTCGTGCGGCTTCATGTCGGTCACGTGCTGCATGCCGGATTGAATCCGCTGCGCCACGAAGAGTGCTTTCTTCTTGGATTCGTCGAGCAAGTTGAAGATTTTGCGGATCCGTTTGCCGTCGCGGTCGGAGCAGGCATGAAGCGGATCCGTCCCTCGGATTCCGAGCGATAAACGGGCACGCTGGTCGAGCCGAATTTCACCGTGGCGATGGGTCCGGGTTTGCGCGCTCTATGGGTTCTGGCGTTTTTGGCGCGGCCAACCGATTGTTCGTTTTTGCAAGCGGCTGATTTACTGGAAGTTGCAGCTTCAATTCCGCTGTTTGTCACCCGCCGCGTTCATAGGCTTGGGAGTGGTGTCAATTTCGCACGATTTCGTGCGTGCAATCCATTGAAAATGAATGGATTAAGTGAAAATACCCCGGCTTGGATTCGAACCAAGGACCAATTGATTAAGAGTCAACTGCTCTACCAACTGAGCTACCGAGGCGTTGGTGATTGTTGCCGGTTTGGATGATTTTGGATCATCACAGCGGCGACAGGGGAGGTGTAGCAAGTCTTGGGGGGAGGGCAACCGCAAAATTCTGAATTTGATGCACTCGTGGGTGGATTTGTGATGGATGGGCGGGGTGACGGAGGGACGCGAAGCTGGACTTGAGCCGGCTTGGGTGGAAATTGCGTGCAAATCCTTTCGCTTTCGCGCTAGAACTCTCGTAACCCACCCGTTTATTACACCATGCCTCGCGTCACGATCACTGTTCCTGATAAAAATGCCCAACCTTACCGTTTTCAACTCGACCGCAAGGTGGTCACGTTGGGGCGGGGGACTGAAAATGACATCATGATCGATTCTGGCTCGGTCTCGGTGCATCATGCGGAAATGCGGCGGGTCGAGGGCGGGTATGAACTGCATGACATCGGCTCAACGAATGGGATCAAGCTGGATGGGGTGCGCCATGAGTTTATTCCACTCCACAGTGGCTCTTCTTTGAAAATTGGTGACGCTGCGTTTGATTTTTCCCTCACGGTTGAAGAACTTGAGGCTTTGGAGCGTGAGAAACCCGCAGTGCCGTCGCCGATCACGCGTGAGCCTGAAATCGCGATGCCACCAAGGCCAGTGCCGCATCATCGTGGCGGTTATGCCAGTGCCAACTCGAGTGGCGGCGGATTTTGGTCAACTCTCGTTCTGCTTCTGCTGACTCTTGCGGCGTTTTTAGTCGGCTTGGCCATTCGTTATCAAAAAGATACGAATGGTTCGCTGTGGGAGGCGTTTCAGGCAAATCGCGCGGCATCAGCCGCACCTGCTGCACCTGCTGCACCTGCTGCACCTGCCGCACCGGTGGAAGTGAAGTAGGATTTCGGCTTGGATAGTGAGTTTGGTGATTTTTTCGGGGCTTTGCTCCGGCAGGGGAAACGTGTGGGGTTTTCGCGCTGCTGGATTGGCGAGTGGCATTGTTTTTTGAAACGGTGTAGGGCAAATTTGGGGGATAGCGGATGGATTGCGAAATGCAATGTGGGTGTTAGGCAGGGTGCAAAATGCGGTGCGTGTGGTGTCCGTAAAACCTTTAGAAGCCTTGGTTTTTAGGCTTTAGGGCGGCGGGAAGGGATCGGAATAACACCTGCAAAGGAGGGCGGCGGAACTCACTCCATTCCCTCATGTCACATTCTATCCTAACACACGATTACACACCCACATTTATCGAATCCGCGACAGCCGTAGCCCCTGACCGGGGGAGTGCGGCGGACATGACCATCGCTGAGCATCTCGCGGTGATGGTCGCCCCGAATGGACACCGCAAGGGAGAGCGGTGCTTCTTTAACGATCGGGGAGAAAGGCGCTGGGTTGCGGAGAGCGAAGTTGCGCGTTTTTTGCGCAAGCACGGGGAGAAATACCCAACGGACTTCCTGACGGAAGCGGAACATGATTGGAAAAACAACTTTTTCAGCGGCTTCTAATGATCACGGGAATTCCAAAAATAAGTGGACGGATTACAGGATTCGTCACCGAGCGCTCGCCGATGGATGAGCATCACGCGCCACGCAATCTCAAGCGGGATCTGGTGGCGACGATGAGTGGCGAAGTCCGGGAGCATCCATTCACGAGTTTGCTTGGCTCGGTGGGGCTCGGATTGCTCATCGGTTACTTGATCCGGTCTGGCAAAGGCGCCTGATGCGCTTTTGATGCGGAGGTCAAAAAAAACTCAGGTCTCGGAGCGAAAGCCCGAGACCTGAGATTTGATGCCTGAATGTTGAGAGTTGGCTTACTTGCCCCAGCGTGCGAGCAGGGTTTTTGCCATGTCGGATGGATTTTCCGCGACGGCGATGCCGCACTCGGCGAGGATGCGCTTTTTCGCTTGGGCGGTGTCTTCCTCGCCGCCGACGATGGCGCCAGCGTGGCCCATGCGACGTCCTGGAGGCGCGGTGGCTCCGGCGATGAAGCCTGCGATGGGCTTCTTGCAATGTTCTTTGGCCCAGCGAGCGGCTTCGACTTCCGCGTTGCCGCCGATTTCACCGATCATGATGATGGCTTCGGTTTCTGGGTCGTTGTTGAACATTTCCAGAACTTCGCGGTGGTTTGTGCCGTTGATGGGATCGCCACCGATGCCGACGCAGGTGCTTTGGCCATACCCGAGTTGGGTGAGTTGGAAAACCGCCTCATACGTGAGAGTGCCGGAGCGTGAGACGACACCGACGTTTCCGCGTTTGTGGATGTAGCCGGGAGCGATGCCGATGCGGCACCCGCCGTGGCTTTTTTCGCCATGGCCGGGAGTGACAATGCCGGGGCAGTTCGGGCCGACGAGGCGCGATTTCGAGCCGCGCAGAGCCTCTTTGACGCGCATCATGTCCATGACTGGGATGCCTTCCGTGATGCAGACGATCAGTTCGACGCCGGCATCCGCCGCTTCGAGAATGGCGTCCGCGGCGAAGGGAGGTGGCACGAAAATGGCGGACGCGGTGGCCCCCGTTTCGTTGACCGCTTGGGATACCGTGTCGAAAATAGGCACGATATTTTCAAATTTTTGTCCGCCTTTGCCCGGGGTGACGCCAGCGACCAGCTTGGTGCCGTAGGCAAGCGAAAGCGAGGCGTGACGTGCGCCGAAGCTGCCCGTGATGCCTTGAACCAAGAGCTTGGTGTTTTCGTCGATTAAAATAGCCATAAAAAGTATTTGCTAGAGTGTTGGGTTCCGGATTTCAAGCGACAGCGGCGACGATCTTGCGAGCGCCGTCGGCCATGTCGTCAGCGGCGACGATGTTGAGGCCTGATGCGGCGAGAGTTGCTTTGCCCATTTCGACGTTGTTGCCTTCGAGGCGGACGACGAGAGGGATGGGCAGGCCGGTTTCCTTCGCAGCGGCGATGACGCCCTCGGCGATGATGTTGCAATCCATGATCCCGCCGAAGATATTGATGAGAATTCCCTTCACGTTTGGATCACCGAGGATGATTTTGAAAGCAGCGGTGACTTGCTCCTTGGAGGCTCCGCCCCCGACGTCGAGGAAGTTTGCAGGATCTCCGCCGAAGTGTTTGATGATGTCCATGGTGGCCATGGCGAGGCCGGCACCATTGACGAGGCAAGCGATGTTGCCGTCGAGACCGATGTAGTTCAGGTCAAATTCAGAAGCGGCGACTTCGCGCGGGTCCTCCTCAGACTTGTCGCGCATGGCGACGATGTCCGGGTGGCGGAAGAGCGCGTTGTCGTCGAAGCCGAACTTCGCGTCGAGAGCGAGCACGCGGCCGTCAGGAGTGGTGACGAGCGGGTTGATTTCCAGCATCGAGCAATCGCAGGAAATGAACAACTTGTAGAGATTTGCGAGGAGTTTCGCGAATTGTTTGGCGATGTCGCCCGAGAGTCCGAGGGCTGCCGTGAGTTTGCGGATTTCGTAGGCTTGGAGGCCGAGGAGAGGATGGACAAACTGGCGGATGATTTTTTCCGGGGTGTTGTGAGCGACGTCCTCGATGCTCATTCCGCCTTCGGTGGAGGCGACGATGACCGGGCGGCAAGTTTCGCGATCCATGAGGATGGCGAGGTAATACTCGTGAGTGATGTCCACGGCTTCGGCGATCATCACCTTGTTGACGAGTTTGCCAGCCTCGCCGGTTTGGATGGTGACGAGCGTTTCGTTGAGCATTTTGCCGGCAAATTCCGCGGCTTGCTCAGGGGACTCGATGAGGTGGACGCCGCCTTGGAAACCATTTTTGAAGTGCCCTTTGCCGCGGCCACCGGCGTGGACTTGGGCCTTGATGACCAATTTCGCACCGCTGAAAAGGCGTGCTGCTTCGGCGGCTTCTTCAGGGGTGCTTGCGACGGCACCACGTGGGCTGGGGACTTGGAATCGGTCGAAAAGCTCTTTGGCTTGGTATTCGTGGATATTCATGATGGCAGCGTAAGTCGTGCAAACAAGGGGAAGACGGGCGCGAAGCTAGTCAGTTGTCCTGCAAGCGGTCAAGGCGTGCTTGCAGATTTCCGCGATGATTGGGCGGCGAGCGGAAATTAGCTGTTCCGCTCGGGAAAAATTCGCTTTAGCGTGCCGCCATGCGCACTGCGGTTTACGCCGGTTCCTTTGATCCTCCGACGAATGGTCATCTGTGGATGATTGAGCGGGGTTTGGAAATGTTTGACCGTTTGATCGTCGCGATCGGCAGCAATCCATCGAAAAGCTATTCCTTCACGGTCGATGAGCGCTTGCAGTTATTGCGCGCTTCCTTGCCGACTTGCGAGCGCTTAACGATCGCCCATTTCGATAACCGATACTTGGTGGATTATGCGAAGAAAATGGAGGCCAAGTATATTTTGCGGGGGATTCGGTCGCCGCATGATTACGAATACGAGCGAGTGATGCGGCAGATCAATGCGGACATGGCACCGGAGATTACGACGGTTTTCTTGATGCCGCCGCGAGACATTGCCGAGCTGTCCTCGAGCATGATTAAGAGCCTGACAGGGCCGGTGGGCTGGCAGGACACCGTGCGCCGCTATGTGCCGACGCCGGTTTTTCAGATGCTTGAGGAGCGTGGTGGGATGATTTGATGCAAACTCACCGGAGCGTGAGCCGCGCCGCAGGGTGGCGGTGGGGCGCACTTCCGGTGCTGAGGTGTCTGAGCTGCCGAGTGTCCTCGTGTACGAGTGGTTTAGATACCCGCTTTTTTGAGGATTGCGTCGATGTCGTATTCCGCGCTGCGAGGTTTGCGGCTGCAAAGTGCGTTTGCTTCAGCGTCGCCGACGAAGGATTCAGTTTTGACATCCCAAGTCAGTTTGCGGCCGAGTTTCATGCCGATCCATGCGGCGCAGCAGGTTTCCAGGCTGCGAGTTGCTTGGTCCACGGGAGCGATCGGTTGAGTGTTGGAAATGATGCACTCGATCCAGTTTGCGTAGTGGTTCTTGCTTGATGGCCAGCGTTTTGCGTCGGCACCGAGGGCGGAGAGCAGGCTGGCCTTGCTGGCGCGGAGTGCGGAATCTGCGCCGGCGGGGGCGTTTGGATCGCTGGCGGTCACTTTGGCCGCGCCGCGTGTGCAGAAAATCCAGCCTTCATCGCCTTCGAATTTCAGGCCATTTTCAAATTTGTCGTCGAGGATGACTTGGACGTCATTGGGGAAGAGCATTTCGACATGATAAGTGTGGTGGACCGTCCAGATGTCGTTGGTCATGAACGTCGCCTTGGCATCGATTGTGAGAGGGCCACCGAGTTGCTGACCCATGGCCCATTGGGCGATGTCGAGGTGGTGGGCACCCCAGTTGGTGATCATTCCGAGGCCGAAGTCCTCGGTGGTGATCCATCCGGGGCGTCCGGTGAAGCTGTCTTGTGGGTGGCAGCGCATTTCCATGTAATCTTGCTGCGGTGCAGGGCCGAGCCACTTGTCGAAGTTGAAATTCGCAGGAACGGGCATGGCGGCGGGCTTTTTGCCGCTGGGTTTGTCCAGGCCGATGCCGATTTTGACGGTTTTCAATTTGCCGAGGCGGCCATTCAAGACCGCCTCCGAAGCTGGGCGGAATGCGGAAAACGGGCTTTCCGAGCGTTGTTGCGAGCCTGTTTGAAGAATCACCTTGCGGGCCTGCACGGCGGTGCGCAGGGCGATGGCTTCCGCGACGTTGTAGGTGAGCGGCTTTTGGCAATAGATGTGCTTGCCGGCGAGGGCGGCCTCCACGGCCATCAAGCCGTGCCAATGGTCAGGCGTGCTGACCACCACGGCGTCGATTTCTGGGTTGGCGAGAAGTTCGCGGTAGTCGTCGTAAATTTTGACGGCGACGGATGCTTCGCCCTGTTTCTTGTAGTGTTTTTCGATTCGTGTTTTCGCTTCCGTGGCGCGGACGCTGTCGAGTTCACAGACTGCGACGACGCGGGCTTGGGGCACGGCGAGCACGCCGGCCATGTCCTCAAGGCCCATGCGTCCACAGCCGATTTGCGCGACTTGGATGCGCTTGTTCGGCGAATCTGCGGCAAACAGTGAGCTGGAGAGAAGGTGGGGCGCGGCGATGATGCCGGCGGTTCCACCGAGCGTGGTCTTGAGGAAATGGCGACGATGATTCATGAGTGGAGCGGTTTTTTAGGTTTGGTGCAGGAGTGTGTGTCTGGAAGGGGGGAAATCGTTTATTTCTTCGAGAAATCGCGGATTTTTACGTTGCGATAGAACACTTGATTGCCGTGGTCTTGGAGCAGGATGTGACCTTCTGGGAGCTCGCCGAAGCCAGGCCAGACCTTGTATTTGCTGGCGGCCACTGTATCGCGCCACTCCTTCGAGCCGCGCTCGAATTCCACGGTCTTCTCGCCGTTCAGCCAGAAGGTGACGTGTTTGCCATTGGATAGGATGCGCGCGTTGTTCCACTCGCCGGGAGGATTGACCTTCTTGGTGGCGGGCGCGGTGATCATGTCGTAGAGCGAGCCGATGGTGCGGTTGCCATTGGTGCCGAGTTTTGCATCTGGATGGCGCTCGTCATCAAGGACTTGGAATTCTGGTCCGATCGATGAGCCTTCGCCCTTGTTGAGTTCGGGATCGACGAAAATTTTGATGCCGCTGTTGGCACCGGGAGTGATTTTGAAATCCACGCTGAGTTCGAAATCCGAAAATTTCTCGCGGGTGATGATGTCACCGGCAGCGGCGGATTCGCCACCGCCAGTTTCGTTGATGATGAGCAGTCCGTCTTTGGCTTCCCAGCCAGCTTTTGGGAATTCTTGGCTGCGAGCGCTGCGCCAGCCGTCGGTGGTTTTGCCATCCCAGAGCAAGCGCCAGCCAGCGGCTTTTTCTTGGGCGGAGAGCGTGTTATGCGCGGTGGCGGCGACTTCTTGGATGCGCAGGTTGCGCCAGCGGACTTCGGTTGCG
Source organism: Verrucomicrobiota bacterium (assembly GCA_041182265.1). GTDB lineage: Bacteria > Verrucomicrobiota > Verrucomicrobiia > Verrucomicrobiales > Akkermansiaceae > Luteolibacter. The sequence continues at coordinate 6,595 of JBEGOB010000256.1, read as the reverse complement.
TCCTTTTCTTTGTCTTTTCCGATGCCGTGAACTTGGAGGGCGATGAAGCCGGAAGGAGTCACGGAGTCGGTGATGGAGGCGCAGGCGGTGCCGTTGAGCGAGGTTTTGATGGAATCTCCGATGGCTTCGACACGGACTTTATTCCAGTCGCCTTGTTTGAAGATGCCTCGTCCTTGGGCGGTGAAGGCCTTGCCATCGCCACCGAGAATGCCCGGGAAAAGCCAGCCACGGCGTGATTCGTCGTAGATGCCGGCGCTCCACCAGCGGTCTTTTTTCGGTTCGGGGTCGATCTCGATTTGATAGCCGTGGACGACGTTTGCTTTGATGCTGATGGTTTTGCCATCCCATGCGAGTTCGCTGGGGGATGAGAGGCTGCGGCTGCGGATTTGGACGCCCGAGTTCAGGCGTGGATCGACTTTAAATTCATATTCGAGAACGAAATCTCCGTAGTCGCGGCCGGTGCAGAGGAAGCTATTGGGCGTGTTCATCGTCGAAGTGCCGACGATGCTGTCACCCTCAACGCGGTATTTGGCCGTTCCGCCACGCTGGACCCAGCCTTCCAAGTCTTTGCCATTGAAGAGGTTGGACCATCCATCAGCAGCGAGGGCGCTGCCGCATGCGGTGATGAGAAGAAGAGTGGGGCGAAGGTATTTCATTGGGTTGTCTTAGTGGTCGATGGGATACGGAGTTGGGCTGGATTTATTGCAGAAAAACTCATTTTGGGCACGGTTCAGGTGCTCTGAAATTACGGGTTTTCCAGTCGCAGCTCAGAAAATGTTCTGGGACAAGGGATGTCAAGAATCCAAGCGCCGCCTCCCTAGGATACGGGATGCGGCGTGAGGCGCTGCCGAGGGAAAATCGTTGCGCGCCTTGGATCGGGAATTTCATGGTAGGGACCTGCTGTGCCGGTGTGCCTCGTGTTTGCGCTTGGCGGGCGCGGGTGGCTGGTCACACTGCGGGCCGTGAATTTAGCGCCTCTTGGATTTTTCGACTCTGGTGTGGGTGGCTTGACGGTCGTGCGTGCCGTGCAAGAGCTTTTACCCGCTGAGGATATCTTGTATCTCGGCGATACGGCGCGGCTCCCGTATGGCTCGAAAAGCCCGGAAACGATTCGCCAGTTCGCGGATGAGGACGTCCGGTTTCTGATTGGGCGTGGCGTGAAGGCGATCATCGTGGCCTGCAATACGGCCACGGCGCATGCCCTGCCACAACTCCGCGAGCACTACCGAATCCCGATTTTGGGGGTGATCGAGCCTGGGGTGGATGCGGCTCTTGCCTGCCCGAACGTGACGCGCATCGGGATCATTGCGACGCGCGGGACGATCCGCTCGCACGCTTACCAGCACGCCTTGGCCTTGCGGAAAACAGGCTTGATGATTCACGGCCAAGCGGCTCCTTTGCTGGTGCCATTGATTGAGGAAAACTGGATTGAGCACCCGGCGACGCGTCAAGTTTTGGCGACCTATTTGGAGCCATTGATCGAAAAAGGAATCGATACCTTGATGTTAGCATGCACGCATTATCCGTTATTGATCCCGATTTTGAGGGATTTGTTGCCGGCGGATGTGCGCTTGGTGGATTCTGCGACGACGTGCGCGGAGCATTTGAAAAAAGAACTCACGCGGCTCGAAATTCTCGCGCCAGATGGCCGCGATGGTGGGCTGGAACTGCATTTGACCGACCTCTCGGAGGAGTTTGAGGCCTTGGCGCGGCGGTTTTTGAAAAAATCTCCAGGCCGGATTCAGCGTGCGGTGTTGGGCGCTTGAAATTGCCCCTGCATGATTCCCTCTTGATCCCAACTCCGGAACAGTCCATGAAATTGACACCTGCGGCCGTTTCCAAAGTCTTCTGGAACGCACAATCCGCTTTGATGAACTCTCGCAAATTATGAAATTATTTGGAACTGACGGAATCCGCGGCCGGGTGAATGAATTTCCCATCACGGCGGAAGTCGCCCTCCGCATGGGCAAGGCGGTTGCCAATGTGCTGCGCTCCTCCGGGCCGACTCGCAACCGTGTCTTGGTCGGTAAAGATACGCGCATTTCCGGCTATATGTTGGAAACTGCGTTGACGAGTGGTTTGGTCTCGATGGGCATGGACGTGTTTATGGTTGGTCCCTTGCCGACGCCTGCGGTTGCGCACTTGACGAAGTCGATGGGGGCGGCGGCGGGCATCATGATCACGGCCTCCCACAATCCGTATGAGGACAACGGGATGAAAATTTTCGGGCCGGATGGTTATAAGCTCGGGGATTCGCTCGAGGCCTTGATTGAGCGGCACATCATGGGAGACGAGCCGGAGCCGCCGCCACTGCCGCCCGGTAAAATTGGCAAAGCGCACCGGATCGATGACGCCCGCGGGCGCTACATTGAGTTTGCCAAGCATACCGCGGACAACGTCGCGCTGCATGGTTTGAAGATCGTCGTGGATTGTGGGCACGGCGCGGCGTATTTCATCGCGCCGCTGATTTTCAGAGAATTGGGAGCGGAGGTCATCACCACGGGCATCCAACCGGACGGGCTGAACATCAATAGCGGTTGCGGGGCGCTGCATCCCGAGCACGCCGGCGAATTGGTCCGACGTTTCAATGCGGATTTAGGAATCTCCTTCGACGGCGATGCGGACCGTGTGATTTTCACCGATGCAAATGGCCAAGTGGTCAGTGGCGACCGGATTCTCGGGCTCTGCGCCATCGGCATGAAAGAGCAAGGCAAGCTCAAGCGCGACACGCTCGTCGCCACGGTGATGAGCAATCTAGGGCTGATTGAGGCGATGAAAAACCACGGGATTCATGTGGAGACCACCGCGGTGGGGGATCGCAGTGTCATCGAGTGCATGAGGAAAAACGGTTATTCGTTTGGTGGGGAAAATTCAGGGCATTTGATCTTTGGAGATCACGTGACGACGGGAGATGGGATTTTGAGCGCACTCCAAGTTTTGCGGATGATGCGCGAGCGAGGAGCCACCTTGGCGCAGCTGGCCGCGGTGATGCATGAATATCCCACCGAGTTGGCGAACATGCCCGTGGCTTCCAAGCCACCGCTGGAGACGCTGCCGAAGTTGCAGCAACTCATGCTCCAAGCCACTGCGGAGTTTGGCGACAGCGGGCGTCACTTGATCCGTTATTCCGGCACGGAAAACAAAATTCGCGTTCTGGTCGAGCACCGCGAGGCGGAAGAAGTGCGTGCCTGGGTGGCGCGGTTTTCAACGGCTATTCACGAAGAAATCGGCTAGATTGTATCACTCTCACCCTCACGCACTGTCTTATGAGTTTTGAAATTTCCGACTGCTGGCCGCTCACCGTGACGCGTGGGATTGAGGCGTTTCCGATTGCGAATTTGCCTCTAGCCGAACACCAGCGGCGTATTCTAGCAGGCACTGGGTTGGTGGCGAACTCGTGCGCTTGGCTGACGGCGGGCGATGTCACCGCATTCCTCGCATCGGGGATGGGCACACTCGTCGGCGCGGACGGAAGTGCGCTTGCCTGGAGTGGTGATTCTCCCGCGCAGGCTGAGGTTTTTCAAGCGACGTCGTCGTTTGTCATTCGTTACCCGTGGGACTTTCTGCGGGCGAATGAATCTTACGTCGCCGGGCTTGAGGCGAGCGTCATCCTAGGCGAGGTTCATGCTTCCGCAGTGATCGAGGGTGTCCTGCATCTCGGCCCTGGAACACGGATTCTACCCGGCGTGTTCATTGAGGGCAATGTTGTGATCGGCGCAAACTGCAAAATTGGACCTAACTGTTACATTCGCGGCAGCACCAGTATTGGCGACTCATGCCACATCGGCCAATCGGTGGAGATTAAGAACTGTTTGATTCTATCGCATACGAATGTTGGGCATCTGTCCTACATTGGAGATTCCGTCTTGGGCGAGAGGGTGAATCTCGGTGCCGGGACGATGACGTCCAATCTCCGCCACGATGGCAAAAATCACCACTCAACGGTGGGCGGTGTTTTGGTCGATACCGGGCGCCGTAAATTCGGGACCATCATCGGCGACCACGTCCACACCGGGATTCATACCTCGATTTATCCAGGAAGGAAATTGTGGCCGCACACCAGCACCCTTCCGGCGGAGGTGGTTCGGAAAGATGTGCGGCCGTAATTGAGTTCGTGTGAAGCTCGTCTGCTAGGATTTTCAGGCAGGCCGATCAGCGGATCACGATCTCGTGAATGATCAGCCATTCCGTCTGTCCACCAGTCACGCGGAGGCGGACTTGGCGCGTGCCGGGCGGGAGTTTTCCACTGGCTTGACCGTCTTGGAAAGTCGCGATTTTCGACCATGAGTTCGCATCGGATGTCGCCTCGATGACGCCGTTTTTCAAGCGGTCTCCGTTCCTGCTGGCGGTTCCGCCGGTGACGATGTTGATGCTTGTCTCGCCAGCGGTGGCTTGCTTGAGATGGAGCGTGAAATGATCTCCTTCTCGCAACTCACGGTCCGCCCAGAAGAATGTTTCTGCGCGTCCGTCGAATGCGAGTTCAGGCCAAAATTCCTGATGGTGGCCAAGCGATGTTTTGACGGTCGAGCCATCCTGGGTTTGTTGTTGCGGCGCGGCATACACGTCTCCCCGGTTCACGCCTGCGGCGTCGTAGTGCTTGAGAATACCGTCAAGGCGCAGCAGGAAGTTTGGATAGTTCTTCACCGCCTCAGGTGTCCACGCGACTTCGGCGAGCGCGGCGATGCGAGGGAATGCGTGGTATTCGACTTTTTTGAAAGTCTTGAAATACTCGGACCACAAGTTCGCCTGGACTCCTAGGATGTGCTTGGCTTCATCATTCGATAACGCTGCCGGAACAGGGTTGTAGGAATACACTTTAGAGATGGGTAGAAAGCCGCTGATCGCTTCATACTCCTTGCCCTTTGCCAACTCTTGCGCAGCGGGTGCCTGATAGTGGTCCAGATAGAGATGTGAATTTGGCGACATGATCACGTCGTGCCCTTCCTTGGCGGATGCGATGCCGCCGGCCTCTCCGCGCCATGACATCACGGTGGCTTTGGGCGATAAGCCACCTTCGCGAATTTCATCCCAGCCGATGAGTTTGCGACCTTTGGCTTCGAGAATTTTCTCCACACGTTTGACGAAGTAGCTTTGGACATCGTGGCCGTTTTTTAGACCCTTCTTCTCCATCAACTCTTTGACACGCGGGGAACTTTCCCACTGGTCTTTCGGGGCTTCATCACCTCCCATGTGAATATAGGAAGAGGGGAAAATCGCGCACAACTCCGTGAAGACATCATCGACGAATTGAAAGACTTCCTCAGTGGGGGCGAGTGTGTAGGGATGGACTCCCCAACGAGTTTGCACTTTGGGTGCGTAGCCGGGAATGTCGCTGTTACCAAGCTCAGGATACGCGGCGATGGCTGCCGCCATGTGCCCGGGCATGTCGATTTCCGGCACGACGGTGATGTGTCGCGCGCTGGCATAGGAGACGATTTCCTTCACTTGCTCCTGGGTGTAGAAACCACCGTAGCGCACTCCGTCATCGGAATCACGCGCACCATAAGGCGGGGAAGAATCACGGAATCCGCCGACTTTGGTGAGTTTAGGATACTTCTTGATTTCGATGCGCCAACCTTGGTCTTCGGTGAGGTGCCAGTGAAAGACGTTGAGCTTGTGAAATGCCATCCAGTCGAGCAGGCGTTTGATATCCTCAGGCGGATAGAAATGCCGCCCGACGTCGAGCATCATGCCGCGCCAGGCGAAGCGTGGGTGGTCAGTGATTTGTAGGGCTGGGAGGTCCGCCTGAGAGAATGATGGCTCGGGTGGCAGCAGTTGGAGAAGCGTGCGCGTTCCGTGGTAGGCTCCGGCGGCGTCCTTGCCGATGATGCGGACGCCTTGTTGGGAAATAGCGAGACGATAGCCCGATGGGGGCAGATCCGAGAGCGGATCCACATCCATCAGAATTTCCGAGGGCAGTAAGATTCTCAATTCCTTAAACACGCGCTTGGGCGCTTTTCCCGTGCGTTTTTCGAGGTCTGCGCCGAGAAGTGCAGCCTCTTTGGTGAGCGATTTATGATGGCGGATGCCTGTGCCGCTGGAGAATTTGAAAACTCCGGATTCGGATTGCAGCTTGGCTGGTTGCGGAATCAGGGGCAGGGGATTCGCGGCGGAAGCCAAGGTGGCTGCTGCTAGGCTAAGAATGGCGAGGGTTTTCATATAGCTATTTTTCATGCACGTCTGCGAATCATTTCCAAAACGACTGGTGGCATCAGATGGAGGGTGATGCTTGCCGATCACTTAAACCACTCGGAAATCGGGAGTCTTAGATAGAGCATTGCACCCCGGCCCTCATAGATTACGCCGATGTGATTTTCGCCAGCAACGGCAAGGCAGGAATAGCCGAAGCATGGCCGGGAGTCGTAAAGCCGTGCGTCGGAGTCCTTCCATGTTAGGGCTTGGTCTCTTGATAGCTTCATGGTCATGTCACGACGTCCGCTGCTGGTGTCTGGATTTGAGAAGAAGATAAGATCGCCGTGGCGCGGGTGCTGCCAGCGGAGGATGCTCGCCATGCAGACGGGATCTCTCAAGGCGGAGCGGTCCGTGGAGTGGAGCGTCCAGTCTTCACCGAGGTTGCGCGTGACTGCGACGGTGC
>JBEGOB010000255.1:0-5176 GCA_041182265.1 Verrucomicrobiota bacterium | reverse complement strand
GGGCATCCATAGCGGCATGACATTGAGATCATTTGCAGTTCCATTGGCTGTGTTGGCATGGTTGACGGCAGGGGGCTGGGCGCAGGAAAGTCCGCCGCCTTTGGCTCCCTTGCCGGGAGATGAGAGCGAGGAGGCTGGGGAGAAATTGGCGGCAGCGGCGCCCTCGGATATTGTGGCTTCGGCGGTGGCAGCGGTGGGTCGCTTGGGGGATGAGGTTGTTCTGGGGCGCTATCAAGTTGCAGTCGAGCGGATGAATCCGTTGTGGAAAGAGCGGACGGCGCGGCGCATGGGGGGGATGGAAAAGTTAGAAGGTCAACTTGCCGGAGTGGCGAAGCAGATGGTGCAGCAGGGGATCAGCATGATTTCCTTCAAGCCGCAGGGGCAGCCGCGTTCTTTTGAGGTGGGGCCGGGGAAGCTGGTTGAGACGGTGGGCGATGCGCAGGTTGAGAATTTGGTTTTCAACAAATGGTTGGTGTTGATACCGACAGTGACGCAATTTCGGATCATCCATGCGGGAGCGGCCAAGCCGGTGGTGATTGAGAGCGTCGGGTTTCAGGTGGCGATTTCAGACAAAAAGACGCTGGATTGGACCTTTATCGATGGATCAGGGATCACCGTGAATGATTTGCGAAGCATGTTTGGGACCTTGCCGCGTGACCTGCAACTTCCTCCTTTGGAAAAACGAGAAGTGCGTTAGAATGCCGACCATGCCAGCCAAGAAGAGCAGGATTGAAGAGGAGCAGGCGTTGCATCGGAAGCTACTTAAATTGTGGCACCGCGGGCAGAGTCCGTATTGCGAGGTGCGTGGGTCGGAGATTCATGGTCGTGGCGTGTATGCGGCTCAGGCCATCCCGGCGGGAACCAAGATCATCGAGTATGTTGGTGAGTTGGTGGACAAGCGTGAGAGCGAGCGGCGTGGGGTCTCCCAGCATGCCAAGTCCGTGGAGTCTGGAGATGCGGCGGTTTATATTTTCACCCTATCCGAGCGCTATGATATTGATGGCAATGTGCCGTGGAATACGGCGCGGTTGATCAATCATTCCTGCGAACCCAATTGTGAGGCATGGATCGAGGGGCGGAAAATTTTCATTCACTCGCTGTGTGATATTGCGGCGGGTGAGGAGCTGACATTTGACTATGGATTTGACGTGGACTGCTACGCGGACCATCCGTGCCGCTGTGGCAAGGGTGGTTGCGTGGGTTACATTGTCAGTCGTAGCCAGTGGGATGAACTCGCCGTGCGTTTGAAGGCGGGCGAGTGATGGGGCGTCACCAGGTGACGAGGCGCAGTGCGACTTGTGCGAACATTCCGTCGTCGAGGTTTTGGCCGAAGCGTTCGTCGCCGTTGGTTTCGGTGAGATTGATTTCGTTACCGAGAGTGATGCCAGCGCCGGCGCGGAGCCAGATGTGGTCGCTGATGCGGCGGTTGGCGTAGAGACCGATGCGGTAAGATTGAAACTCGATGGCGCGCGATTTTCCGTCGGAATCAGTGATATTCGCGGTTTCCCCGCTGGGGTCTGCGCGGAAGCTGAATTGCCATGGAGCGGCGGGGCTGTAGTGAATCACAAAAATCGGGCCGTAGAGGCCGACACGGATTTGTTCGGTGGCGTTCCAATTGAAGAAAAGCCCGGGGTAGAGTGCCTCGTCGCCGTTGAGATTCAGGAGGGTGGCGCCGAAGCCGAGGGTGAAGTCCGGGTTGAAAGTGTAGCCAGCGCCGGCCGCGAGATCGAATTTGAAGTCATCCTCGCCGATGTCTTGGAAGTCGCTGTTCATTTTAGCGCGAGCCCAAGCGCCGTAGATCCAGCGTGAGTCGTCGCGCTTGGAGAATGCGACGGCGCTGAGGTTGAGCGAGTGGATTTCCTCGTCACGGATGGGGTAGCTGGAAGAAATTCCGTCGAAGTCGAGGTCCGTCAGCCGATATTCAGCCATGGGGATGATTTTCAGTCCATCGAGTGGAGTGATGGGACGTGACAAGAGCGAGCGGATTTCGAATTTCGAGACGCGGAGACTGCCCTGGCCGGGGTCGAAATCCATTTCCGCGCTGTGAGTGAAGGTCGAGCGAGCCGTTTCGAACTCCGTGAGCAGCGGTTCGGCAGCGGCGGCGGAGAGGATGCTGCCGAGGAAAAGGGCAGCAGATGTTTGGGGGTTGGCCATGTTGTGAAGTTGAGTCAGGAGAGTGGTTTGTGCAAGCACACTGCTGAGTTTGTTCCATGGCTGGCGTTTGCGAGCTAAGAGCCTTGCATGATGCGGAGTCCCCACCAAATGAGTGCGGCGGTGGCGGCGACGAGCATGAGGAGGAGTAAGATGCTGCGGTTTTGGTCGCGTTGCACATTGGTCATCTGGCCGCGTGAGATGATTTCATTGTGACGGATGAGTTTCATTCTTTCCGTGAGGTCATGGAGCGGAGGCATGGTGCGCTCGCGTTCGCGGATCTCTGCGGCGAGTTGGCGTGGGAGGTCGGCGCAAACCTTGGCACGGAGCTGGAGTTCCTGCTGTTCCTTGCGGATCCGCGCCATTTCCGGATCTTCAGGTGGAGTCTTGCTACGGCTCATCACTGGGAGAAATTAGGCTTTTGCGAGATAGGCGATGAAGGCGAGGCCACCGAGGACGACGATTGGGAGATTGAAGGCGAAGCCGTTGCGTAAATTCACCATAAACTCCGAGTTTTCCTTGGCGCGTGTGCTGGTGCGTTTGCGCTTTGAGGCGCGGCCGAAAATTGCGCCGCTGCGGCTGCCCTCGAAGTGAGCGGCGGCTTGGTCGTATTCGTCCGCAGCGATGTCGAGGTTCATGGATGCCTTTTCGAGTTTTTCGGCGAGGTTTTCGCGCGTCCAGCTCTCCGGGTTGAGTTTTTGAGTTTTTTCCAAGTGTGCGGCGAAGCAGACGCGGCACTGCTGGAGATCTTCCGCTTCTTGGCGGATTTCAAACAGCTCGCGGTCGATGAGCGTGAGTGAATTGTTGAGTTTCTCCGTCAGTTCGTGCTGTTGGGAAATGATCAGGTGCTTGCGGCGCGTGAGTTCCTCGAGCTCGTTTTTTTGGCGTTCGAGTTCTTCGCGCTGGAGTTGGATGCGATCGAGTTCATCTTGGGCCGCCTTGAGTTTGAAATCGTAATCATCATCGCGCCCGGAGCCGGTGCGGCCGGGAATTTCCATCTGAGTGGAGCGGATTTTGATGTGGTGAGTGTGTTCGCTGGTGGCTGCCATGGGATGAAAGTGATTGAAAAGACGGCTTCGCCTTAGCTGGAAATTTCGAAATCATCCAGAACTATTTTAGATTTCCTGATAAATGAGATATCGGTGAGAAATCGGGATTTACCGAGGGCTTAGATGTAGAACATCGGGTCCTCGCGGCTGTCCATGAGGCTCTCAAGAGTGATGGCGTCGAGGGATTGGAGAAAATTTTCCGAGAGGAGTTGCCATGAGCGAGAGACGGCGGGGCCGGACTCACCGTCGCGGCTGACGGAGCAGTGGAGGAGCGCGGGATCGACGGCATCGACGATTTGGCGGAGGGTGATGAGGTCCGGGGTTCGTGAAAGGAGGTATCCGCCGGCCTTGCCGCGGCGGCTGTCGATGAGTCCAGCACGGCGGAGATCATTTAAAATTTGCACGAGAAAGCTGCCAGAGACTGCTTCCCGTTGCGCAAGGTCCTCAAGCCGTGTAAGAGATCGGCCGTCATGGTATTTCGCAAGCTGGGCCATTGCCCGGCAGGCGTATTCCAATTTCTGTGAAATCTTCATGAGCGAATCTCAACAGGCCGGCAGCGTTCCGGCGAGCAAGAATGCGGCCAAGCTGTGTGCCGGGAAAATCGCGGATAATGCGAATGTCTGGGAAACCCTGCGGAGTGAGGCGGCGCGGGTGGCGGCGGATGAGCCGACCCTGACGCACTTGGTGCGAGACGTGATTTTGTCGCGGGAGACCTTGGCGGCCGCTTTGGGAGCGCGTTTGGCGCGGCGGCTTGCGCGTGTGGATATGCCGCGGGAGAGCATGGAGCCCTTATTGACGGGGGTGTTTGAGGCGCACCCGGAGATTGTGCATGGGGCGGGGCGGGATTTGTTGGCGATGTTTGAGCGCGATCCGGCGTGTTTCTCGCCTTTGGAGCCCTTGTTGTTTTTCAAAGGTTTCCTAGCGCTGACGACTTACCGGGTGTCTCACCAGTTGTGGTTGGATGGGCGGCGTTGGCTTGCGCTGTATTTCCAAAGCGTTGCGAGCGAGGCATTTGCGGTGGATATTCACCCGGCGGCGCGCATTGGCTGCGGGATCTTGCTCGACCATGCGACTTCATTTGTGGTCGGCGAGACGGCGATCATCGAGGATGACGTGTCGATTTTGCATGAGGTGACTCTCGGCGGCACGGGCAAAGCGGTGGGTGACCGGCATCCGATTATTCGCTCCGGGGTTTTGATTGGAGCGGGGGCAAAAATTCTCGGACGTGTGGAAATTGGCAGCGGCGCGAAAATCGGGGCTGGCAGCGTGGTTTTGCATGACGTTGCGCCGCATACGACGGTGGCGGGAGTGCCAGCGGTGGTGGTGGGCGCGGCGACTGAGGAGAATCCCGCGATCGAGATGAATCAGCGGCTGGATTGCAGCGGGATGATTTAGCGGGCTGGGCCGGGGCGCGCGAGGGAGGAATTTTCCGGGTCCACTCAAGCGCACTTCGGGCAGACGCCGAAGAATTCCAGTTCGTGGTAAAGATTGCGAAAGCCGGTTTTTTCGCGGATTTCGTCTTCCAGTTGGTGGACGGGGCAGGGAGCTTTGATGGCCTCGATGCTGCCGCAGCTGGTGCAGATGAGGTAGTCGCTGTGGCGGCCGGGGACGAGTAGGGCGAAGTAAGCGGCGCGTTCATGCAGGCCGAGGCGGCGGACGACGCCATGCTCGGCGAGGCGTTGCAGGAGGCGGAAAACGGTGGCTTTGTCGCATTGGTCGGCGAGTCGCTCCGAGGCGGCGAGCTCGGAGAGAGTCATCGGCCGCGCGCTTTCGAGAAGCGTGTTGAGCAATTCCTCAAGAGCCTTGGTGCGGCGGAGGCCCGAAGCGCGGCAGCGGTCGATGGTTTCGCGGATGATGGGGTTCATGTTGGAAGGTTAGTGCGCATTCGACCGACAAGGAAATACCGTTTTTTCTAAAACAAGCTCACTTGTGGGTCATCTGGGCGGCTGGGTGGGGGCGGCGCGCCAATTTTAGTG
>JBEGOB010000254.1:0-4345 GCA_041182265.1 Verrucomicrobiota bacterium | reverse complement strand
CCGCCAGTCTGGTGCCGTCCGCCGAGGAGGTGATGGAACGCAATAGCCGGAAACTTGCGCGTGCCGTCCAAGTGACACCGGAATCGCTGGAAGTGAAGACCGCACCGTTGTTATAGGTAACCGCCGCCAGCTTGGTGCCGTCCGCCGAGGAGGCAATCGAGACCCAAAACCGATCGCTTTCGCGGGGAGTCCAACTCGCCCCAGAGTCGGTGGAGGTGTAGATTTGGCCACCAGAAGCAGTCACCGCCGCCAATTTGACTCCGTCCGCCGAGGAGCAGATCGAATACCATTGCCGATTGCTTTCGCGAGGGGTCCAGGTGGCTCCGGAATCGCTTGAGGTATAGATTCTTCCCCATTGTTCCACTGCCGCCAGCTTGGTGCCATCCGCTGAGGAGGCGATCGAAAACCAGTATCGAGTGCTTTCGCGAGGCGTCCAGGTGACTCCGAAATCCGTGGAGGTGTAGATCCGATCATTCCAAGCCACCGCAGCCAACTTCATGCCATCCGCCGAAGAGGCGATCGAGGTCCATAACCGATCGCTTTCCCGCGATGTCCAATTCACCCCGGAATCGCTGGAGATATAAATCTTACCACCCTGATCCAAAGCCGCTAGCTTGGTGCCGTCCACCGAGGAGCATATTGAAGTCCACTGGCGGATGCTCTCTCGTGCCGTCCAAGTCTCGCCAACCGGCGTGGTGACACCAACAGGCAGAGCGAAATCCGGCACGCCGTTGTATGCGAACTGCAACTCCGAGATCTGCGTCATCGAGGTGATTGGCACATACTTCACTGCAGGAAACACCACGAGATAGGACGCGTAGGCGGTGCTGTTGGAGAACTCCACCGTCACGGGGCCAGCGTTGCGTGCATCCGGAAGGGTGAAATTTCCACTGCCCAGCAGCGTGCCGGCAGTGCCGACATTGAGAGAGCCGCTGGTCTGCGTCACACGGGTCACGAAGCCATAGACCTGGTATTTGATCGGATCGCGCTCCGGCGCGTCATTGGCGGTCCAGACTGTGAAACGGTTCACCGCCGCCGGTCCGGCTAACGGGCTGCAGACGATGCCTCCATTGGCAGGGCGGTAGAACAGGAACTTGGTGTTCACATTGCCGTCCAGCGCGTGATCGGGCGATTCAAAGCCCGGCCAGTTGTTGCCGGGATTGGTCGTGCCGATGTTACCAAAGTTGAAGGTGCTGCCCGAGAGCTCGCCACCCCGTGCGCCAGTCATGGCCACGGCATAGGGTGGGTTCATTCCCTGCGAGAGCTGGACTTCGGAGATCTGGGTGGTGCTGTTGCCGGACGTGCTGCGAACAGTCGGGAAGGCCACGATGTAGCTGGCGTAGGCCGTGGTATTGGCGAACTGCACCACCGTCGGACCGGTGCTGCGGTTGTCTGGCAGGGTGATCGTGCCGGAGGCCAACTCGGTGAGCCCGGTCAGGGGAAGATTGGTCCCCGATGTGCCTGTCAGCACAGTGCTGGAACCATAGATCACGTAGCTCGCCGGATCCCGCTCGGAGGCATCATTTGCGGTGTAAAGCGACAATCGGTTGAAGGCCAAGGTCGCATTGGTGGGGCTAAGAATCAGGCCGGCGTTGTTATTGCGAAACGCGAGGAACTTGGTGCCGGTATTGTTGTCCACCGCCTTGTCCGGAGATTCACCCGAAGGCCAGTTCGTGGTCACCGCTCCAAGGGTGAAATCCGTGCCATTGATCCAACCACCGCGCACTTGGTTCGCCGCAGTGGCGTAGGTGGCGAGGGTGGAGCTCGTCAGCCCGGTGCCTCTTAGATTCAAGACGTAAGAGGTGCGACCTGGGCGCGTGTCATTGGTGGCAAAACTGAGATCGGCGATGTGCTGGCCGCCGGCGATCGGGTTGAAGCGCACGGTGAAAGTGATACTGCTGCCGGTGGCCAAGCTCGATGGAAGGCCGTCGATGACGGAAAAGGCCGATGAAAACGCGCCGCCGAGAGAATTTCCATACGGCAGGACGAGATCCGCTTCGCCGACACTGCGGAGCGTGAAGGTCAGATCCGCCGTTTGCCCGAAGGTCAGGCTTCCAAATTGGGCGAAGCCACCGCTCGCCACCTCGGACCCGTCCGCCTGCTCGAGAACAAGTGCGCCGTTGTCGGCCAGGTTGGTGACGGTGATCGTAAGCGTCTGGGTGGCAGACTTCGGCGGGTTGCCATTGTCCGTCGCGGAAACAGTGACCTCATAAACGTTGTCGGTATCCGCGTCTGCCGGGGCCTCGAAGTCCGGGGCCGCCGCGAAGGTCAGCGCGCCGCTGGAAGAATCGATGGCAAAACGTGCGGAATCCGCACCACCGCTGATGCTGTAGCTGATTGTCTGCCCGACATCCGCATCCGTGCCTTCGATGGTCGCGACGGCAAGCGTGTTCTCCGCCACGCTGACGGACACGTTGGAATTCCCACCATCGCTGATGATGATCGGCGGTAGGTTGGTGGAGAAACTCACTCCCGAGCTATAAATAGGCCCATCCTCGTTGATCGCGTAACTTCTGAGGATGTAGGCCGTGTTAGGCATGAGCCCGTTCAAGACGACAGAAAAGCTGCCCACACCGCTACCGGCATCGACCAATTGGATGACTCCTGCATCACCGACCTTTGGCTCTGAAATAGCGGCCAGGGCATAAACAAAACCGCGCTCGGTCACGGGGGATTTACCCTCGCTCACCACCTCCCCAGTCACCGAGGCCGTGGTTGAGGTGATGCTGCTGCTGGCGGCCGTAATCACCCCTCCCATGTTGTAATAACTCACCGACTGGATCGAGCTGAATCCACTGCCCGCAGGCGATTCCATCGGAATATCGAAATATCCAGTGAAGTTCTCGCCCCTGCCCGCATATCCCCAGGCACTGATCGAGCCATCCTCCTTCAGCGCCGCAAAGGCCTCACCCGCCGAATAAATCGCCGTGTAGCCCACGCCCGTCGGGGCTCCAGTGCCTCCGGAGCTCGCATACCCCCAGGCGCTGATCGAGCCATCCTCCTTCAACGCAGCGAAGGCCATTCGGTTGGAAGTTATCGCGATGTAGCCACTGCCTGTCGGGGCCCCACTGCCTCCTGTATCCGCTGCCCCCCAAGCAGTGATCGAGCCATCCGCTTTCAGGGCAGCAAAGGCGTTCCCGGCGGAAAAGACAGCCGTGTAGCCACGATCCGTTGGGGGCATATAGCTTCCCGTAGTGGGGTCCCCCCAAGTGGTGATCGAGCCATCCGATTTTAGCGCCGCGAAAGCACTATCATGCGAATAAATCGCGGTGTAGCCGCTATCTGCGGGGGCACCAATAGCTCCGTAGAGCGGATGTCCCCAGGCGCTGATCGAGCCATCCGATTTGAGTGCCGCAAAGGCAGAAGCACTCGAAGAAATCGAGACATAGCCGCTGCCTGTCGGCGCTCCACTGCCACCGTAATTGGATGCCCCCCAAGCGGTGATCGAGCCATCCGATTTGAGCGCCGCAAAGGCATAGGCACTCGAAAATATCGAGACGTAGCCGCTGCCTGTCGGCGCCCCACTGCCACCGTTATCAGCTTTCCCCCAAGCGCTGATCGAGCCATCCTCCTTCAACGCCGCAAAGGCCAAAAGGTTCGAAGACACCGTGATGTAACCACTGCCTGTGGGGGCACCACTACCCCCGGAGAAGGAATCCCCCCAAGCGGTGATCGTGCCATCCGTCTTCAACGCCGCAAAGGCATAAGCACTCGAATAGATCGCAGCATAACCGCCGCCTGCGGGGGGACCACCACCCCAGGTGCCCGAATACCCCCATGCGGTGATCGACCCGTCCGCCTTCAACGCCGCAAAGGCCTCTGAGCTCGAATAGACTGCCTTGTAGCCGGTGCCTGCGGGGGAACCACTACCCCCGGTGATCGGATTCCCCCAAGCGGTGATCGACCCGTCAGCCTTCAGTGCCGCAAAAGCTTCCCGATTTCGAAACTGCCGGCCACTGCCTGTGCTACCGATACTCCCCGATCCCACCCGTTCATTCGGCAGGATCTTCGGTGGGTTCGCGGTCCAGTCGGCGTATTGCGCGTGAGCCATGCTGCTGGCAAATGGCGAGAAGGCACCGAGTCCGAGCAAGCCGCAAGCCAGTGCCTGCCGCAGGAAACCGCGCGGGGATTTGAGTCGAGTTGTGGGATGGATCATGATGTCAGGCAATCGGCAATTTCAGGAAAAAGAGAACTTCAAAACTAACCCGACCCCGTCCGCTCATGTCGAGCGTTTCACCGTTAAACGGCGCAAAATAATTGCCGCAATCTCCAAAAATTCCATCACAACTCACTTATCATCAATTTTTTGCGTAAAATTGATAAAAATCCCGATTTTCGGACACCA
>JBEGOB010000253.1:0-2908 GCA_041182265.1 Verrucomicrobiota bacterium | reverse complement strand
TTCTCGTTCGTGCGCAACCGAGATTCGGTGGATCCGAGAGTGAGCGTCCAAATCGAAGTCAGCTCCTGCCTCTCCACGTGGCCGGGTGTGTTCCCGGTAGGTAGCGGCACTGCCGGATCCTCTGCCGGTGTCACCGTCGCCGATAACGGCGACGGCACTGACACAATCACCCTTAGCGTGCCACGAGCCCCGGACACCAAGAAATTCGCCCGACTCAAGGTGGCCATCACGGAATAATCGCCGCCACTCACGCCGCCACCATGTCCACCAGCCCGGACACTCCCGACATCGATGGCGAGGACTTCGCCAAGAACAGAAGGGTTGCAACCAGCATTCGTCGAAAGCCATCAAAAGACGGACTATAGCGACCCGCAGCAATCATTGATAGAAACGATGCTACCATTGAAAATTTCAATTACCACCTCTCCGGCGAACGTGGTCCGTTGTCGATCATGGAACAAAGCCTCACGAAAGTAACCAACCGTAAGCGCAATCGCAGTCTCCTCCTCTGGAGTCTTGGCGGCTTCATCATCGCCGCATCCATTGGATGTGCGGATATCTTGCCGGATTTTTTCAGACGGCTGCATTGGGCAATGACTGGCAGAGTTGGCGAGTCCGCTATCTGGGACGAACCACTATTGTAAATGGCGATCGTGGGAATTCCGGCAAGCTTGATCGGTGCTATCATTGCTTTCGTCATCGCGTTTGCGGTTCGCGGGCCAAGAAGGTCTCGCCAGCGAAAATGGTTCATCAAGGGATCAACCTTGCCGCCGCCATCGAATAGGCTCAGACCATTTCGGATGGAGACCTGTGGCACGAGTCTCTCCTGAAAATAGCAGAGAACCGTGCGTCCAGCAGCGACACGGAAGGCATGGAGTCATACAAAGCGCTCGGTAATACCAACCGCGAAATCAGCGAGGCCACGCTTTTGCCGTCTGTTGTTAATCGTATCCCTACTAAGCAGCCACGGGAGCCCCTAACGCGGTGCGCCATGGTGCGCCCAGATTGAACACTCGGGGCACTGGTGCTTTGGAACTGCAGCCTTCCTTTCCCTGCCGGCTCCGGAGTTTTCGGTTAACGGAGTTCGCCGACGCGGAATAGGACCAAAAACTTTGCATGGTTCCCAGTTTTCTCACCAGTCCTGCGCGTGTGTGTTCGTCATGAAAAAATATCTGATCACACTGATCGCTGCC
Source organism: Verrucomicrobiota bacterium (assembly GCA_041182265.1). Classification (GTDB taxonomy): domain Bacteria; phylum Verrucomicrobiota; class Verrucomicrobiia; order Verrucomicrobiales; family Akkermansiaceae; genus Luteolibacter. Next base: position 1,715 of record JBEGOB010000253.1, on the reverse strand, counting down.
GCTTCGGTCGCGGTTCACGCCCATCCGGCTGAGCTCGCAATCCGATTGGAAGGCTCCTGGAAGCCCGATATGGAGAAGACCCTCGCGCTGGCGGAGAAGGAGAATCCCGAGATGAATTCGATGACCAAGCTCGTGATGGGCAAGACGGTTTTTGAGTTCCAAAAGGACAAGATGATCATCCACCCCCCTAAGGGAATGCAAACCGACGCATCCCCCAGTGACTACAAGGTCACCGCAGTGGACAATGCCGCGAAGACGCTGACCTTGAGTATCGACAGCAAGGAAGGGAAAGTCAGGTTGGACGAGGAACAGATGGCTTTGGATCATGGAAAAAATGGCAGGATGATCTTCAAGCGGATGAGTAAGGATGAATTTGAAAACCGCGTGGACGCCGGGCCGGAGATCTTTCAGGACTTCGGCAAATAAGTCCGGACAGGGGGGAAAAACCTGAAAAAAGAGAAAATGCCTGATTACACTCTTTGGCTGAACAACTCCGACCAAACCCGCGACAATGAGGTGTTCGCCTGTTTGTATGCGGAACTACGACGCATAGCGCGCTTCAAAATCGCAGGAGAGCGTCAGGGCGGCACACTCGACACTTGCAGCTTGCTCCACAAAGCATGGCTGAGGTTGGAAAAATCTGCCCGGGAACAATGGCGCGACCGCAAGCCGCTCTTCGCAGCGGCCTCCGAAACGATGCGCCGGATCCTCGTCGATGCGGCACGGCGGAGCTCAGCGGCCAAACGCGACGGCGGCGAGGAAGTCGTTCCCCTCGACGAAAAGCTGCCGATGACCGCGCCGATGGATGACGACCCCCTTCTCGATGTATATAAAGCTCTTGATCGTCTCGAAGTGGAACTCCCCATGGATGCCAAGATCATGAAACTGCGTTTTTCCTCAGGCCTCGGGAACAAAGAAATCGACTCGCTTTTAGAAGTCAGCGAGCGCACGGCGGAAAGCCACAGGAAACTTGCCAAGCTTTGACTCTATCGCGAGCTGAATGAGTCAAATGAAGGTTAACTGGAGAAATATCCGTAGCATGCTGGCAGACTCCGGGAAAGCAGACGAATGAAACCGAATCAAGGCGGACATCGCCGCCGACCAGCGCACGATCCCGATCTTTCTTGTGGAGGAATCGAAGAACACTTCCGGTGGTTTTGGTGACGTCCATATAACCCGAAAACCAATCGAATAGCCGGCGCAAAACAAGCCATGAACGAACATCAGAACAAAAACGCCACCTGGGCCCAGCAGAACGGTTACGAGTTTCACGCGGAATCAGAGGGGGTGATTTCCGACGGCGCGCGCAGCCTCGATATCTTCAGAAAGGCGGATAGCTACCGGGATCATGTTCTCGGCGTCCATCGAAACAGACCGTTTGAGATTCTCGATGCTTGGGTTGAGGGAGGGGACACGGACAACTTCTTTGTCTGGCAAACGATCGTCGTGATTCCCACTTCCGGACTGAATCTTCCGAATTTCGACCTAGTGCCCCGGCGTGAGTCCGGTGGAATGAATTTCCTGGGAGTCAAGGGTCTGGATTTGAAACTCGCACCGACCGCTCCGATTGATGAACGGCGGCTGGTTGAGGCATTCAAAAGGAACTACAGCCTCTTCGGCGGAGGAGCCTATGAGGCCATGGAGGCATCGATCAAATCCGCCGATCACCTGGTTCCCAGCCTTTCTGACATGGCTTCTATCTGCAAACCCAGCGT
>JBEGOB010000252.1:0-3531 GCA_041182265.1 Verrucomicrobiota bacterium | reverse complement strand
TTGTGAGAGCCCGAGATTTTCGAGAGGACCGCGAGGCGAGGGTCAGGGACGCTGACGATGCCGACGTTGGGGTCGATGGTGCAAAACGGGTAATTTGCTGCCTCCGCCTTGCGGGTGCGGGTGACAGCGTTGAAGAGTGTCGATTTCCCGACGTTGGGTAGTCCTACGATTCCGGCCTTGAGCATTGCGGCGGGAGGTTGGGGGAGAGCGAGGCGTGAGGACGAGAAAAAACTTTGGGAGGAGAGGAAAACCGTGAGGGAGGGGGGCTTGGCAGGGCTGGTAAATACGCTTGAAGCCTGAGAGTCAGGTGGGCATGGTGCGGCAACATGATGCGGAATTCATTTTGGAAGTTGTCGATTCTCAGGGTTTTGCTGGCGTGCTGGGTGGCCTTGATTTCCGCGGCGCATGCGGCACCGGCGGCTCCTGCGGGTGAGGTGAGCATGGATCAGAAAATCGATGCGTGGTTCGGGAAAGTGACCAAGCCGTTCGTGGATGCGATTTTCGTGAAAGTGAAGATCGGCGAGTTTGAGGCGTTTGCGGTGATTTTTTGGTTGGCGGCGGCGGGGGTGATTTTGACGTTGGTGTTTAAATTCATCAATGTGAGTGGATGTGCGCTGGCCTTGCGGACGGTGAGGGGGAAATACAGTCAGAGTCATGATCCGGGTGAGGTGACGCACTTTCAGGCGTTGACGGCGGCGGTGTCCGGGACTGTGGGATTGGGGAACATCGCGGGGGTGGCCATCGGGATCCAGAATGGTGGCCCGGGCGTGGCGTTTTGGTTGTTTTTGAGCGGCTTTATCGGGATGTCCACCAAGTTTGCCGAGTGTGTTTTAGGAGTGAAATACCGTGAGTTTGACTCGGCGGGGCGGGTGCACGGTGGGGCGATGTATTACCTGCGGAAGGGCTTTGCGGAGCGTGGTTTCGGGAAGGTGGGGATGTTGCTGGCGGGATTTTTTGCGGTGATGTGCGTTTTCGCGTCCTTTGGCGGAGGCAATGTTTTTCAGGTCAATCAGGTCACGGCGCAGTTGATCAACATCACGGGCGGAGCGGATTCGTTTTTCGCGGACAAGCAGTGGGTGTTCGGCGCTTTGATGGCGCTGATGACGGCGTTGGTGATTTTAGGCGGGATCAAGGGGATCGCCAAGGTGACTGGCAAGTTGGTGCCGCTGATGTGCGGGGTGTATGTCGTCAGCTGTCTCATCGTGTTGATCGTCAATGCATCGATGATTTTCCCCGCCTTGGAAATGATTGTGCGTGAGGCCTTCCAGCCGCGTGCGGCGATCACGGGGGGGATCTTGTCGGCGTTCATTTGGGGGATGCGGCGGGCGACGTTTTCCAACGAGGCGGGGATTGGTTCCGCGCCGATTGCGCATGCGGCGGCGAAGACCCGGCGTCCGGCGTCTGAGGGATTGGTTGCCTTGCTGGAGCCGTTTTTGGATACGGTCGTCGTGTGTTCCATGACGGCTTTGGTCTTGTGTGTGACGATGAATTTCGAGGGCGCTGGCGCAAATTTTTCGATTCACGGGCATCCGTTTGTTTTGGGACAAGTCGCAGGGGATGGCACAAAATTTGGGATACAAATGACTTCGTTGGCATTTGAGACGGTGCATGCAGGATTCAAATATGTGTTATTTGCCTGCGTGTTTCTATTCGCGTTCTCGACCTTGATCACATGGAGTTACTATGGCTTGCAGGCTTGGCAGTTCTTGTTTGGTCGGCGTGAGTTGACGGCGTGGATTTATAAAGTGATTTTCTGTTTGATCGTGATTGTTGGTGCGTCCGCCTCCATGGCGAATGCGACGGATTTCTCGGATGCCTCCTTGTTTGGGATGAGTATTCCCAACCTGATCGGCGTGTATTTCCTCTTGCCGGTGGTGCGGAGGGAATTGGCGCGGTATGTGGATTTCACCAAGAAAGTGGATGGTGGCATGTCGATTGAAGATGCGGACCGAGCCGAGCGGCAGCGTTGGGGCGACGGCTGAGCGGTGCAAATTTTAAGGATGGCGGGGGTTGATCCGCAGCGCATCCAGTGGCAGTCTGCGAGTCGCTCATGGCTCGCCAATACACTCTTCACCGCCCGCAAGCTGCGGCACCCTCAGGAATCGACTATGTGGCATCGCTGAACGCGGAGCAATACGGGGCGGTGTCCTCGCCGCCGGGCAAGGCCTTGGTGATTGCCGGTGCAGGTTCGGGGAAGACGCGGACTTTGACCTATCGGGTGGCGTGGTTGTTGGATCATGGGGTGGAGGCCAAGCAAGTCTTGCTGCTGACCTTCACGAACAAAGCGGCGCGTGAAATGATCGAGCGGGTGAGGGAATTGGTGCAGCATGACACATCGGACTTGTGGGCGGGCACGTTTCACTCGGTGGGCAGCCGAATTTTGCGCAATCATGCGGAAGACTTGGGATTCACGCGGTCCTTCTCGATCTTGGATCGGGATGATCAGAAATCGTTGCTCGCGGCGGTGATTGCAGCATGCGAAATCAACACCAAGGAGCGGCGCTTTCCCAAGCCGGATGTGTTAGCTTCCTTGTTCGGCTTGATTGAAAACACGGGTGCGGATTTGGAAGATGTCGTCGCAGAGAAATACGATCACCTCTACGAGTGGATGGAGGAAATCAAGCGAGTGCGCAGTGGCTATATTGAGAAAAAGTTAGCGAGCAACTCGATGGATTTTGACGACTTGCTGGTGAAGGTCGTGCAGTTGTTTGAAGAGCGTGCGGATCTGCTCGCGCTCTATCAGGGGCGCTTCAAGCATATCTTGGTGGACGAGTATCAGGACACCAACGCGGTGCAGGGGCGGATGATTGATTTGCTGGTGGGAGGAGCGAACAGCTTGATGGCGGTGGGAGATGATGCGCAGTCGATCTATTCATGGCGGGGTGCGGAAGTTGCGCATATTTTGAGTTTTCAAGAGCGGTACGCAGGGGCGCGGGTGTTTACGATAGAGACCAACTACCGGAGTGTGCCTGAGATTTTGGATTTATCGAATGCGGCGATTCGTGCGAATACCGGCCGTTTTGAGAAAGACTTGCGCGCGTCGCGTGAGAGTCCCGGGGTGAAGCCGGGTTTGGTCGCATTGGAAGATCCGCGGAGCCAAGCGGCGTTTGTGGCGCAGCGGATCTCCGAGTTGCGTGATAATGGGATGCCGCTGGCGGAGATGGCGGTGCTTTACCGGGCGCATTTTCAGAGTTTGGAAATTCAGATGGAGCTCACCGTGCGTGGGATTCCGTTTACGATCACCAGTGGTTTGAGATTTTTCGAGCAGGCGCACATCAAGGATATTTCCGCGTTCATGAGGTTCATGGTGAACCGCCGGGACGAGGTGAGTTTCTTGCGGATGGTGAATTTATTGCCGGGTTGCGGTCCGGTTGCGGCGCAGCGGCTTTGGAGTGAATGGTTGCGGTGCGGGTGGAGTGAGAGGGATGATCTGCCGCCGAAGTGGTCGGACTTGTTTTTGAAATTCAAGGTTCCCAAGAAGTCATTGAAGCATTGGGAGCAGCTTTGTTATACCTTGGATGAGCTCACGCC
>JBEGOB010000251.1:0-6672 GCA_041182265.1 Verrucomicrobiota bacterium | reverse complement strand
CCGCCGGGCCGGAGCGTGTTGGGTTCTACCGTCACAGTGCCGCACTCGCACGCGCCGTAGGTGAGCCCGTGGCCGAAGGGGAAAAGTGGCGTGTTCGGAACATCAAGATACTTGCTCGTGTATTGTGAAGTTTCTGCGAACGGTCTTCCGCTAGGTTTCTCTCGGTAGCTTAGCGGAACTTGGCCGACCTTGCGTGGGAAGCTCATGGTTAGTTTCCCGATGGGTGGGAATTTCCCAAAAATGATATCTGCTAGGGCGTGGCCAGCTGCACTGCCGAGCGCCCATGCGTGAAGGATTGTTGGAAATTTACGGGCTTCCCAATTCAGTTCGAGCGGGCGCCCGCTGATGGTGACGAGGATGCATGGCGTGCCGGTTTTCCGGATGTGACGGGCAAGCTTGCGTTGGCATTTCGGCAGGCGGATGTCGCTGCGACTCGCCGCCTCACCATGCATTTGCCAACTTTCGCCAAGCACAAGAATCACCAAATCTGCTTGGCGTGCGGCGGCGATGGCTTCGCTGCGGAGTGTTTTGTTGGATGCGTCAATTTCACACCCTTTTGCGAAATTGACTTGAATCGAGTCCCCGCAGGCCGAGCGGATTCCTTCCCATGCGGAACTTGCTTCGTCGGCGTTTCCAGCGGCTGCCCAGCATCCTAACATGTCGCGGCGGCTATCGGCCAATGGACCGATCACCGCAATGGTTTGTGCATGGCGGACGGGCAAGAGTGCTGTGTCATTTTTGAGCAAAACCACCGATTCGCAAGCGGCTAACCGCGCGAGTTCACGCGATTGTGGCTGGTTGAGAACGGCTGCGGCACGTGCTTCATCGCAGCGGGCAAAGGGCGCTTCAAAGAGTCCGAGGTCCCACTTGGTTTCAAGGATTCGCAGCACAGCCGCATCCACAAGGGTTTCGCACAGTGCGCCAGACTTTACCAGAGAGGGGATCTGGTTGACGAAGGCTTCCGACATCATGTCCATGTCCAGACCGGCGCTGAGTGCGAGTCGCGCGGCGTGTGCTTCGTTGGCGGCTGAGCCGTGCTGGATCATTTCGGAAACTCCAGTGTAGTCACTCACCACCCAGCCTTGGAATCCCCACTCGCCGCGCAGCAAGTCGGTGAGGAGCCAGCGGTTTCCAGTGGCGGGGATACCGTCGATCTCATTGAAAGCGGCCATCACTGTGCGCGCGCCGGCGTCCACGGCGGCGCGGTAGGGCGGGAAGTAAGTTTCCTCCATCATGCGGCGGCTCATGTCCACGGTGTGGTAGTCGCGCCCAGCCGTGGCAGCACCGTAAAGCGCGAAGTGCTTGATGCACGAAACCACGGAATTCGCCGCAGAAATATCATCTCCCTGATAGCCACGGACCATGGCCGCGGCGATTTTCGCGCCCAGCCAAGGATCCTCGCCAGAGCCCTCGGCAACTCGGCCCCAACGCGGGTCCATTGAAATATCGACCATCGGAGAGAATACCCAATGCAGGCCGTCGGCGGCGGCTTCCGTTGCGGCGCAGCGCGCGCAAGCCTCGATGAGAGCGGGGTTCCACGAGCATGAAAGTGCGAGTGGAATGGGAAAAATGCACCGATGGCCGTGGATCACATCGTAGCCGAACATCAGTGGTATTCCCGTCGGGCTCTCCAATGCGGCTTGCTGCAAGGCGCGGGTGGCGGCAGGCGTGTAAACATTGAACACTGCACCGCAAAGGCCACCTCGGATCTTCATCTCAAGATCTTCGGCATCCTTCATGCCGGTCGAGTCCATGGTCCCGGTCAGGAGATTCAACTGCCCGGCTTTTTCCTCAAGCGACATCCGAGTGAGGAGATCGCTGAGGAAGTCTTTTTTCTGATTCATTATGATTTCAAGGGGGGTCTTTCAGGTTCAGGAATGGTTTTTGAAATCGGCACAATGCGCCCTTCCTCGGTGCTCCACGATTGATAGATTTCGGGGAGAGGATGGTTCATGCTGATTTTTCCGTCGCGTTGAAGGCGGCGCAGGACCACGCGAAGAATGGCGAATGCCATGCAGCCGAGTTCGTCGTCGTCGCGGTTCCGATGGATGCGTTTTACGAGGTCGGTCTGAGCAACGCGTGACAGGCGGCCCGCTTGGAGGAGATCGATGAGATGAGCGATTTCCACGCCATAGCCGACGGGGAAGGGGAGTGAGTCAAACACGCTGCGGCGGGCGGCATACTCGCCGGAGAGCGGTTGTAGAATGGGTGCGAGCTCCGGATAGAAAAGTGAGATGAGTGGACGGATGAGGATTTCCGAGACGCGTCCGCCACCGGAGGCGAGCGTGCTTTCACCGCGGTCTAGCGGGCGCTCGTAAAACGCTTTTACATAGTCAATCCCGCTGTGTGTGAGCAGGGGGCCAACGAGGCCGGTGATGAAGCCGGCGTGGAAATTTGAAATATCGCCATCGACATAACAAATGATGTCACCGCTTGCGACATGGAGGGCTTTCCAAAGGTTTTCGCCCTTGCCGGCGTGGCTGCCGAGTGCGGGGGCGATGTCTGCGGAGAGGTGCACTGTGGCACCAGCGCTGGCTGCCGCGTCACGTGTGCCGTCGTTAGAGCCGGAGTCGATGACAAGAATTTCATCCACGAGCGGATGATTGATCATCAGTTCGGTTTGGAGGATTTGCACGATGGTGGCGATCGTCCCGACTTCGTTGAGAGTCGGGATGCAGACGGAAATTTTCTGGTCGCTGGAGCGTTTGAGATCCGCCAAGCGGCGAGTGTCTGCGAACTGGTTGAAATGAAAGCGCTGCATGGAAAGAGGCGGCCGGAGTGGCGCAGAGAGCGTGATGCTAGCAAGAAGAGGATTTCAAATCATGTCGCGAGTGATGCGATACTTTGCGGCGCAGCGAGGGCACTGGATATTGATGAAGTCGGCAGCTTCGAAGAGGTCGTCGAGGCGATTTTTCCAGCCTCCGAGGATAGGAAGAATTTTATCGACCGTGCATCCGCAGTTGAACCGGAAGCGCCGTGTTTCCAAGACTGTGGTTTCCTCGGCTTCGGAAATTTTTGCGACAGCCGTCTCATCGAGAGCTTCGAGCCATTCCAGATCGCAGTCGGGTTGTGCGGCGACGAGGGCGAAATTTTCGTCATCCAAGCGGAAGGCGCGTGCTGGGCGTTGCTCGGATTGTTCATAATATTGGCCGACCCAAGCGATGGGATCGCGGCCGATCACCTCCATGGTCGAGGTGCGCGGGGCCTCGCCAGCGGCTGCGGTGGACTGGGAGTAGAAAAAATTGCGATCAGGTTCGCGGACGTCCTCGGTAAAAATCCGGCCAGTGATGGATTCTTCAAACGAGCTGCCAGTGACGAACAAATTGATTCGTGGTGCCCGTAAATTGGCAGTCCAAGCGATCGTTTCAGCCCAAGGGCGTGCGACCAAGTGGAGTGTGAGCATGGCGAGCGCGTCCTTCAGCATTTGATCCAGCTCCGCGGGCGGGCGGATGCCATGCTGCATCAAGTGCAGGTAGTAGTCCGTGTAAATCGGCGTAAATTGACCCCGCAGCAAGAGGGCGTTGCGGTGGCGGACGAAAATGGATTCGACGGTGGTGAATTCTTCGACGGACGGCATGAGTGAGTGGTAAATTTTCAAGCGGTCCGTAGCGAACCGCCTGCGGGCAAAGGGAATCACACGGAGGGAGGCTGCGCCACTCGGAAAATCCACAAGAGGCACGTCAAAGTCGTGAAAAGTTGCAATTTCCGTGTCGTGGACTTGAGTAAAGCTTGATGGGACTCCAAAATCGACGGGGGAGTGCCTCGGTTCTACATTTTTAAAAATCATGAAATTTTCATCCATTTTCGCAATCGGTTCAGTGGGTCTAGCACTAACATCCTGTGAGAAACAGGCGTCCGTGAAGCAGCTTGCCCCGCCGCCAGAACCTGCGGCGCTGGCGCAGAATTTTGCGCAGGCTGCGTTTGCCAAACTTTCCGGTGAGTTGTCAGCGGCGATTGCGGAGGGAGGCGCGGTGAAGGCAATTGATGTGTGTTCGCAGCGTGCGATGCCGATCACACGCGAAATTTCAGCGGTGCACGGAGTGGAAATGCAGCGCTTGAGTCATCGTCCGCGCAACCCGCTCAATGTGGCGCTTGGTCGTGATCTTGAGGTGATTGAGCGGTTCCAAGCTCAGCTTGCCGAGGCCAAGCCGCTGTCGCCCGTGGTGGATGCAGCGGGCGGTGGCGAGGCCATCGTGCGCCTGCCGATCTTGCTCTCACAACCCTTGTGTTTGACGTGTCATGGCGCGCCGGGTGAAGAGATCCAGCCCGCCACCTTGGATGCCATTCGCGTGCGCTACCCGGAGGACTTGGCGGTCGGCTTCAAGCTTGGGGATCTTCGCGGAATCTGGCGAGTGAAGATTCCGGCCGAGAATCCGCAGTGATGCAGGTGCCACCGCTTGGCGCGTGGATCATCCCTAGGGTTGATTTTAGCGGATGTATGCAAAGCGACGGAATTCGCTTCGTAAGGGATCACATGACCAAGTATCGATTCAAGTCCGCCCAGTTCAATCGCACCGCCAGCCTTATCGGATTTGCGGGATGGGCGATGGTTTCAGCAGGACTTGATGCCGCCGAGAGGGAGGCGAATTTGTTTCCTGTGGATGATTTTCCATTTTCGTTCTGGGAGCTTCCGCCGCTTGATCCGGCGGTGCCCGTGCCTGCTGGTTTTCCGCCGCACTATCCGATTGCATCGTTGCTGGAGTTGGCGGACCGCAAGCGCTTGCTAGCGTTTCATGAAGATGCGAATTCTGTCACTCTGACCGCCACCTTGGATGAAAATCTGGATCTCGCTGCCGAACTCACGCGAGCGCGAGGAAATCATGCGAAGGCTCCAGTTCCGCTGGGACCCCGCATGGTTGTTGGGCAGGGCGCGGATGAAGGAAATCTAACATTTGTTAAGATTCTCAATGCTCATGGCATCGCGGATATTCAATTTTTAAGCCATCCGCCTCAGGTTAGGGGTGGAGTGAATGTTGCGGCCGCGCGGACGGGGAAAGGTGCGTTCCGGATCGCTGCCGCGCCGATTTCCGATGCCTCGGTGACGGTGATTCCACTTTTCAATGAGCATGGAGGAAAGGTCGGCGAATTCAAATTGCCGCTTGGAATGGGAGCGCCCGTGTGGGTCGTTGCAGGTGATTTTCTGTCGGAGGCCCCTGGGGACGAATTCATCGTGACCCCGCGGTCTGAGGCGGGGCCGGCGGTGATTCTATCCGCAGAAGGCGAGGAAATTCAAAGGCTTGGCCCCTTGCTCGCCGGTAAGCGGCAAGGAGAAATCCGTATTGAGCCGATTCCTAACGAAAGTGGTGGGCACGACTTGTTGGCGACATCAGGAAATCAATGGCAGCGGCTTGCATTCGAGGGGCGGAAGTCGATCGCATTCGAGGCAAAGGCGGACTTGCAGGCGACTGGTGTTTTCCCAAGCGCATTCAGTTCTAACCGTCTTTTGATTGCGACGGAAGACCCTCTGCGATCCATCTGGCTAGAGACGGAGGATGGGATTGATTTTGAGAAAAGGGATGTGGGTGCTTTTGAGAATCGGTTTTGGTATGATCTCGCCATGAATCATGGAGGGGCGAGGGCGGATTGGAAATCGCCTCCGGAGGGAAAGTATGTGCGCAGCGCCACGTATGCGCACTTGCGCGTGGAGGGCAGTTCGCCGCGTGCGAAGGAGCCTGCCAGTCTTGAGGCCGCGCCACTGTGGACTGCGGCTGAGGCGGAGGCCTTTGGCCAGCGGATTTTTGCTAGGTTTGACAAGCCCTTGCACCAACAGCCACTGAAAATCTGGGAGCCTACCTTCACGCATCGCATGAGCAGTTGGTTTAAGCCATGGTTAGAGACTAAGGATCCGCGCACTGGGCTTTCCCGCTATGGTGCGTTGGACCGTGATGGCTACACGGATGACTACGAAGAGGGAGTTGGCACCAAGAAGAGCAGTTTTCTAATTTCCACCTATGCTTACGGCTTGCCAGCACTGGATAGCCTGTTCAATCAAAGCTTGCGTGGATTTCTCAATCGCTTGAGTCCGCGTTTTCGCGAGCATCCAGAGATGGTTTTTTCGATGGAACCAAACCATGAGCATGAGATCAACATTGGCCGGAAGAAATCGGCGGGAGATTACAATCCGAAAATGGTTGAGGGATTTTTTCTGCATCTCGTCGGTCTCTACGGTGGGAATCTTGCGCATTTGAATGAAGTGATGGGGACGCCGTTCACCACGCATTTCGATGCACCAAGAAACTTAGGGCGGGGAGGATGGGATGAGATGAAGGAGGGCAATCCATTTTATGACGCGTGGTATTTTTACAATCGGCATGTGATCAACCGTCGGATCGCCAATACGTTTCGTGAGAGTTTGTTAGCAGGATTTCCGCCGGAGGTGATCAAGTCTCATCAGATTCCGGATTCGTATGCAGTGGCCTCGACGAAGGAGTTTAGCAGCACTCAGGCGCGGATCACGCCGGTGGACTACGCGTTGTCGGCGGGTGTTGGTTTTGGGTTTACTCGCTACGGGGTGTGGTATGAAAAAGGGGATATGATGGCTGGCGCGTCTTCGTCCGGCTTTGATAGCGTCATTCTTGGGGAATACAATGCGCTATCCGCTGAGGTGAAGCCTGCAGTTGATCAATTGAAGTATATTTTTGAAAACGGCGGTTTGGGTGTGCACTGCATGTA
>JBEGOB010000250.1:0-25774 GCA_041182265.1 Verrucomicrobiota bacterium | reverse complement strand
GCATTGTGCAGCAGCGTCGTCATCTCCTCGGGTGAGAAGATCGTCGTGTCCTCGGATTTCACACGCACCTGCTGGATCTGCTCGACGGCGGTGTTCTTCTCGTCTGGCAGGTAGTTCTGGGCCTTGGCGAAGGTGAAGAGCACCTTGATGCATCGCAGCATCGCATTGCGCGTGGTCGCCACAATGTTCAACGACCGCAACCAGGCGTCCACGTCCGGCCCAGTCACTTCGAGAATCGGTCCGGGGAACTTGGCCGCAAGGCGGTTGAGCGTGGTGCGGAGCTGGCCGAGATACTTGGTGCTCGCTCCGTCCTGTTCGCGGATCTTGAGCAGTTCGGTCACCACCTCCGGGACTGTGGCGCGGCGAACAATGTTGCCGAACATCTTCCCGTATTCCATGGCCATCACCGACAGCGATTCACTTCCAGCCAGGGTGCGGGCGCGGACGTAATCCTCCACGGCGGCATAGAGGGGAATCCCGAGTTTTTCCAACAGAGTTTCCGCCGCCTTGAAACTATCGCGCTCGTGCGGCTTGAGGTCGGTCACATACTGCATTCCTGATTGAATTCGCTGCGCCACGAACAAGGCCTCCTTTTTGGCGGCATCCAGATCGTTGAACATTTTCCGCAGTCGGCGTCCGTCTCGATAGAAACTCACGGTGAAGCGGATGCGTCCCTTGGATTCTGTGCGGTAGATCGGCACCACAGCAGAGCCTGCTTTCACTTTGAGGAAGGGACCCGCCTTCTTGCTCCGCTTAGAAGCAGATACCCCACCGTTTGTCGCCAATTTGTCGCCAGCGTCGTTCATGACGTTGGGTGGGATGTCAACCGTGGCATCTGTGACTGCCGTAACCCCTTGATTGTAAGGAGAAAGTGCTCGAAAGAGGACTCGAACCTCCACAGGTTTCCCTACTAGATCCTTAGTCTAGCGCGTCTACCAATTCCGCCATCCGAGCATCCGGTTGGGTGGGCGCACTTGGTATGATCCGCCCCATGATTTGGCAAGCGAATCTTTGAAATTTTTTTGCCGTCGCAAATCAGGGCCTGTATTTTATAGGTTTGCGGCAGCGGGGGATCTGCTGAAGACTGGGCGCTCGCTGTTGATGCGGTTTTTATGATCGAATGCGCCACTGACCCTAAGCCAAAGAAAATTGGAATCTTCGGGGGAAGTTTCGATCCCGTGCATCTTGGGCATCTGCATTTGGCTGGCTTGGCGCAGGAGGCGCTGGATTTGGATGAAATTCGCTTTGTGCCCTGTCAAATTTCGCCACACAAGATCGGGCAAGCGGTCACTGCGGGGGAGGCGCGTTGTGAAATGCTGCGGCTTGCGACTGCTGAAATCCCGTGGGCGGTGGTCGATGATCGTGAGATTCGGCAGACTGGTCCCTCTTATTCCGTTTTGACAGCGGAGGCGCTAGCGGCGGAATTTCCGGGTGCCCGGTTGTTTTGGATCATGGGCGGGGATCAGTGGGAATCGTTGCCACGGTGGAAAGATCCGGAGAAATTGGCGGGTTTGGTTGAATTTATCGTCTTGGGACGCGGGCAGCCGCCGCTTGCGCGCGAAGGTTTCCGGCTGCATTGCGTGCCGGGTGCGCATCCGGCATCGGCCACGGAGATCCGGCGTGAAATTTCTTTGGGCGCGGGTGACGCGGCCCGCCGCTGGCTTGACCCGCGTGTGGCCGAGTGGATTGCGCGCCATGCGCTTTATCAGGCACCTTGAGCGGATTTTTCGCGAGACAGGGCGAAGCACCATAGCCAGACGAGCGTCAGTAAAATCGCTGCAAGTCCGACGTGGAGGACTTGGACCCACGAGTAAATGTGAATTTGCGACATCACGATGCCGAGGACCATTTGTGCGAGCACCAATCCGAGCACGGATTTCTCGACCCAACCGGTGCCGCCGCTGCGGTGGCGACGCGAGAGCCACCAAGCCCAGAGCGTGATTCCGAGCACGGCCCATGAGAAACTCCGGTGGGCGAGGTATTTCCAAGATTCTTCGAGCTCGCTGACCCAAGTTTCGCGCGGGGCATTGGCGTGCGCCTTCGCCATCTCATCGGTGATTTCCCGGACTTGTGCGCCGATGACTCCCTCGAAGAGGATCACGGCGAGTAGCAACCCGACGGCGAGGCGCAATTGTGCGTGTGGGGCGGCGGCCATGCGGATGCGCCACGGGCGGTCCGTGCCTGCCCATGCGCAGTAGGCAAGTGTGCCTAAAAGACTCATGGCCAAGGCCAAGTGAGTGGTCAGGACGCCGGGGCGGAGGCCACTGTAAACCACACGTGCGCCCATCCACGCGTTGATCAGGACCACGGCCAGTGAGGTGAAGGCGAGCCAGAAGACAAGCGGTCGTCGTGGGCGTTGCCAGAATGCGGCGATGAAGGTGGCGAGCGAGAAAAAACCGACGGGCAGGCTGGTGAGACGATTGACGAATTCCGTCCAAACGTGGCGCGGGTTGAATTCACGCCGCAGGCTTTCCTCGCTGATGCTCGCAGGGTCGCGGCCCATGCGTTCGGCTTTTTTCTGAAATTTCGCGATTGGGAGAGTGTCAAAGTCCACCTGCTCGACACTGGTCGGTGGGATCAGGCAGCCCCAGCACTTTGGCCAATCCGGGCAGCCCATGCCCGCGCCGGAGACGCGGACGATGGCGCCGACGAACATCAAAATCAGGACGGAAACCAAGGCCGCCGTGGCCAGTTTTTGGAAGCGTGTCATCGGCATGCGCGGACGATGCGCGGGCGCTGCGGGAATTCCAGAGAAAATCCACGCAAGCTGTGATTTCAAACATCTGCAAGTTTCTTGCAAAACCGAAAACCTGCGAGCAAGTTTCCGGCGTGCGCGGCTCGCCTCTATTACGAACGATCTTTCTGGCCATCGCCTTATTGGCGACGGGTGCGGGATTGTCGCGGATCACGGGGGCGCGTGAAGGTCCGGTGGCTGCGGGCAAGGTGGTGGAGGAAGTGCCGGCTGACGATGGGCGGGGCGTGGAAATTCCGTTTCGCCTGCTTCTTTCCGCGCCTGCCGAGGAGGTCGAGCTGGACACGGGCGAACGGGTCCGACCCGCGCTCGAGGATGCGCCGCTCTCCGGGCGCTTGCGCTTGGATCCTGAGAATCCGCGTGTCGGCCTGACGGTGCGCTGGAAGACCCCGGCTTTGGCGGGTGAGCATCGCTTCGCCAAGTTGAGCTTGGAAATTCCTAGGCAGGCGACTTTCGTGCACGTGTTTGATGCCGATGGCGACATCGACGAGTTGTTGGAACTTCCATTGTCTGTTGGAAAATGACCGAGCCTCATCATGACTGCTGCGCCCACCACGGGCATCATCACGAGTTGGTGATCGAGAATCTATCCGTCAGTTATCGGCGGGTTCTGGCTTTGGAGAATGTTTCGTTAGCGACCTCCTGTGGGAACCGAGTGGCGCTCATCGGGCCGAACGGTGCGGGCAAGAGCACGCTGCTCAAGGCCATCGCCGGACTGGTGCCGCGCACGGCCGGGACGATTCGTTGGCGTGGTACGGCGGTGAAAAAGTGGTCGAGCGAGTTCGCGTATCTGCCGCAGCGCGAAGAGGTGGATTGGGCGTTTCCCATCACAGTGCGTGGCCTGGTGGAGATGGGCCGCTACCCGCAAACTGGGTGGTGGCGGAAATTTTCCCCTGCGGACATGGAGGCGGTGGACCGTGCTCTGGAATCCTTGGATTTGAAAAACCTGCAATATCGGCAAATCCGCGAATTGTCTGGCGGGCAGCAGCAGCGTGCCTTTTTGGCGCGGGCGCTGGCGCAGGAGGCGCACGTCCTTTTGTTGGACGAGCCGTTCACGGGACTTGATCGAAATGCTTCACAATTGTTAGGTGATTTGTTGGCGAAGCTCGCGCATGAAGGGCGCTTGGTGATCGCCTCGCACCATGATTTAAACTCGGTGCCGCGATTGTTTGACGAAGCCTTGGTCTTGGCGACGCGTCCGCTCGCGTTCGGTCCGGTTGCGGAGATTTTGACGGAAGAACTCATCGAGCGCACGTTTCACGAAGCTTCAGCCCCGATCAAAAATTGAGCATGGACTTCGAAATTCTCAGCAATCCGTTCTATCAAAGGGCGCTGGCAACGGCGGGCTTCATTGGCTTTGCGAACGGATTTTTCAGTGGTTTTGTGGTGTTGCGGCGCAATGCGCTGTCGGTCTCCGCGCTGTCGCACACGATGTTGCCGGGGATTGCGCTGGGAATTTTCCTAACTGGCGCGCTGAGTCAGTGGAACGCATTTTTCGGGGCTTTGTTCGCAGCATTGTTGGTGGGTTTGGGATCGGTGGCGGTGGCGCGGGGAAATCGTGTGGAGCAGGGGACAGCGCTCGCGGTGCTGTATACGGCTGCGTTTGCCGCGGGGATTGCGCTGCTGCCGATGCTCGACACGCGGCAGGAGCTGGAGCATTGGTTGTTTGGCGACATCATCGCAGTGGGCAACGCGGATATCTGGATCGCCTTCGGGATCGGGACTTTCACCCTCTTGATCACCAATTTGCTCATGCGGCCGATCTTGTTGACCTTGTTTGAGTCGAATGTTGCAGCGGCGCAGGGAGTGCCGGTACGTTTCATTCAATATCTGATCTTCGGATTGATGGTTCTGGCCTTGGTCTCCTCGTTGCAGGCCGTGGGTTGTGTGCTTTCGGTGGGTTTGTTAGTGACACCTGCGGCGACCGTTTCGCTGCTCACGGACCGGACATCCGCCTTGTTTTGGGGTGGGGGATTGATTGGGGGTTTGGGTTCGGTGTTTGCCGTGTTGCTGTCCAGCAGTTTGGGGATTGCGCCGGGACCGGCGATTGTCATCGTGCTCGGTTTGTTGTTTGTTGCGGCCTACTTGTTCAGCCCGAAGTATGGCTTGCTGACGCGAGTGAAGCGTTAGTCCGTGCTGAATCCGGTTGAGGCGAGGTCTCGAAATTTGATCAAAGTTCCGTATGGCGTTTTTTCTAATGATTCTTGTTGGGATTCCCCTGCTGTCGCTGGCATGGTGGTTTTGGGCAGACCGGCGGCTTCGATTGTTAGGTGGCAGTCGCGCCTGGCGGTGGGCAGTCGGCTTGACGACATTCGCGTTGATGGGCGGCTATTTGTGGGTCGTGTTGGCGAGGCGGGATTGGGTGAGTACGCCCTTGCCGCCGCCGCTTTATGCAGGGGTTTTGTTGTGGGGGTTGCTGGTTTTGCCGTTGTTGGCCCTGCCAAGTGTGGTGATTTGGGCCGTGTGGCAAATCGGGAGACGGCTCCTGCGGCGTGGTGGTGAGGATTCTGTCAGTTCCGGAGCGATCGGCGTATGGACGCGGCGTGAGTGGTTAGGTGCGGTGACACTTGGTTTGCCAGCATTTGCCACTTGGGGGACAACTTTGTTTAGCATGCCGCAGATGAAGCGGTTCCGGGTGCGTGAGTTGACGGCGACGCTTGCGGACTTGCCGGAAGCGCTGGATGGCATGCGGATCGCGCATCTCACGGACACGCATGTTGGAAAGTTTACCCAAGGGCCGGTCTTGGATGAAATCGTGGCTGCGACCAATGCGCTTGAGGCGGATTTGGTGTTGTTCACGGGGGATTTGATCGACAATTCGATCGAGGATTTACCGGCGGCGCTGAAGATGTTGCAAGGCTTGCGGGGGAAGTCCGGTCTCTTTGTCATCGAGGGCAATCATGATTTATTTGATGATCCGGAGGGATTTGTGAAGAGTTTGCGTGATGGCGGAGTGAATTTGCTGCGGAATCAAGTGGCCACCATCGCGGTGCGCGGCGTGGCTGTGCAGCTTCTTGGGATCGTGTGGAACAGGCGTGAGTCAGGAATGGCGCGCGATGTGGAGGCCGTGGCTGGACTGGCGGATTCCCGGGCTTTTCAAATTTTGTTAGCGCACCATCCGCATGCGTTTGAGCGTGCTGCTGAGTTAGGAATTCCGCTGACATTTGCGGGGCATACGCATGGCGGGCAGTTGATGGTGACGCAGGGTCTGGGCGCGGGGCCGGCGATGTTCCGTTATTGGTCGGGCATGTATCAGAAGCTCGGGCGTGTCTTGGTGGTTGGGAACGGCACGGGAAACTGGTTCCCGCTGCGAGTCAACGCCCCGGCGGAAATCATTCATCTCACCTTGCGGCGTGGGTGATTTGATCGGTTCATGGTGACCATGAATCCGGCGCACAGGCTGGTGGCGGATGATGGCATCGTGCGCATGGCATCTGCTGGAGGGTAGGGGAAATGCTCGTTTTTCTCTGATGTTCCGCCGATTTCTCAAACAGCACACGGGGCCACTCACGCGCGATTTGGTGCAGGAGCCGGGCGACTTCGGGTTGGGTAAAATTCCGTCACGCTTGAAGCCGAGTTCCACGGTGACGTCGATTTGCGGGTATTGTGCGACGGGGTGCCAGCTCAAGCTGCATTTGGATGCGTCCGGTGAGGCGATCAATTTGAGTCCGCAGGCTGGGTATCCGGTGAATCTGGGGATGGCGTGTCCGAAGGGGTGGCAGGCGCTGGACCCGCTGGATGCGCCGGATCGCGCGGTTTCTCCGTTGCTGCGGAATGATGCCGGCGAGATGCAGGCGACTGATTGGCCGACGGCTTTGGCGGTTTTCACGGAGCGGATGAAGGCGGTGCAGGCGGCGCATGGACGAGAGTCCGTGGCTTTTCTATCCACCGGGCAGATCCCGCTGGAGGAGATGGCATTTCTCGGTTGTTTATTCAAGTTTGGGATGGGATTTCTCCACTGCGATGCGAATACGCGGCAGTGCATGGCGACGGCGGTGACCGCATACAAGCAGTCGTTTGGCTTTGATGCACCACCGGCGACCTATGCGGATTTTGAAGAGTCCGACGTGATTGTTTTGGTGGGGGCGAACCTTTGCATTGCCCATCCGATTTTGTGGCAGCGGGTGATGCGGAATGCGCGGGCACCGGAGATCATTGTGATTGACCCGCGTGCGACTGAGACGGCGCAGGCGGCGACTCAGCATATTGCGTTGAAGCCGAAGGGGGATCTCGCGCTGCTCTATGCGCTGGCGCATTGCATACTCAGGGATGGGCGAGTGGATGCGGAATCGCTGGCGCGGACTGATGGGATCGAGGCCTTCACAGAATTTTTGGACGACTACGCACCGGCGGCGGTTGTCGAGCGGACGGGGCAGAGCGTGGAGTGCATCGAGGCGCTGGCGCGTGTGGTTTCCGAGCCGGGCAAGCGGGTTTCCTGGTGGTGGACGATGGGGGTGAATCAATCGCACGAAGGTGTGCGAACCGCGCAGGCGATCATCAATTTGTGCCTCGTCACCGGCAACATCGGCAAGCCCGGGACTGGGCCTAACTCGATCACGGGGCAGTGCAATGCGATGGGATCGCGGTTATTTTCCAACACGACATCGCTGGTGGGCGGGCACGATTTCGCGGATGCGGCACACCGCGAGAAGGTTGCGGCAAGTTTGGGGATTCCGTTGGAAAACATACCGGAGGAGCCGTCGTTGGCGTTTGATCAGATTTTGGAGGCGGCGGAAAACGGGAAAATCAAAGCCTTGTGGATCGTTGCGACCAATCCATTTCACTCGTGGATTCATTCCGGGCGTTTGGAGGCATTGCGTGAGAAACTGGATTTTCTGGTGGTGCAAGATATGTATCACAACACGGAGAGTGCGCGTGTGGCGGACTTGTTACTGCCGGCGGCTGGCTGGGGTGAGAAGGACGGCTGCTTCATCAACTCCGAGCGGCGGATCGGGACGGTCAAGGCGGTGCGCCGTGCACCGGGGCTGGCTTTGTCTGATTTTCGTATTTTTCGACTGATTGCGGATGCTTGGGGGTGTGGTGGATTGTTCGCTGGGTGGACGGATCCGGAAGCGGTTTTCAAGTTGTTGTGCGACCTAACAGTGGGTAGGCCCTGCGACATTACGGGGATCGAAGGCTATGAAATGATTGATCGCGAGGGAGGGATTCAGTGGCCGTTTCCGCAGTGCGGTGAACTTTCGTTAGGTGGTGGCGGCGAGGTGCAGTCGCGTCGTTTGTTTGAAGATGGAATCTACTACACACCCAGTGGTAAAGCGCGCTTGTGGTTTTCCGCGCCGGTGGATTTGCCGGAAATGGCGGATGTGGAGTTTCCATTTTTGATGTTGAGCGGGCGTGGGACCAGCAGCCAGTGGCATACGCAGACGCGGACGGGAAAGTCGGATATTTTGCGGAAGCTGTATCCTGCAAGTGCGTATTTTGAGATGAATCCTGCGGATGCGCTGCGTCTTGGCCTTAAGACTGGCGACGTGGCGCGGCTTCGCTCACGGCGTGGTGTGATGGACGCTGCGGTGTATGTTGCGCCCACAGTGCAGCCGGGGCAGGTGTTTTTACCGATGCATTATCCTGAGGTGAACCGGCTCACCCATGCTGCTTTTGATCCGCATTCGAGGCAGCCCAACTACAAAGCATGCGCAATTTCCGTTGACCCAAAGCCTCTCTAACGTGTTTTTTGAGGGCTAAGGTTGGATGGCGTGGCGTGCGATGAAATTGTAAACTGAGCGCTCGGAGATGCCGAGTTCCCGTGCAGTTTTCGCCTTGTTGCGATCGTTGCGCAGGTAGGTTTTGAGGAAGGCCTCGCGTTCCAATTCGAGCAGTGTTTGTGCGCGGTTGAGAGGCGGGATACCGTTTTTTGTGAGATCGCGTGGATCGTCCAAAAGTTGGGTGAAATCATCGGGTTGCAAGATGGATTTCTCGGCAAAGGCGGTGGCGCGTTCCAGGACGTTTTCCAATTGGCGGATATTTCCCGGCCAGTCGAAGTGGCGCAGTGCGTCCCATGCACTGTCGCTGATTTGCCAGCCGTCCACCTTGCGATGCTTGGCTATTTTTGATAGGATGTCTTGAGTGAGTGGCTCCAAGTCTTCCATGTGCTCGCGGAGGGGCGGGATGCGCAGCTCGATGATGTTGAGGCGGTAATAGAGATCTTCGCGGAATTTTCCATCTTGCACTCGCTTGCGGAGGTCCATGTTCGTGGCGGCGATGACACGCGCGCCGGTTTTGAGCATTTTGCTGCCGCCGACGCGGAAAAACTCGCGGTCTTGGAGGACGTTGAGAAGCTTGGGTTGGAGTTCGGACGGGAGGTCGCCGATTTCGTCGAGAAATAGGGTGCCCTTGGAGGCTTGTTCAAAGCGTCCGGCGCGCGAGGAGGTCGCTCCTGTGAATGAGCCTTTTTCGTGGCCAAAAAGTTCCGATT
The DNA here is from genome assembly GCA_041182265.1 of Verrucomicrobiota bacterium. Taxonomy (GTDB): domain Bacteria; phylum Verrucomicrobiota; class Verrucomicrobiia; order Verrucomicrobiales; family Akkermansiaceae; genus Luteolibacter. The sequence continues at coordinate 16,592 of JBEGOB010000250.1, read as the reverse complement.
CAAGCAGCTCGCGTGGCAGTGCGGGGCAGCTCACGGTGATGAATTCCTCGTGCGTGCGCGGGCTGATGCGATGGATTTCCCGGGCGAAATAGGTTTTTCCGGTGCCGCTCTCCCCTGTGAGGAGGATGGTGCTATCCAGTCTGGCCGCCTTGCTGAGGTGCTTGAGCAGGCGTTGCAAGTGCGGGCTGGCGCTGCGGATTTCCGCATGTTCGGCCGGTTTGGCAGAGGGTTGGATGTGGACTGCGGCGCTTGTTTGGCGGCGCTCGGCTTTCGCTTGGCGAAGCGTGTCGAAAAGCCGCTTGAGTTCGAAGGGTTTGGTTAGGTAGTCGTTGGCTCCGGCGCGCAGGGCTTGGACGGCGGTTTCCGCATCGTTCAGGCCGGTGAGCATGATCACTGGCAGGTCCGGATGGTTTTCGCGAATTTGCAGAAGCGTTTGAATTCCGTCCATGCCTGGCATGCCATGATCCATGATGATGCCCTCGATGCTGGGACTGATGCGTTCCAAGGCTTCTTTTCCCGAGCTTGCGGTGAGCGGACGCCAGCCGAAATCTTGTGCGGCAAAAACCAGCAGGCGCTGGATGGTCTCGTCATCATCAACGATGAGCAAATTCGGGGAGTGGATCGGATAATCGTGCATGAGAGGCAACGGACGGGCCTTTTTGACGGGTTTTGTGGACTCCGACAAGTGAGAAAGCCAAAGGATGACCTATCGGCTGAAGGCGTGTAAAAATCCCCGCAACCGCAGCGAGTTGGCTGATGCGGGGATTTCTAGATTGCGTGAGCTTTGTGGCGTTTAGCCTGGGAGCAGGTCTTTCACCGCGTCACGCTCTTCGATCAATTCGCCAATGGTAGCGTCGATTTTTTCCTGGCTGAAAGCATCCACAGGGACGCCTTGGACGACTTCCCACTCGCCATTTTCAAGGGTGCGGATGGGCATGGAGGCCATCAGTCCTTTTTCGATTCCGTAAGAACCATCTGAGCAAACTGCGACCGAGTGCCAATCGCCAGCTGGGGTGGGGGTGATGAGGCTGCGCACGGTGTCCATGGCAGCGTTAGCGGCGGAGGCTGCGGATGATGCGCCGCGTGCTTTGATGATTGCGGCACCCCGTTGTTGGACGGTGGCGATGAATTCGCCTTCGAGCCACGCGGTGTCCGTGATGACCTCCGTGACGGGGCGACCGTCGATTTTTGCGTTGGTGAAGTCCGGGTATTGAGTGGCTGAGTGGTTGCCCCAAATGCAGAGGTTCGTGACGAGGGATTGGTGGACGCCAGCCTTCTTGGCGAGTTGGCTTTTGGCGCGATTTTCATCCAAGCGTGTCATGGCGAAGAAGCGCTCCTTGGGGATTCCGGTCGCGTTGTTCATCGCGATCAAAGCGTTGGTGTTGCAAGGATTTCCGACCACGAGGATGCGGACATCCTTGGCGGCATTGCGGGCGATGGCTTGGCCTTGACCGGTGAAAATTTTACCATTGATGCCAAGGAGGTCGCCGCGCTCCATTCCCGCTTTCCGTGGGACCGAGCCGACGAGAAGGCACCAGTTTGCGTCCTTGAATCCCTCGTCGAGATCGGCCGTGCCGACCACTTCGTTGAGGAGCGGGAAAGCGCAGTCATCGAGCTCCATCATCACACCTTGCAAAGCGGGGAGGCCGGGTTCGATCTCGATCAGGCGCAGATTGACGGGTTGGTCAGGGCCGAAGACGAAGCCAGAGGCGATGCGGAAAAGCAGGGCATAGCCGATTTGGCCAGCGGCACCGGTGATGGAGATCGTAATAGGAGCTTTCATTGCGCAGCGAACCTATGGGACTCAATGAGCGAGGTCAACTGGCGGATTCAGCGCCTTGAAAAATCCTTATCCCGGGATACGCAAGTCCGACGGCAAATTTACCGAAGCGCAATGCGTTGGTCTTTAGGGAAGGTAAACGTCGTTTGACGAAATCAAAATTCTAAGCCACTAGTCGTCGCCTCCATGCGCAAGCGCGCTTGGTTCCAAGGTTTTACAGACGATTCCTCATTCAATCACATCCGATACACACACATGACAACTGAAGCCAAGTGCCCATTCCTCCACGCCGCTGGTCGTGGCCCAACCAATCGTGACTGGTGGCCCAATCAGCTGAACCTTAAGATTTTGCATCAGCATTCATCCCTCTCGGATCCGATGGACGAGGATTTTAACTACGCGGAAGAGTTCAAGAGCCTCGACCTTGCGGCTTTGAAATCTGATCTCGTGGCCCTGATGACCGACTCCCAAGATTGGTGGCCGGCGGACTTCGGTCACTATGGTGGACTCTTCATTCGCATGGCGTGGCACAGCGCTGGAACTTACCGCACAGGTGACGGACGTGGCGGCGCAGGGACTGGCAGTCAGCGGTTTGCCCCCCTGAACAGCTGGCCGGACAATGTTAATTTAGATAAAGCGCGCCGTTTGCTTTGGCCGATCAAGCAGAAATACGGGCGGAAAATCTCGTGGGCCGACCTCATGGTCCTTGCTGGCAATGTCGCTTTGGAGTCGATGGGATTCCAAACTTTTGGATTCGCTGGCGGCCGCGAGGACATCTGGGAGCCCGAAGAGGACATCTACTGGGGTTCTGAGGGCAAGTGGCTGGATGACAAGCGTTACTCCGGCGACCGCGATCTAGAAAACCCGCTTGCCGCCGTGCAGATGGGCCTGATTTACGTCAACCCTGAAGGTCCAAATGGCAATCCTGACCCAATCGCATCCGCTCGTGACATTCGGGAAACCTTTGCTCGCATGGCAATGAATGACGAGGAGACTGTCGCGCTCATCGCGGGTGGTCACACCTTTGGGAAGACGCACGGAGCTGGCCCAGCGTCCCATGTGGGCCCTGATCCAGAAGCCGCAGGCCTTGAAGAACAAGGACTTGGCTGGAAAAGCAGCTTCGGCACCGGGAAGGGCGGCGACGCCATCGGCTCCGGACTTGAGGTCACTTGGACCACCACTCCGACTCAGTGGAGCAACAACTACTTTGAGAATCTCTTCGGCTACGAGTGGGAACTCACCAAAAGCCCGGCCGGTGCGCACCAGTGGCGGCCGAAAAATGGCGGGGGAGAAGGAACCGTGCCCCATGCGCACGACGCCACCAAGCGCATCGCGCCTTCCATGCTGACTTCTGACCTCGCCCTGCGCTTCGATCCCGCGTATGAGAAAATTTCACGGCGCTTCTTTGAAAATCCCGACCAATTCGCAGACGCATTTGCACGCGCTTGGTTCAAGTTGACGCACCGCGACATGGGGCCTCGCCCACGCTATCTCGGAAGTGAAGTTCCTGCTGAGGAGCTCATCTGGCAGGACCCGATTCCAGCAGTGAATCACCCGCTGATTGACGCGCAGGACATCGTTTCCCTCAAAAGCACGATTTCTGCGCTGGGCCTGAGCGTCTCCGAACTTGTCACCACGGCATGGGCGTCCGCATCGACATTCCGCGGCTCCGACAAGCGTGGTGGTGCCAATGGCGCGCGCATCCGCCTGACACCTCAGAAGTATTGGGCTGTCAATCAGCCAGCCCAACTCGCCAAAGTGTTGGAAGCCTTGGAAGGCGTGCAGCATGCATTCAATAGCGCTCAGACGGGCGGGAAAAAGGTTTCTTTGGCCGATCTCATCGTTCTAGGTGGTTGTGTCGGAGTTGAGCAGGCGGCGAAAAACGCAGGTCAGGCGGTCACCGTTCCGTTCACGCCGGGGCGGATGGATGCTTCCCAAGAGCAAACAGACGTGGATTCCTTCTCCGTGCTCGAGCCGATCGCGGACGGTTTCCGGAATTTCCTCAAGACGCGTTTCTCGGTTTCTGCTGAGGAACTGCTGGTGGATCGTGCGCAGTTGCTCACGCTCAACGCTCCGGAAATGACGGTGCTCCTCGGTGGCATGCGCGTCTTGGGCACGCAGGCTGGCGACGCCAAGCATGGTGTTTTCACCCAGCGCCCTGAGTCCTTGACCAACGACTTTTTCGTCAACCTGCTCGATATGAGCACTGAGTGGAAAGCTGTTTCTAGCGAAGAGCAGGTCTTTGAAGGCCGCGACCGCAAGACGGGTGAACTCAAGTGGACGGGCACTCGTGTCGATTTGCTCTTCGGTTCGAATTCCCAACTGCGTGCCTTGGCGGAAGTTTACGGCACGGCGGACTCGCAGGCGAAATTCATCCGTGATTTCGTGGCGGCGTGGGACAAGGTGATGAACCTTGACCGCTTCGATCTCGCTTAATTTCGGAGAACCAAGTTGCTCACACACCCGGCGCGTAAGTCCGCTCCGGGTGTTTTTCAGTCGGAGGAGCGGGGGAAAAGATTTTCCTCCGCTCCTTCTTGGCTTAGGCTCTGGTTCGAGCCGCTCTCGGTATCGGTTTTTTCTGTCGCTTCAATTATCATTTTTCAATCTGATCCACTCACCATGCCACCTCCACAAAAAGGCTACAAAGTTATCAATCATCGCGACGTGCAATACCGTTGGATCATGCAAAATCGGCGGGGGGTGAATGAAATGTTAGTTGAGGCGAGTGCGCCGGTGAATGGGCAAATCCTGATTGCCGAGCTGCCGCGAATCGTCAGCTATGACATGGTGACGGCAGCCATTGATTTTGGGAATGCACAGGGTTGGAAGCCGAATGAGACCGGTGCGCCCTTCCGCTGCAAGCATCATCGCAAGGGATTCTATCTGGAAGATGCTGCTGAGTAGTGGAAGCACGTAAGAGCCATGAATCGAGATTGGCGGTTTGCGCGCATGGGGAGGAGTTGCGCTTTCGGGGATGCGCAAGATCCTGAATTTGGCGAGGCGTGCCGCGCGCGGTGTATGCGGTGTGTGATGGACGACTCTTGGTGCGAATCGAGGAGGCAGAGTCCGTGATTTTTGTTGAACGAAAAAAATCCCGACAGCCAATGGTGGGCTATCGGGATTTTGAAGATTCGGCGGATTGCCTTGAAACTTAGTATTTCTGAGTGCGGCTGTGTGCGTAGCCACCGTCGAAACCAAGTTCTGGTGGGAACTCGGAAAGGCCGTCATGCGGATTCATTTCGATCCGGTTATCTTCACCGCAACGCTCATAAGGTGGCTTGAAAGTGCCACGATAGGTTGGGCAAGTGAAGGTGATGAGTTCGTAGAAGCCGTAGCCAAGACGACGCAAGGCGCGGTTGGTGCCATCGACAGCGCCGTAGGTGTATCCGGCTTTGCGGCCGTATTGCTCGTTCTTGCGAACGATTTGTTCCGGGATCTCGATGGTTCCGTAAACGATGTTGCTGAGCGCGCGGCCGAGCTTACGTGTTGCGGTGTAGGTCGAGGCTGGAGGTGCTTGGATGTCGGCGGCAACAAAGCCGCTCAGGGCGGCAAAGGTGGTAGCGATGACGAGGAGTTTTTTCATGCTTGAGCGAGGCTAGTGAATTGGGATCGGGCTTGGCAACGGATTTTTCTGGAATCGGTGATTTTTTAGAGTTCGAAGCTGAGGACGCGGATGATTCCAGGCGTTGAGCGCAGGGAATGAAGGAGTTCTGCGGGTGGCTCGGTATCGACCTCGATGACGGTGACGGCGCGTTTTTGGTCGCTGGTGCGGCTGAGTGCCATGTTCGCGATGTTGACGGAGGCGTTTCCGAGATTGGTGCCGATGGTTCCGACGATGCCGGGGCGGTCGTCATTTTCCACGAAGAGGAATTTTCCGGATGGGTTGGTTTCCACGTTGTGTCCGGCGATGTGGACGATGCGTGCGGAGGTTCCGAAGAAGGTTCCGGCGACGGTGCAGGTTTCATCGCCCTTGACGGCGGAGACTTCGATGAGCTCGGTGCAGTTGGTGGCGAGGGCGACGGTGGATTCCGTGACGCGGAGGCCGTGTGCTTTGGCGATGGCGGGAGCGTTGACGAGGTTGACTTGCGCCTCGTGGTGGGCACCGGCGAGGTATCCGGTGAGGACCTTGCGGGTGATGAGCTCGGTGTCCAACTCAGAAACGGGGCCGAGGTAGGAGACGCGGATGCCGTCGCACTGAGAAGGGGCGATTTTGGAGAGGAGCTTGCCGAGCGAATCTGCGAGGTCGAGGTAGGGGCCGACGCTTTCGAGCGTGCGGCTGTCGAGGTTGGGCATGTTGACCGCGTTGACGATTTCTCCGGTGAGGAGGAAATTTTTCACTTGGTGAGCGACTTCGATGCCGACGTTTTCTTGGGCTTCTGCGGTGGAGGCGCCGAGGTGCGGAGTGAACACGCACTTTTTGGCGGAGAAGAGTGGGAAATCTGCGGGTGGGGGTTCGACTTCGTAAACGTCGAGGGCGATTCCACCGAGGTGGCCGGCGTCGATGGATGCCTTGGCCGCGGCTTCATCGACGAGTCCGCCGCGGGCGCAGTTGACGATGAGGGCACCGGGGTTCATCAGGGCGATGCGCTCCGTATCAAGGATGTGCTTGGTTTCCGGGGTGAGCGGAATGTGGAGCGTGACGACGTCTGCGCCGGTGAGGGCGATGGCGGCGCTTTCTGCGAGTTCCACTTTCAGGGATTGGGCGCGAGCGGCGGTGAGGAAAGGATCGTAAGCGACGACCGTCATGCCAAAGGCTTGGGCGCGTTTTGCGAATTCTGTGCCGATGCGGCCCATGCCGAGGATGGCGAGGCGTTTGCCAAACATTTCGACGCCTTGGAGTGACTTGCGATCCCAGCGGCCGGCGATCATCGAGCTGTGCGCTTGGCCGATGTTGCGGGCGAGGGAGAGCATGAGGGCGAAAGCGTGTTCCGCGGTGGAGATGGTGTTGCCGCTCGGCGTGTTCATGACCACGACGCCGTGGTCGGTGGCGGCGGAGCGGTCGATGTTATCCACGCCGACGCCGGCGCGGCCGATGGCTTTGAGATTTTTTGCGGCAGCGAAGACTTCCGGGGTGACCTTGGTTTCCGAACGGATCACGAGGCCGTGGTAGTCGCCGATGATTTTGAGGAGTTCGTCCGGCTTGAGGCCGGTGATGACGTCCACGGAGATTTCCGGGGCTGAGCGGAGTGCATCCACACCTTTTTCGGAGATGGGATCGGAAACCAACACACGATAACTTGCCATAGGAGCGGGGGATTAAACCAGGGATCGCTTGCTGGCAAGGGTTTGCATGAGGAATCTGCAAATCCTGCGGCGGCCTTGGCTCACTTCATGTCCATGCCGCTTTTGCTGTAAACCCAGCGTTGGACGCTGCCGTTTTTGATGAGGGCTTTGGCTTGGATGACGCGGACGCCAAACATGGTTTCCGCTTTATAAGAGGCGACACCGATTTGGTAGGTTTCGCCATCGATGGTTTCCGCGGGGGATTCGGTCCATTCTTGGACTTGGTCGAATTTGAATTCTTTGATTTGAGCGGCGCGGATGCTGGCTTGCATGGCGCCGACGACGTCTGCGGCGGCGGGTGGAGTGGCGGGCGTTGCTTCAGCGACGGGTGTTGGTTCCGGTGCGGGAGCAGGTTCCGGCATGGGTTCTGGCGCGGGCGCGGGTTCTTGCGGGGCGGGTGTGACCGGTTCTGGCGCGGCAGCGGGAGTCGTGGCGGCTGGGGGATTGGCCGTGAGTTGTTCTGCGAGGTCGGTGCCGTTGATGGGGACGATGCCTTCAAACTGGCCGGTGCCGGGGCTGACCACAGCATTTTCGCCATCGAGGCGGATCAAATTCACGCGGCTGCCGGCTTCGATTTTGAGGCTGATTCCGGACGAGGTATCGGTGACTTTGGCGTCGGCGTAGAGGACGACTTGGGGTGGGAGTTGGGCTTGAGTGATGGAAGAAAAGTCGATTTGCGGGGCGGGCGGGGAGGTGCGAGTGGTGTTTCCGGCGATTGACTGTGTGCGAGTTGTGGGATTTTGGCCGGTGAGTTGTGGGCGCAGGTGAGGTTCTGCGACGTAGCCGAGGGCGAAGGCGAGAGCCACGGCGAAGAGGTTGACGATGAATTTCATGAATGCGTGTGATACGAGATGAGCGATTGGGTTTTGAACAGAAATTTCAAGGCTTGGAAGATTTCTGATTGAGAGATTCCAAGTGGTCGAGAGCTTTTTGGAAGCTGGAGTTCGTGAGGAAGTGGCGGAGTTGTGCATCCACCTCGTGGCGGTGGGCGAGAGTCCAGGCGGAAATTTCCTCGGAGATAGACTGGAGTGCGGCCAGGTGGGCGGCGGGATCGCGGTCGCGCCAGGCGTGATCTGCGATGATTGTGACGCGCTTGCGGAGGTGGGCGATGAGGGATTGGGTCATGGCAACGCGTGATTTTTGGGTGTGGGAGAACGATGCACGGTATCGGCGGGGCTGCCAGTCGAAAACAAAGGAGGGGTGTGAGAGCAACGCGCGCTTGCGGGTGGTGTGGAGTTTGGTAGGAAAGGTGCGTGGCGCAGCAAAGTGACGTGCGAGAGGTTCTCCAGTATATCCCCCAATTTCGGGGGAAGGTTTTTTTCGTTTTGATTGAGGCGGGGATATTGCCGGAGCCGGCGGTTGCGGAATCTTTGTTGGATTTGGCGGTTTTGGAGGATTTGGGGGTGAAGTTGGTGCTGGGTGTGTTGGGTGGCGATTTGAAGGATTTGTATGATTGGACGCTGGAGTGCGAGATCATGGCGGCGCGAGTTTCCCGGCCGATTACTGATCCGTTGGCGGTGCGTGAGACTTTGGATATTTTAGCGCGGGGTCAGTCTGCGGTGATTGATGCCTCGGCGACGGGGCCGCTTGATTTGCCGGTGGTTGATTTTGCGCGTGGGGTTGGGGTTGCGAAAATCATCACGCTGTTGGAAGAAGCGATTTTGATTGATGGCGCGCCGGCGCATGCGATCCGGGCGGCGGAGGCAGAGTCTTTGACGGGGCGGACGGATGTGGCTGGGGCGGCCTTGTTGAGGGCGGCGGCGGTGGCGTGTCACCGCGGAGTGCCGCGTGTGCACGTGCTGAATGGCCGGCAGCAGGGGGTTTTGGTGGATGAGCTGTTTTCCAACGAAGGCGTGGGAACCATGATCCATGCGGATAGCTACCGGGTGATCCGCGAGTTGCGTGAGGAGGATATTCCTGAGTTATTGGGGATGATTGGCAGGTCGGTGCGGCGGACCAAGCTGGTGGCGCGGACGTATGAGGATATTCAGTCGCGCTTGGGAGATTTCCATGTGATGGCGATTGATGACAACGTGGTGGGTTGTGTGGCTTTGCATGAATACCGGGAGGAGGCGTGCGCGGAGGTCGCTTGCTTGTATGTGAAGCAGGCGCATGAGGGGCGTGGGTATGGGATTGAATTGGTGCGTCATGCGGAGGCGCTGGCGCGTGAGCGAGGAATTCCGAGGGTTTTTGCGTTGAGCAACCGTGCTGCGAATTTTTTTGTGGGCAAATTGGGCTATTCTCCAGCGACGGTGCTGGATTTGCCGGAGGAGCGGCGTGTGCAGTTTGAGGCGAGCGGGCGTGATTCTTTGGTTTTCTCGTTGGCCCTTCAGTGAGGCGAATTTTCGGGGTGGGTGTGGGTGGATTTGCCCTAAAACGAAATTTGCCAACCTTTCCGCTTGAAGGGGCGGGGGAGGCATCGCACCGTTTTTCCACACATGGCAGTTACGAAGAAAAATTCACCGACCCCCACGGAATTGATCGATTGGTTAAATGACGAAGGGGTGTTGGAATTGGACTGGGATTTCCCGGAAGATGGGAATCTGGCAGAGGCAGGTCTGGACTCTGTGGCGGTGGTGCAATTGGTCGCCGCGGTGGAGGATCGGTATGAGCTTGAGTTGGCTCCGGAAGACTTGACGGCCGCGCATTTGGCGACGCCGACGAGTTTGGCGGCGCGAATCGCCGAGTTGTTGCCGTGATTGCCGGTGGAGGCGGGTTTTAGGATGCTTGGCTCTTTTTTAAGACGCGCTCGAGCAGTTCCGGGTCCGCCTCCAGGGTGTCTGCAACAGCGCGGATGACGCGGAGTGTGGGGCGGGACACGTGGTGTTCCATGCCCTCCACGTCATGGTAGATGGTCTCTTCGTCGATGCCGAAGAGGCGCAGAAAGCGTGTGAGCGTCTCGTGGCGCTCAATGATGGCGCGTGCGATGCGGTGGCCTTCCTCGGTGAGGATGGTGCCGCGGTATTTCTCGTGTTTCACGAGGCCTTCTGCGTCGAGGCGTTGGAGCATATTGGTGACGCTGGCTTGGGAGATACCGAGATTTTTCGAGATATCCACGGCGCGAGCGTAACCTTTTTGCTCGATCAGATGGAGGATCTGTTCGAGGTAGTCGTCCATGGCGACGGAGCCGCTGGTGCGCTTGGGAGGAAGGGTCATCAGGCGGGGAAGTTAGGGCGGGGATGCGGGAAGGGAAAGCTTGGTTTTTTGATAAAGGTCGGCGTTGGATGCTTGAAACTCGGCCTTGAGGCGGACGCGGAGGCTTGAGAGATCGACAATCCGCCAACCGGTGAAGGTCCAGAGGTGATTGTTTCCGTCGTGTTCGATGCCGACGAGGAGGTGGACGGCGTCTTCGGTGATTTTGAGAGTTTCGTTTTTGGGTTCGAAGTAAAAAGTTCGAAACGTGCTGGTTGCGGACCCATGTTCGACGAGTTTTGGGTCGAGGTAAAAGACGAGTTTTGAAGTTTGGTCGGTGATGCGGAGGTCAGGATATCCCGAGCGTTGGTGATTTCCGCTGCGGTTGGGTGGGAAGTCGCAGAGGAGGCCGGGGTGAGAGTTGATGTGTTTGAGGAGGCCTTCTTCAAAAAACCGGGATGCCTCGTTGATGCGTCGGAGTTGGCGGACGGGTGAGTTGGCTTGGTTGAGTTCTGCGAGGGTTGCGGTGAGGGCGGCTTGGATGGCGGCGATGACGCGGGTGTGAGCCGGGTCTTGGGTGAGTGGGAGGACGCGTTTTCCCGAGCATGCGGCGGCGATGGTGGCGAAGGAGAAGCTGCGCGCCGAAAGGTTTTCCGCGAGGAGGGCGCGGACGAGCGCGGTGTCTGCGGCTTCCGTGGCGTTGGCTGCATTTTCTTGGGCGAAGAGGGCGGCGGGTGCTGCGAAAATGAGCGCGGCGAGGAGGTGGGGGGTGAGTTTCATGAGGGGGAAATGGGAAGGCGGACTAGGTTCTGCGGAGGCGGTGCCAGGAGGAGGTGTCCGGCTGGATGAGCGCCTCAATCGGGAGTTCGGCGACGGGGTGGGTTTTTGTGAAATGGTCGAGGAGGACCAGTGAGGCAACGGCGTCGAAGAGTGCGTCATGCCAGGATTTTCCGGGGACGAGTGACTCGATGGTGTCGGTGAGTTGGTGGGCGCGGCAGAGTGCGCCGAGTGAGTGGTCCGGCAGTTGGGGCCAGGCGGCGCGGGCGATGAGGAGTGTATCAATCCACGGGCCGAAGCCGTGGCCGGGGAAGCAGCGGAGAAAGCGTTTTTCGGTGCCTTTGCCGTGAGCGACGACGATGGCTCCTGCGAGGCGTTTTTTCAATTCCGGCCAGAGTGAGAGCAGGGTGGGTGCCGAGGCGAGTTGCTCGGGGCCGATGCCATGGATTTTCCTAGCGGACCATTGGATGGCTTGGTCGGTGTGCAGGTATGAGACGAAGGGCGCGTCATGGCCGGTGCTTGGTGACCATGAAGCGAGGCCGACTTGGACGGGGTTGTCAGTTTTTCCACGAGCGGCCCCAGCGGACTCGAAGTCGATGGCGGTGAAGCGGCAGTGATGGATGGCGGGCATGGTGCGTGTGACGCAGCGAGCTTTGGCCGGTCTGCGCGCTCAGGCAAGCCGCGTCGTTCAAGGGATGAGCGTGCGGGCGTGGTTGAAGCCGGGCTTGATGGTGTTGAAGATGAGCTTCAACCGCTTGTCGAAGTGAGCAAAGGCACTTTTCATCGCGTTGAGGGAAAGTTTCTCCAAGTCATTGAGAGTTAGGTCAAAAAGTTCGGTGGCGAGGGCTGTTTCCTGGGTCATGGAGGTGTCGCTCATGAGGCGGTCGTCGGTGTTGAGGCAGACGCGGAATCCGTTGCGGAAGAAGATTCCGAAGGGATGATCTTGGAGTGAGGCGCATGCGCCGGTGTGGAGATTGCTGAGTAGGCACATTTCTAGGGGGATGCGGCGGTCGAGAACGTATTGGGCGAGGCTGCCGAGGACCATGCTGCCGTCTGGGGCGAGTTGGATGTCATCGCGCAGGCGGGTTGCGTGGCCGAGGCGGTGTGCGCCGCAGTATTGGAGGGCTTGCCAGATGGATTCCGCGCCGTAGGCCTCGCCAGCGTGGATGGTGATGTTGAAATTGGCGCGTTCGATGGCTTGGAATGCCGCGACGTGTTTTTTCGGCGGAAATCCATCTTCACCGCCGGCGAGGTCGAAGCCGACCACACCGATGTCACGGTTGCGGATGGCGAGTTCTGCAGCTTCTAGGGATTGGGTCATGTGGCGCATGGCGCAGATGATGAGTCCCCATTGGACGCCGTAAGTGCGCTCGCCACGTTCTAGGCCGCGGACGACGGCGGCGACCACCTCGTCCTGAGTGAGGCCGCGCTCGGTGTGATAGACCGGGGCGAAGCGAACTTCCGCATACACGACGCCGTCTTCATACATGTCCTCGATGAACTCGAAGGCGACGCGTTCTAGAGCTTCGTCCGTTTGCATGACCGAAGTCGTGTGGAGAAATCCTTCGAGGTATTCCGGTAAATTTCCGCGTTGAGCGCCGCGGTGAAACCATGCGGCGAGGTCTGAGGGGTCTGTGGTGGGGAGGGCGGAGTAGCCGATGTGTGAGGCGAGATCGATGACGGTTGAGGGCCGTAATCCGCCGTCGAGATGTTCATGGAGGAGGACTTTGGGAATTTTCCGCATGTCCAAGGCGGCTGTGAGCGCCTTGCCGGATAATTCCTTCTCTTGGGTGAAAATGCTCATGATCCCAGATGAATAGCAGGTGGCGTGCGCAAGGGTAAGAGGAAATTGAGGACAATCTGAGCGTGGATGCGGCTTGATTTTCAAGGAATGCGAAATAATCTCGAACGTCCTTACCCATGGCATCCCAACGACGAGCGAAGTCCCCGCCGCGGCGTCCGCTGAAAAATCAGCGGCGGACGCGGATTTCGTTTTCGGAGGCTTTGAGTTTGGCGAACCGGCGTGCGCATGAGACGGCGAATCGGAGGACGGGGCGGCGTGGGCGAATGTATTGGGCGGCGGTGGCGGATGCCGAGTATGAGGATGCGGATGAGTCGGTGCGCGTGCTCAAGCGCTTGATGAGGTGGGTCTTAGGCACGCTGTTGCTGCCTCTGTGCTGGGTGACCTCGTGGACGTTTTTGTCGAGATTTTCGCAGGCGGCGGTGCACCAAGATTTTTGGAAAACAGCGGAATTTTGGTATTTTGCGACAGGTGCCTTGGTGATGGTCGGGTGGTTTTGGTCAGGCTTGTTGCAGCCGTTTTTCCTGTATCTGTATGTGTTAGGTCATGAATTGACGCATGTCGTGTTTGTGTGGATTTTCCGGGGGAAGGTGACGGATTTCCATGTGAGTGCGGCGGGCGGCTACATCACGACGAACAAGACCAACTTGTTGATCGCGCTATCGCCGTATTTTGTGCCGTTTTGGTCCGTGGTGGTGGTGGTGACTTATGCGGGTCTGCGGCATTTGGTGGGATTTTCGCAGGATTGGGATCGCTTGTTGTATGGGATGATCGGGGTGACGTGGACTTTTCACATGGCTTGGACCTTGTGGATGATTCCGCGTGATCAGCCGGATTTGAAAGAGAACGGGACGTATTTGTCGTTGGTGGTCATCTACTTGGCGAATCTGTTGGTGTTGGCGGGGCTTTTGTGTGTGGCGGCGGATGCGCCGTTGGAGAGTGCGCGAGATTTTTGGTTGGAGTGGCTGCGGCACTCGGCGACGTGGGGAGATTCGTTTTTGCGCTGGGTGAGTGATGCGGTGCAAGGGTTCAGGGCGGCGGGACGATTCTGAGAGAATGCTTTTTCCGGGTTGATCTCATGGGTGGGTGGGCGGATGCTGCGCGCGTGATCTACCTTGATGCGAATGCGACGACGCCGGTGTTGCCGGAAGTTTTCGAAGCGATGCTGCCGTGGCTGCGCGATCATTTTGCGAATCCGTCCGGGTCGTATGGAGAGTCGAAATTGGCGCGTCGTGCGATCGAGCGCGCGCGTGAGCAGGTGGCCTGTTTGATCGGCGCGGAGCCGGAGGAAATCGTGTTTACCAGCGGTGGGACGGAGAGTGTGAATGCGGCCTTGCGTTCTTTGGACGGGCTTGCGGGGGCCGGCGCGGCGGTCATTTCTGCGATCGAGCACAGTGCGGTGTTGCGGACGGTGGATGAATTTTCTCGTGGGGCGGTGCGAGTGCCGGTGGATGCGGGCGGGCGCTTGGAGTTGGATGCGCTGGGGCGCGCCTTGGAGGGCGGGGGATTTCTTTCGTTGATGGCGGCGAATAATGAAACCGGGGTGATTCAACCGCTGTGCGAGGCGGCGGCGATGGCGCGTGAGAGAGGCATGGCGGTGCATAGCGATGCGGTGCAGGCGGCGGGAAAAATCCCTCTGGATGTGCGGACGCTTGGTGTGGATTTGCTATCGCTCTCGGCGCATAAATTTCACGGACCCAAGGGGGTGGGTGCCTTGTATGTGAGGCGGGGACTGCGGTTTAAGGCGTGGCTGCATGGCGGCGGGCAGGAGTCTGGACGGCGCAGTGGCACGGAGAACACGGCGGGGATCGTGGGCATGGGTGCGGCGGCAGTGGCTGCGATGTTAGGCGCGGTTGAGACTGGCTCGCTGCGAGATGCCTTTGAGGCGCGGGTTTTGGCGGGGCTTTCTGGGGTGACGGTCAATGGCGACTTGGCGCACCGATTGCCGAACACAAGCCACCTTTCCTTCGAAGGGTGTGATGCGGCGGGATTGTTGATTTTGCTGGATGAGGCGGGGATCGCGTGCTCTGCGGGATCGGCCTGCATGACAGGGAAGCAGCGGCCATCGCACGTGCAGTTGGCGATGGGGATTCCAGAAGCGCGTGCGAAAAGCAGCTTGCGGTGCAGTTTTTCCAAGATGAGTACGCTGGCGGAGGCTCAGGCTGCGGCGGATGGCGTGGTCAGGGCGGTGGAGAAATTACGGCGCGTGCAGGGCGTGGGTGTAGGCCCAGTGGTGGTTTATTCGCCGTGATTGTTCCGCTCAGCGTGGGGCGGATTTCTGGATGGCGATCAGTGCGGCACGGGTTTTCTGGTTCTGGGTATTGGCGAGGGCGGAGTTGACGAGCGAGAGGAGAGTTTCGCGATTTTGGCTGCGGCGGAGAATTTCTGCGGCGGTGTCCGCAGCGGCTTGGCGGATGGCGTCGTTCGGGTGAAATTGTGCGACGGCGAGGAAAGGCTCGAATTGTTCGTCGCTGGCGGAGCTGCGGATGGCAAGCAGAGCGGCAACGGCTGCACGATGATCATTGGTGGTGCGCGCAAACTCGGTGAGGGCGGGGACCATGGCGGGATCGGCGCGCTTGGCGAGCACGGCGGTGATGAATTCCGCGCGGACTTCCGGGAGGATTTCGACGCTTTGTGTGGCGAAGCGCGTGAGGCTAGCGGTGATGTCCGTGCCGTCTGAAGAGCTCGCGCGCGAGAGCGCTTGGAGGAGGGTTTGGCGGATTTCGTCGGTTTCCGCGTTTGTGAGGCGGGTGAGGAGTCGGTCGAGTTCAGGGCCGGAGATTGAAATTTCCGAAATTTCGGGATTTTCGGCTTGGGTGAGAATTTGCGCGAAGCGGCGTGCGTCGGCGCTGGCCTCCATGCGTTTGAGAAAAAGCAGGACGAGGCTTGCTGTCACAACGAGAAAGACACCGATGAGTGCGAATTTTAGGCCAGCATTCGAAGGTTTTTTCGTTCGCGGTAGGACCTGAGGGTGCTGCGCGTGCGAGGACCGGGTGGCCGTGGTGGGAGTCGCAATGGGTGTGCTCAGTGGAGGCGGTGCATCCTTGTAAACACTGGGTTTGGAGCCCTCGGGCGGCAAGAGCGGTTGGGGTGCCGTGGCGGTCTGTGGAGGCTCCGGACGGGCTTGGGTTGAGGTGGGATTGGCACCGCGCGGACGTGGCGGCGTGCTTGCGGTGATGGGTTTGGCACGGCCGATCCCCGGCGTTGGCTGGATGATGGAGTCGTTTTGGAGGAAAACTTGGAGTGCGCGGCGCGCGGATTCTGGGCGATCCTTCGGCTGGCGGTTGATGTGCCACATGATCCAGTCGCAGGCCCAGCGTGGAATGTCTGCTCTAAGGTCTTGGATGGGAATGACTTGGTGATGCAGGTGTGACATCATCACCTCATGGCCAGTCTCACCCTTGAAGGGGTAGTGGCCGGTGAGCGCTTGGTAAAATACGCAGCCAAGCGCATACATGTCGGTTCTGGCGTCGATGAGCACCCGCTCGAATTGCTCGGGGGCCATGAAGAAAATAGAGCCAAAAACGGCCTCGATTTCCTGCAATTCTTCGAGGGATTGAGATTGGGTCAGCGTGGCGAGCCCGAAATCGACGATTTTTACCTGAAATTTCCCGGAAGGAAGCCAAGCGAGCATCAAGTTGGAGGGTTTGATGTCGCTGTGGATGAGATCGAGTTCTTGGGCTGCGATGAGCGCTTCCTCCGTCTGCAAGGCGAGCTCGCGGAAGTCTGTCCAAGTGAGGGGCGCGCGTTCGATCAGTTCGTCGAGAGTTTTGCCACTGATGAGTTCCATCACCACGTATGGGCCGTCGGCGTCCGAGC
>JBEGOB010000249.1:0-3997 GCA_041182265.1 Verrucomicrobiota bacterium | reverse complement strand
ACTCTACGCTCAACAAGGCTACGGAACCGGAACCGACAAAAATGATCGTATCACCGCAGGACTCGCGGCCGGTTATATTCAAGGGGCCATCATCAGCCCAAAAGACTTCGCCCGTGATCGGGCAGTCGCCCTTATGGAGCAGATGCAGACCAATTTCCCGGATGCGGATCGCCTCTTCGATCCCCAATGGTATGCTTCCATCCTTGCCCATGATCCCGACTGCCGAATGGGTAAGCTCGTAACAGACGACTACTCTTACTTCGAGGCCCGCAGGCGCTCACAACTGGAATCAGAGGCACAAGTCCGCACGGATCTCGAACAGTGCCTCAGCTTCCAAGCAGCAATGCCTGTCACCGCCGCAATCGCTCCCGGAATCGTCATCCGCCAGCGGTTCAACTCCAACGAAGCTGTGATCGCGAAGAATTTTGTTAGGAACGCCCGACAGGTTTGGAATGCGGTGGGTGACGAGCGCCCGCTTTACGTCACGCTCGCCATGGATGCGGAAGCGCTTCAAGACCGGCACGCCTTGGAGGAATTCCTTGCAGAAATCACGATCTTGGATGCTTCACCCGATGGTTTCTATCTGCTCGTTCACAATACCACGTCAGGCATCGCTCCCGAGCTCGTCGATCCGCGGACACTCGCGGGTTGGATGCTGATGAACCATTCTTTGAGCCTGAACGGATTCAAAGTAATTAACGGTTATTCCGACATACTAACTCCGTTTCTGGCGGCAGCAGGAGGTTCAGCAGGTGCCACCGGCTGGTTCAACACCCAGAAGGTCTTTTCCCTCGACCGCTTTTCACCTCCGTCTCCTGGCGGCCGCCGCCCGGTTTACCGCTACCTGTCCACCCGGTTACTCAACTCCATCAAGTTTGACGAGCTGCAGATGCTGAGGGGAAGGTTCCCGGAAATTCTCAATGGATTGGATACGGATCGGTTCTACGCCCCCAAAGAAGGATCACTCCCGGACTCGCAGCTTCAGGAGATTCTCCAGACTTGGGAATCCATCTCAAGTTTTTCGACCGATGGCCTGTCCCCTAAATTGTCCGATTGTCGCCGCTGGATTGAGACGGCAAACCAACAATACGAACAAATCAACTTCTCGCCGGGCATGCGGTTGACGGGAAGATCGAACGGAGACCATCTCGATTCACTGCGAGACGGACTCAAGCTATTTGCTGAGCTGGCGGAGATTGATTTTTGAACTCAAAACCCGAATGGCCTTTTCCCTAGATTCCTTACTGAATGCTCGCACTCGTGTCGGAGTGTAGTGCTCACGAATCTTCGCTGTCGCAACTTCGAAAGTCCAGAATCCAACAGAAGAATGTCGAAATGCATCAAGATTGGCCAAGGCGGCATCCGCATTCTCAAGCGGCATCACCACGATCGCCTTGTCAGCGAAGTAGCGGTAGCGGAACGCCTGCTGGAGAGCTCTCCGCCAATCCTTGAGCTTGCCCTCAAAGGCGTGAAGGTGCCGCTTTCTCAGCTGCTTCTCCAAGGCCAGCGCCGTGAAATCCCCGGTAGCCGGGTCAGGCTGCCAGCCGATCCAGACCAGGTCCGCCACCCCGAAGCCGGCCAGCGAAAATTCGCCCGCCGCCATTCCCTTGACCCGGTGCCGGGCAAAGTAAGCCCGCTCGAAGGCACGCATGAAGTTGGACTCACCACGTTTCCGCGACACAGCCGTCCCGAAGTTCTTACGGGTGTTCTGGCCGCTCGTGCGCAGCCTCAGCACGTTCTCACTAGGGTTTGTCATCCGGCGGGAAACTTGTCACCGTGCCGAGCGGCAATCCAGCACGATTTACCGGTCTGGTCGGTCTCTCTAAAATGAACCCCATTCCTCCATTCCCCGAAGGCCAGATTGAATCGCTCGCGCGATTGCTCGGAGAATGTGGCACCGGCGACCAGATCGCATGTGCGTTTCGCGACCGGAATCTAGAAGATCACTCCGGCCAATCCACGAAATGGCGGCGGCTCCGCTGGGTATTTTCCGAGAGCCAGCGGCAACACGGCTGCGCCAACCACATCATCGACTTCGTCCAATCCTTCCTCGCCCCCGGGCGCTTCGTCGGCAACTCCGGCGAATTCGAAGACCATCGCACCCGGCTCAACGCCATTTTGTCACTGTCCGGACTCGAATTCGGCAAAGACGGAAAGTTCCGTAGGACCACAATGGCCACCACGCTCGACCAGGCCGAAGCTCGCCTCAAAACCATCCAGCACAAATTCCGCGGCCGATCCATCCACCACGAAGTCACCAAATACTGCCGGACAGAACTCCTCCAAGACAACTACTTCCACGCCGTCTTCGAAGCCTCCAAAGGCCTAGCCCAGCGCATCCGCGATCTATCCGGCATCGAGGGCGACGGTGCCGCGTTGGTGGACAAGGTTTTCTCCATCGAGAACCCAATCCTCGCGCTCAACTTCCTCAAAACCGACACCGAAAAGTCCGAGCACAAAGGCTTTGCCCAGCTCCTCAAAGGCTGCTTCGCCGCCGTCCGCAACCCACTCGCCCACGAACCCAAGATCCTCTGGGACGGCGAAGAAGACGCCGCCGACTACTTTTCCCTGATCTCTCTCCGTCACCGCAGGCTGGACTCCTGTTTTCCGACAGGTGGAATAAATGCATCAATGAAGGGTAATGAAAGAATCAATGTGCGTTGATTCTCACTCGGCAAACAATCAATCTAGAATTCCATAACCGGATGTTGATCAACATGTTGAATCTCTCTAAACGGCTGGCACGTTTTGAGCGAATTCAGAGGACGCCCTAGAATCTTCCGAATCCACTTTTTGTCCCCTGTTGCAATGACTGACTCACCCCATCCACACGAAGCCTTAAACGAACGTGCCTCTAACCATCCACTTTTCAGAGAGGATGCGGCGCGCCGTAGCAGTCACGCCAGAGAACTCTCCGAACTATGGGACATGAGGAGGGGATCGAGACTCGGAGGTGAAGAACAGTATGCCTACCCTTTCCTATGGAACTTAATGCTGGATGTAGGGATAAATAATTTCCCGGCGCAAATAGACCGGCATGCGCTCGATCAGTTGCTCGCGGTATTCTCCTCACGATCCATCATTCATGAACGAGCCTGCGCTTGGTTCCAAAACATCCTCCCACGCATTCCAGAGTCCGACTGGATTGCAACGATACGCCAATTCGGGAACTGGTTGACTCATGTGGACGAGGCGACAGCCAAACCCTTGATCCAAGACTTGCTACAAGAGGTTGAAGCCCGTGCTTTGCGAATGACTGGTTGGAATTCCTACCCAAAGGAACTGCTTGCCTTCATTGTTGAAGCTGCCCGGATTCCTGCCACTGGAACGGTTTATGTTCCATACACTCCATCGTTCGGGCTTTCGAAGTTTCTGCCTTCAAATGCCCAGGGGTTTTTCCAGTTCCGCAGCGAGCACGAAGCTGGAATCTTTGCAATCCATGAAGTCATTTCAGAAGGGCATTCGGCTTTTGTCGTCGCCGATCCACAATTTGAAAAAACTCCGTTCGACGAGCAATTTTCCGCAGTAATCGCAGCGCCGCCCTTAAACGACCGCTTAGGTAGGAACGAAGATCCCACCGAAATCAGGTGCATCAAACATGCATTATCGGTGATCAAGCCAGGTGGAAGGGCGGTGGTCTGCGTAGGTCCATCATTTCTAATGAGAAGCGGGCGCTACGCAGAATACCGTGAACACCTCACTTGTAGCAAATTGATCGAAGCAGTCATCCAACTGCCGTCCCGGCTGCTTTCGGGCTCATCCTTCTCTTTGTCCCTACTTATCCTGGACACGAGCGTCAACCGTTCGAAGGAGACCCTTTTCATCGACGCTTCCGACTGTGTCGTGACCGGAGGCTCAGAACGTGTCCCGAAGCTTGACTTTGAAAAGCTACTGACACGGTTTAGCGACGACCAACATCCGAGCTGCCGGCGGGTTGATGAGGAGGGAATCAGGGCAAAGGACTATGATCTCACTCCAGCCCGCTACATCGCGCAGC
>JBEGOB010000248.1:0-9232 GCA_041182265.1 Verrucomicrobiota bacterium | reverse complement strand
GCCCGGGTTGGGCTGGTGGGAGGGATGGTGCAGTTGGCTTTTTTAGACCTCAATGGTGCGACTGGATATGAAGCGTCGCGTGATTTTTCCTCTGATGCGGAGGCGTGGGGTGAAGTGGATGTCGAGGTGTCCGTAGGCTCCTTCCTCTTCGTTCCAATCTCTGCGGTGCTGGATGAGCTTGGCTTCCACGGCATCGTCGAGGATCTCGCCGAGGGTCGTTTCTCTGCCGTCCGGGTGGGTGGCCGGGCTGTTGAGGAGGGTTTCCGCTAGGTCGGAGTGGATGGGATCGCCCGTGACGTCGGCGGCTGGATAGAGGTCGCCGCCGATGAAATCGGTGAGGCCGCGGTAGCCATCGAAGTCGATGACGAAGCGGCCGATCGGTGGGATGTCCGGGTGTCCGTGGGCGGCAGGTGTCGCTAGGATTGTTGCGACAGATTGGAGGAGTTGTTGGGCGATGGTGATTTTAAGGTTCATGTTGGTTAGGGAGTTGGTTTGGGTCGTTTTGGTGTTTTGGTTTATTTTTGGTTGTTGGAGAAATGAGGAAGGCCGCCATGGAGTCGGTGTGACCTTCATGGCGGCCTTGGATTGGGTTGGGGCGATCGGGGAGGCCGGTTGCTAGGCGGCGATGGCGGCTGTCTGGGTGGCGTTGGTTGGATGAATCACGGGCTCCACTGAGTCCCGGCGGCTCATGAGTAGGCAGAACTCGCCGCTTGGCTCTCCGACCATGCCGAGGTGGAGGTGGCCGCCGAGGTGGAGGGTGGCTCCGAAGTCGAGGGCCTCGGCGAGATACTTTGGGTCGAAGCACATGACCGGCGATTGGCCCTGCGTGGTGACTGGCACTTGGAGGGTGCCTGCGACTTGCTCGCGATTGCGATGCGTCAGTGTGAGGTGGCCGGGTATTTCGAAGCTCAGCCGCACGCTGTTGACGTCCGCTCCCAGCGAGCGCAGCCACGCGATGAGCGCCGGGCGGCGATCCTCGGGGATGGTGACGGATTCGTGGATGGGCGGGGGGATGACTTGCCGATAGTTTGGATAGCTGCCGTCGATGCGTTTTGCGATGAGCGTGTGTGGCCCGGAGCGGAACTGCATGTGCTCGCAGCTAACATTTTCATCTTGCAGGATGGCGGCATCGCGGGTGCTGAAGTCCGAGTGCCCCAGCACGTGGACGGCAGCATTGGGTAGCACGAAGGCTCGCGCGGGAACCCGGGCGGGTGCGCCGGCGAGCCGCCGTCCATCGGTTGCGATCAATCGGCCGCCGTCTTCCGGGGAAAATAGCACGCCGTTGAGCAGGTCTCGGGTTGAGTCGGTGGAGGCACAGCCCGCAATTTTTCCCAGAGCCATCAGAGTTTCCTTCGGGACTGCGGTGATGCGGCCTTGGATAGAGGGACGCTGCGGGAAGTCTTTGGCCGGTTCTGGATGATAGATGGTTTCCACCTGCATGCCGCCACAGGTGACGGTGAGGCAGAGGCTTGGTTTTTCCGGATTGTCACCGCACTCGAAGCGGGCGGTGCTGCCCTTGTCTCCCTTGACTGCTGCGGCAAGCGCTTGGGCTGGGATGAGGAAGTGCCGTGCTTCATCGGAATGAATGGAGCTGGGGAGTCGCGTTTCCAACCAGTGGTCGAGATCGGTGACTGCTAGGGTCAATCCGGCGGGGCTGAGGGTGGCGAGCACGTGGTTGAGAACCGGCAGCTTGAGTCGCTCGAAGCGCAGGCGGGTCAGGAGTTTGCGGGCGGCCTTGAGGTGGAGGATGGGGATGGCGATCATGGCAGTTGTTTGATAGGTTGGATGTATGCGTTGACGCCGACGATCACTGGGTGTCCTTGGACCATGGCGGTGGTGGGTTTGTTTCCGTTGCTGCTAGCGATCGTGAGTGTCTTGCCGGAGGAAGACGGACGCGGGGCATGCAGTGGAATTTCGATGTGGAGGATGTGGTCCTTGATGGTGGTTTTCATGTTGGTTTCGTGGAGATGGGGTGGAAATTTTGGGAATTATTCGACTTGGTCCTCCCAGTGGAGGATGCGGACATCCCCTTCGGCGACTCCGAGGCAGTGGATGTCATCTAGCTGGAACGGCGCTTCGGATGAGCCTCCGTTCCAGTCATCGAGGCATTGGGTTTTTCCGGCGAGGATCGCAGACGGAAGGTCCGGGGCTTCGACCGAATCGATGTGAATTGTGCCGATTTGGTTCATTTGCTGGCAGAAGACCGTGAAGGTGCGGTGGCTCATGACTTGAGGTAGGATCGGTCTTTGTGCTGGTGGAGGTCGTGTGCTTCCTCCTCGGTGAGGCCCATGAATTCGTGGGTTTGGAACGTGACCTCGTCTGGATAGAACGAGAACAGTCTCTTGCTAGAGCCATCGAAGAAGGTCGCGATGACCTCGGGCATGGGATCGAACATGCCGAGCGGCATCGGCCGGGGCATGGCAGTGATGTGGACGTGGGTGATGTGCATGTTGGTTTCGTGTAGATGGGGTGGAAATGAAAAGGGCCGCCATGAAGCGACTTGCTTCGTGGCGGCCCGGTGGGGTCTTGGTTTTTTAGTTTTTGTGGGTTAGGTGCAGCGGTGGGCGAATCAAAGCCAGCCCAGCAGGAAGGCGAGGTTGAGCGCCAGTGAGGCGATCAACAGGATCGGCAGCAGGATGCAGAA
Source organism: Verrucomicrobiota bacterium (assembly GCA_041182265.1). Classification (GTDB taxonomy): domain Bacteria; phylum Verrucomicrobiota; class Verrucomicrobiia; order Verrucomicrobiales; family Akkermansiaceae; genus Luteolibacter. The sequence goes on along the minus strand of JBEGOB010000248.1, from coordinate 6,588 downwards.
TAGGATCACGTTGATTTTCACGTAATCCATCCCGCCCGGGCAGATGGGATCGAGCAATTTGGCGGCGGCTACCAGTGAGTTGGCGCAGAGGTTGAAGGCACTATGCCAGGGTCCGCTGTCTTTGTCATGGAACATGCGGGACTCCTTTCCGGGAGAAGCGCTTGGCGATGCCGCTGGCTACGTTGCAAGCGGCTAGGGTGGCAAAGATGATCGCCACGCCCGCACAGGCGAAGACGACGTAAGCCGTGGCCCCGACGGCTTCGTGAATTTTGAGAGGTTCGGTGTCGATTTGGGGAGAGTTCATGATGGTTGGAGGTTGGGTGATAGAAATTCTATCACTTCGTTGTTCGTTGAGGATTTGGAAATCTCTCCCACAAAAGGAGATGGCCGCCACGGAACATCAGAGGATGCTTCGTGGCGGCCGGTGTTTCCCCGGGCCGCGCTTGGGAGTGTCGTGCGGCCGGGCTAGCCTCAGTGGGGCCTTTCCGAGATGGGATGGAGCTTGTTGGACCCGTCGCGGTCGGCGAGTCGCGCGCGCCAGAGTTGGTTGCGGATCACCTCGGCGGGGTAGAGTTCGTGGTCGCGGATTTTTCCAGCATCGAAACGCCGGAAGGCTTCGCTGGCGAACTCACGCCACTCGGATCGCGGCCATTGCGGGTGGTCGTCTGGGTGGAGAGCCGGATGCAGCCAGCAGAGCGCCCACCAAGCTTTGAGGAAGGTGGTGTCGCTGGTTTCCTGCAAGCCTTCCACCACCGCGTGTCCGATGCGCTGATAGGCGTTTTCATGGTTGGTGGGGATGAACTCCGGGTGATCCTCCACGCCGCCGGATGGGGTGGACGGTTTCATGATGCGTTAGACAGCGACGTCGCAGGTGGATTTGTATTTCAGCTGATCGGTGGTGCAATCGGCCTGCGGGATGTCGCAGCGCTTGCCGAGATAGACCGGCTGGTAGATCGAGCCGCTTTCCCGGAAGGCGTAGAGGTAACGGACCTCGACGACCTCACCGACGGCTGGGACCGCGTGGTTGGGTGGGATGGTGACATTGCCTGCATGCGCCAGTTCGTCACCGTCGAACAGGCACAGTGTGACGCTGCGTTTTTCGTTGCGGGCGGTGACGATGAACGACGCGGTTTCGACAAACTTGAACTTCAACTGCGAGCCGCCGGAGTTCGGGCGACCGGGGCTGAAGGGCGCATCGTTGTCTTTGAATACGACGCCCTCGCGATGATCCGCTCGGAGCTTTTGGAATACCCGATGTTTGTCGGTTGGTGCCATGTAGGTTTCCACGGGGCGAATGGCTGGGGACTTCCTGGGGAGGGTCGATTGCATCCGAGTAAAGCGGTCAATATAGCGGACCGTCCTTTGATCATGGTTGTCGAGCTCCAGCAGGTCGAAGGCGTGGAAGGTGTCACCCACGGCTTCGCCATCGATGAGGAAGTTATGGCCAATGGCGCAGGCTGCCTCACGAATGGAGTCTGGAATTGCTACGATGAGTCCCCGGCGATTGATTCCGGTGATTTCGTCACCCTGCTTGCGGATCATGAGGCGGCGACCGTCGAATTTTTCCTGGAGGCAATGGTTGCGGCTGTTGAGCAATGCATGGACGTCCGCTTGCTCGACCGGGTTGAGGAGTTGGCAACGGATGCCGCTATCGCGTCCTTCGTCGCCGGATTGTGGGTAGGGTTTTGCGGGCTCGCCGTCGGGTTGGTAGCCCTTGGCGATTTTCGATGTGACGAGCTTGTTGAAGAGCTTGGTCGCGGTTTCGAGAGGCACGGGTTTGTCGGTCTTGCTGCCGGTGCTCAGCGTGTTGCCGCGCCGACCGTAGGCGAAGGTGACGATGTGGCCGTCGCCTTTCGCCTCGATGGCGGCGTGATACACTTTGTCGGAGTTTCCTTCCTGGTAGTGGAGTGAGGTGGATTGGATGATGGTGGGGTTCATGTTTGGTTGGATGGGGTTGGTTTCTTGTTGTTTTTAATTGGCAGAGGGAAATGGGGTTTGAAATTCGGGTTGCAGGTTCCGCGTATACATGTATGTTCAGTAATCCTGCACATGCGTGAAGCCGCCACACCGCCCGACCATGACCGTCTTTTCGCCATTGCGGAGAGTCAGGCCGGGTATTTCACGATGGCGCAGGCGCTGGAGGTGGGGTTTGCACGCAGCACGCACAGCTACCATGTGAAGCAGGGAAACTGGCTCCGGGAGCACCGGGGGATCTACCGACTGCGCCTGTATCCCCAAACGCAAAACGGCCAACTGGTGCTGTGGGCGCTATGGTCGAGGGATCGCTACGGTGAGCCGCAGGGTGTGTATTCGCATACCACGGCGCTATCCCTCCGTGATCTATCCGATGCGAATCCTTCGAAGCTCCATATGACGGTGCCGCCAAGCTTCCGTCGTAACAGTGAGACGCCGGTCGTGCTGAAGCTGCACAAGTCCAAGCTGGCACCTCAGGAAGTGGTCCGCGAAGGCGGCTACTCGGTGACCACGGTGATGCGTGCGATTCTTGATTCCGCTCAGTCCGGGGACGCCGACATTGGCATGCTGGAGCAAGCCCTTGAGGAAGGTCTGCGGAGAGGGCTGATCACGCGGACGGAATTCAAACAGGCCAAAACACACTCGGATGACGATCCGATGCTGACGCAGATTCTGAAGAAATTTTAAGACATGAAGTCCTACTCAATCGCATTCGCGTTTCGTCGAGCACTGGAGGACCGGCTGAACTCCGCATCCAAGGCCGAGGGCATAGATCTCCAGCGTATGCGGCGGCAAGTCGCCTTTGATCGACTGTTGGCACGATTGTTTGCTGCGGGTAATCCTCCTTGGCGGCTGAAGGGTGGCTACGCCTTGGAGTTGAAGTTGTCTGTCGCCCGCACGACGCGCGATCTGGATCTGGGGCTCAGTTCTGGAATGCCGCCGGGCGAGGAGCTTCTTGAAGCTCTACAAACTGCTGCGGCGAGTGATGTCAGCGACTTCTTTGTGTATGCCATTGGCGAACCCATGATGGAATTGGACGGAGCGCCCTACGGCGGTTCACGCCATCCGGTGGAGTGTAATCTGGATGGCAGGTTGTTCGCACGCTTCCATCTGGACATCGGCATGGGTGATATTCAGCGCGAGCCCTATGAATGGACTGAACCTCGCGACTGGCTTGGGTTTGCAGGAATCCCGGCAGGTCACTTCCCATCGATTTCACGCGAAGAGCATTTCGCGCAGAAGCTCCACGCTTACACTTTGCATCGCGGAGACCGCTCAAACACACGGGTGAAGGATCTGATCGATCTGGTCCTACTGATCGATTCGGTCGCCATGGATCAGGAACGACTCAAGCGGGACATCGCAGACACTTTCCATCGTAGGCAAACGCATCCGGTTCCCAGCGCACTGGAGTCGCCACCTGAATTCTGGGCGTTGGTCTTCACAAAGCTGGCGGCTGAGTGCGGAATCAACGGCGATATCCACGCGCAGTTTGAGAAAGTCTCTTGTTACTGTAGCGGAGTTCTGTGAAGCAAATTTGGCCGCCATGGGAACTAGGAGGCGGGTCAACCATGGTGCCCCATCATGCTCCGCCAACCAAGCTGCCCAAAGCGAGCTCTAGTCGCCAGTGAAGCTGGGCCTCACTGGCGACTTGGCTGCTAGTTGGGGGGGTTGATGTGGCGGGCGGGGCGCGGGTTGCGTGGTCCGCTTACCGTTGGGTTCGTGCTGCGGCTGGCGGCCTCTCGTGCCCGGCCTTTTGCCCACTGGCGGAGGCTTGCGATTTGTCCGTCCATCAGTTGGGCCAAGGGAACGGTGCGGGCGATGGCTTCCGTGATGTGTTTTCGCCGGGGCTCGCTGCCGTCGGCGTAGGCTTCGTGCATGGCGTCGATGAACACCGCTTCGATCTCCGCGCCGGTGAATTGCTCGCAGGCGCGGGCAAGGACGTCGGTGTCGAAGTCGACGGGCCGGCGACCATGGCGGGCAATGACGATTTCCCAAATTTGTGAGCGTTCTTGGACATCTGGTAGATCGACGAAAAACAATTCATCGAAACGACCTTTGCGCAGGAACTCGGGCGGGAGTTTTGAAACATCGTTGGCCGTAGCCACCACGAATACGGGTTTTTCCTTCTCCTGCATCCAGCTCAGAAACGAGCCGAAGACTCGGGAGGAGGTGCCGCCGTCGGTGCCACCGCTGCTTTGGGAACCGGAAAAGCCTTTCTCGATTTCGTCGATCCACAGGACGCAGGGCGCGATGGCTTCTGCGGTTTGGATGACGGAACGGAGGTTGGCTTCCGATTGGCCGACGATGCCGCCGAAGACGCGTCCCATGTCGAGACGCAGCAAGGGCAGTCCGAATGCGCCGGCGGTGGCTTTGGCAGTTAGGGATTTGCCGGTGCCGGGGATGCCGACGATGAGCAATCCTTTGGGCGCGGGTAGGCCATACACTTTGGCTGCGGTTCCGAAGGCGCTGCCCCGTCCTTGCAGCCATGCCTTGAGCTGGTCGAGTCCGCCGATGTCGTCGAGCGCCGTGGTGGCTTCGACGACTTCGACGAGCCCGTTGCGCTTGAGCGTGCGCGCCTTTTCCCGGGCGATGATTTGGGAGGCCATGCCACTGGTTTCCACGACGGATAGGGCGAACGCGTTCTCTGCCTCGGTGGTGGTGAGGCCGAGGGCGCTTTGCAAGGCGGCTTCGCGGGTCGCGGAGTCGGGTGCTTCCAGTTTGGCGGATTCAATGATGCCATCGAGCACCGCGCCTAACTGCTCATGGCCGGGTAGGCTGAAATCGACATGGGTGATTTCCCGGTCGAGTTCAGGCGGGAGTTTCAAACGGCAGCCTAGCAGGATGATCGTGTGCCCTTTGCTTTTGGCGAGGCGTAGGATGTCCTTGATGCGGCGGACTAACATTGGGTCGCTTTGATCGAGGTGGAGTTGGAGGTCGCGGAGTAAAACGACGTGGCGTGGGTCCTCGCTGGCAAACAAGCCGTCGAGAATTTGAAACACGTCGAGCGGATCGGCGCACGGGGTGATGCGTCCTTCCTGGGTATCGACCAGTCCTTCGGTGGAGGACCAGGCGTGGAGGCGGCGATCGAGGGAGGCACAGGCAGAGGCGATTTCCGCTTCGGCGCGCGCTTCCTCGGAGCTGATGACGGCAAGACCGGGGTAACCGGCACGGAGGTAGGTGGTGAGGTTCATGTGTTTGCTAGGGTTCAGATTTCAGATTTCAGATGGATTGCCCGGTTGGAGGTTTTGATGCTCCCAGCGCAGGCATTCGCTGCGGGAGCCGTGGGAAAAGAGCACGTGACCGGTGTCGGCCGCGTGGACGTCCCACTGTTGGGTGGTTTCGTTGAAGCGAATATCCGTGGCCCGGACGACGTGGAGTCGCCCGAGCGCACGGAGGGGAATCGCTTCGGTGTAGAGGCAGTCGATGGAACCGCCGGGTTTGAAGCGAAGGGTTTGGCTCATGGTTTATGCGCCTCCTTCGCCGAGGGTTTGTTGGTTCTGGTTGGCTTGGGATTGCCGCCAGAAGTCGGGTTTACGGATGCGTTCGCGGGGTTTTCCGAGAGCCTCCTCGATCGCCTTGGTGGCGGCTTCGCAGCCCTTGCCCTTGAATCCGTTAGCCTCGACGTTGATCTCGCCGGTGGGTGAGATTTTAACCTGAATGCTGCGGTTCAAAGGGCACCTCCTTCCAAGGTGATCAAGATGGAGCCATCGGTTTCAATTCTGCGGGTGGCGCGGAGTCCGCGGTTGCGGGCCTCGCGTAAGGTCTTGTGGACGCCGTAGCTTTGCAGGAGTCGACCGTAGCCGACCCCGACTTCGCGTGCGGCATGTCCGTCCCACCAGTCGGTGGTCAGGCCGTAAGTGCCGTCATTTTCCGGGGCGGGTTCCACTGCGATGTCATACGGCCCTTTGAGCTGGATGACGTGGGGTGCCTGGCGGGTGACGCCCGCGTAGCCCCGGCAGAGGGCGTCGGGGACGAGGGTGAGCTTGAGTTCGGAGCATGCGTCGCCAAGTGCGGCGAGGTCCCGGATTTGGGTCTGGATGGTGGTGAAGTGTGACATTGGTTATTTGGATTGGTGGTTTGGGGTTGGATGCAAAAAGGGCGGCTCCGGTGATGGAGTCGCCCTTGATTGCGTTTGGGTTCTGGGTGTGTGGGGTTTACTTGGTGTTTTGGTTTAGGGGAGAGGTTTTGAATGGCAGAATGGGAATCTGAAGGTTGGGGGGCGGCCAGATCTGAAAAATTTAACAAAGGAAACGATTAAAAGGCTTTCAGGAATAAAAGACTGAGTGTAGGGCTTTAACTTACATTTGATTTTGCCACTTTAAGACTTTTGGGGGCAACCCGGGGGGGATGCTCCTAGAACCTTGAGTCTTCGGGCTCATTGAAGGCTGCGGGGAGCGCCGGGATATTCGTTCCTGAAGCTCCCCGCATGCTCTAGGGCCAAGAGAGACTTGGATTCTTCAAGTCGGTTGCTTCCGCGCCAACGCAGCGATGAAGCGCCATTTTTTCACAATGGGTGGTTTGCTTGCAAGACGCACAGGCAGGGGACTTTTGTGTCGCAGGTAGTGGTGGAACACTTTGGTGATCGTCTGATTGTTGACCCTACACACGTTC
>JBEGOB010000247.1:0-7533 GCA_041182265.1 Verrucomicrobiota bacterium | reverse complement strand
CTAAAATACGGTCCCGATGGCGAAATGAAATGTCCCAGCCGGCTCATCATCACCGCGTGTCAAATTACGCCCGTATTCAAAACGCACCGGCCCAATCGGCAGGTCCAAACGCAATCCCACTCCGCCAGCGATCTCCAACTCCCCTGACCCAACGTCGCTGAAATCACGGGTAAGCCCCCCGGAATCCACAAAACCCACCACACGCAAAGTCCTACCGAGCCGACGCACCAATTCCGCATTCACATTCCACATCGACTCCCCCCCGCTGGGATAGCCATTGACCTTCGGCCCCAACTCACGATCCGGAAAACTCCGAACACTCCTGGACCCACCATTGAACAATCTCAGATCAATCGGTAAATCATCACCACCTCCAGAAGGAACCAAAATTCCAAACTCTCCCCCCAATCCAATCTGATAATCCGCGTTTACCTTATAATGCCAAGAACCCGCAAAACCGGCACTCACATACGACGTCGATAAATCGCCGATAGCAGCACCAGCCTCGAATGGAAAAACCAAATGCCAACCCCGAGTCGGTAACACAGAACTGTCACGGTGATCGAAAGTCTGTGTCACCCGCAAGTGTGGATGAGTGTAAACGGTCTCTCCCAACTCGGACCATGGCAATCCATCATCACTGAGGTTCACCAAAGAATTGCCCACCAAAATCTCTAACTCATAGAACTTACCAAGCTCCAAAGCAAGCTTGCCATCCAGCCCCGATTCAAACGAACTGTATCCCTCCCGGTCATAGCTCAACGCATAAACACGTGCAGTTCCCGCCACATCGGAACCAAAAAGCCAAGGATCCGTGACGCCAGCCTCACCGAGCAACCCACGCGCACTGAGCTCGAACCCGGTATTCAACCCCAACAACCGACCCAACAAATTTCGATCCGCATACGTTACCCGCGCCAATGGCCCCTGATAAGAATCCACGCCCAGCGCCAAAGAAACTTCCTTTGCTCTACCCTCTTCAAAATGCAAAGTCGCGTCGATCCTCTTGTAACCCACTTCCTCCGTCTCCACTCTAGCTGAAGAAAACGCACCAGTCGCAAGAAATCCCCTAACACGCCGATTCATTGCCGCCTCGTCATACCACTCGCCCTCCAGACGATTCAACCTCTCACGCACGGGCTCAAGCGAAGTCCTCTTCAACCCCACCACATGAATTTGATTCAGTCGCACACGCTGCCCCAGATCGATATGAATCTCAGGAATAAAACGCCCGGAGTCTAAAATACTGCCCATCCGTATCTTAGCATCCGGATAACCACGACTTGTAAATGCCTCCACAAGCGCCAGTCGCAACGCATTCAAATTTCCGGTCGTCGCAACAAGGCCAACAAAAGGCGCAAGCGTAGTATTCGTCCTAACGGTTCCACGCCCGTCAGGACTCACAACTCGCGGCTCGCCGATTGTATGACGCGGCCCCTGCTTCACATCAATCACGAGATCCACCACTCCACTGCCCACATCGACTCGCCTCGAATGCTCCGAGGCATCCGCCGCCCAATAGCCCTTCGCTTTCAGTTCTTGGATGATGTTTGACAAACCCAACTTCACATCTGTTTCACGAAACGGCGCGGACCCGGCAGTGATCGGCCGATCTTTCCGCGCAACCTGTGCATATAGCTCCGCAAAACCTTTCGCCTCGATTTGAGTAACTCCACGAATGCTGACCGTTCCTAACGAAAGCCTTCCCCCCTCTTTCACCGACAACACAATCTCAGAACGCCCCCGCAACTTCCATTCCACCGTCGCGTTCGCATATCCATCCTTACGCAATACCTGCGTCAACAAAAACGCAGCATCATCCGCGCGAGACGCTGAAGCCTCTTTCTGTCTCACATGCTCCAAGCGCCCACCCATCAACTCCAAAACCTGCATCTCACTCTTCCGCTCCAAGCCTACGATTCGGATGCGTGTCTCCGCAACGGCGTGCATGGCCGTTAGTAAAATCAGAAGTGCTATACTTTTTTTCATCAATGAAAACTCAATCGCCAAATTGCAAAAATACGTGTGTCCCCCGTTGCACCCATACCTGCGGATAGAAACCAACGATCCGTAATTGACAGCGTAGCCGTGGAAAACGAATCACTGGTGTAAGGGTCGGACTCCGCCAAGCTGAAGTCCACCCGATCCAACAAGCCCAGGACAGGACGCAAACTCTTACCCAAGCGAAAACGCCCTCGTCTCAACTCCTCAACCAACAACTGCAAAGCCCGCGAAGACGCCGCTTGGGGATCTTCAAGCCCCGATGTAGTCGCCCCCGTAGCGAGAAGTGTGACAATTTCATGGTCCGGCAAAGGAGGACTGGAAGTGAGCACCAATTGCGGGTTGGACGCACGCCCATACACATAGCCAGTCACACGATACGGTCGTGGATTCGCCGTTCCACGAATCTCTAAAATCGGATCGAACCCCGCATCCGGAGTGAATGTCGCAGTGCCACTGCGAACCACGAATTTACTGAATGGCAGCGCCGCACTGAAGTCGCGAATCATCAATTTCCCCTGCGGTGCGGGTTTCCCCAAAGTCCCTCCGATCCGGACACTCCCCCTCACATCACCATTTGCTAGATTTCCACGAATCAAAATCGGCTCCAACGCAGCAACGGTTAAGTTGAGCCCCCAATCCCTCATCGGCGCTGGAAACGATGCGCCAAGACTAGAAGGCGCGTCCAACTTCGGCAAGGCTGCCGCCGACACGGCGGTGAACGGCGTCCCGATCGGCAATAGCTCAATATCTCGATAGAAAATACTGTCCACCGCTTCAACTCCACCCGATAGAATGGCACCATCCCATGGTCCCAACAAGCGAAGGTCCGCATTGACCCGCAGGAGAAAAAGGTCGTTTCTCACGATTGGCACATGGTCCGCACGCATCCGAAAATCCATATCTATCATCTTCCCATCCTCCACTTTCAGCCACCCCTCACCTGTGATGTTTCCACCGGCAACGTCGCCTCTCAGCGCACGCAATCGAATTTCCTGGCGACTTAAATCAATGCCCCCCGACAATCCCTCCAATTTCGGCAAGTGCGAATTTTTCCAACTGAACGTCCCACCGGTCAGCTCGATTCCACCGACAGCTTCCGGGTCGCCAATCTCGCCACTGAGCTCAAGTTTACCACGAACTTTACCAGCTAACTGATCCACTCCGGGAATCAAACTTCCAAAACGCGACAATTCCAACTCCGGCAAATCGAGATTCGCCTCAATATTCTCACGCATGAAGCGCCCTGGATCATCCAGCCACTCCTTGGGTGAAAATCCCATAGACGCACCAATCACAGCGACTGGAAAATCCGGCACTTGCACTGCGCCATCCAAACGCATCTGTCCATCCCGCCCTCGCAGCGCAATCGCCAAATCCGCTGGAGGAAGCTCCGGATGTTGCTGCGAACGAAGTTCCTTCACCTCGATTTTCACATCAACAACCGGTGACGCATAAGTCCCGGAAACACTCAGGTCCACCATCCCTGTGGACCGCGCGTCCAACTTCTCAAGTGCTGGAACCCATTCTTTCAACAAACCTAACGAAAGCGTCTGGGATTTGACCTTCGCGCTTACCGCACTTTGATCATCAGCTAACATTTCACGCCACTGGTTCAAATCCTCCGGAATGGGAAAACTTGCAGAACCCTCTGCCAACTCTTGCTCACCATCACTCCACACAAAGTCACGCACGCTGAAACGTTGATTTTCCAATCCTGCATTCACGGCGAGCGTTTGCGAACCCATCTTCAAGCGCAAGTCTTCGGCCTCAAGGCCATGTGGCCAGTTGTAATTCAAATTGCCCATGCCTTGGATCGACTGCATCCCCTCACGCCGCCACTCACTTTCTCTCAGCAAGAATCCACCTTGATGCGTTCCAGCCGCGAGATCACCACGCCCATGCCATTTTCCATCGAGGCTCAACTGATCCGTCGATGTCCATTTGAAAATTTTCATCCACGCTGCAATCCGCTCGCTTGAAAAACCTTCAAAATCCGCGTGCGCTTGATACACCTTCGAAGTTTCCTGATAGTTCGCCCGGGCAGAAACCCCATCCATTGCAAGCGCGACATCCAACGCATCCCCCCTCCGCCATTTCCCAACAAGCGAGATCCCGCTTGCTAGAGCAATTTCTGCCGGCACCCACTCAATCGTCGCACTCGCTTCTGTCACCTGTTGGGTGGCAACACCGACCGAAAAATCCCCCCGCACAAGTGATGCTGGAACCTCAGCTACGGCATCAATCCCCTCCACGCGTCCCGCCAGCGCCTTCACCAAACCGGCAAAATCCGCCAAACTGAAATCACCTCTAACCAAACCTAGCTGAAAGCCACCGCCATCCCTCTCCACGTCAGCTCCCGCATTCAACACGATCTCGCTACCCGGAATCATCCCCCGTGCAGCGACTGAAACATCCTCCGCACCAAGCTCCACATCCAAACTCAATTCCGGTGCTGCCCATTCATCCCACTCCACATTTTCCAACAAGATCCGACATGTCCCGCGCACCAATCTCGGATTTGGTAAAACATTCTCTAACTCGATCGACAGTGAATTAAGCTCCGCCGCCACCGGCACCTGCACGCCAAAACGCTGCAAGCCAGCCAACAATGCCCAAGATCCCTCAATGAGATCCACGCGGACCACTTGAAAATCAGCCGAACTTCCTAGCCTGAAAACAGCTTCATCCATGCGCAGTTCCACCTCCGCGCCCACCTCACCCGCCAGCGGCATCAGCAAGCGAAAATCCCGAAAACTCACACCTGGTAGAGGGTCGATGCGTGGAATTTCCAAACTTTCATCTCGCCATGCCATCGTAAACTCCTGCTTCGGCCAGTCCTTCCCAGTCGCATCCGTGATCTCCCCTAAGCGAAATTCAAATTCGTCACTTCCCGCTCGGTGCGAAAGCCCACTGGAATCCAGCCGAAACAAAACCGCTCCGTCACTCTTGGCCGAGATCGCCAAGTCACCCACTTGCAAATTCATCGGAACAAGCTGCGCCCTAAGTGCCCGCACGCCGCCAAGCCAATTTTGAAGATCCAGCGGTGCATCCACCCCGCCCTCACCCGAGCCGCTCAAGTCCAAATCCAGAGCTCCGCCCGCCAAAGCGAGCCCATCCAAGCGCCCACGGAGCAATTCAGCCCAGCGATATTCCGGAACAATCCGCGCAATCCGCAGTCCAGCCCCCGCCCCTTTGATCTTCAAATCCCTTACCATCAGCCCACCCGTCAAACGCCCCACCACCTCAAATTCTCCCTGATAGCCTGCTTTCCCTAAATAATACCCCGCCACACGCGGTGCCAGAAAGCGCACGCCAGGTCCATCCAACCAAAGCAAAAACAACAGCGGCAAGGCCCAAGCCCACCGGAGGAAAGCACGCAAGCGCCGCTTCGGGCGCTTGATGGGATCGGCGGAAATGGTCACGGAATCAGGCAACTTACAACGAGAATGCCTCAATTCACCAAACTGAGTCAATCACGCGCTTGTCTGGATTTGCCAAACCCCGAAAAACCCTCTATTGCCACGCCGCATGGAACCAATCATTTTCCAACCACTTTATATGCAACGTGTCTGGGGCGGCCGCGAGCTGGAGCGCGTTTACGCCCGCTCGCTGCCCGACCCCCAGCAACCCTTCGGCGAATCGTGGGAAATTGTGGACCGTGAACACGAGCAGTCCATCGTCGCCGACGGCCCATTTTCCGGATTTTCTCTCCACAATCTCTGGTCGGACCGACGCTCTGAGATCTTTGGCGACGACTTCCTCGATCACCCACGCTTTCCAATCCTCATCAAAATTCTCGACGCTCGCGACGACCTATCCATTCAAGTCCATCCCCCCAGTCATCTCGCACCCATGCTAGGTGGCGAACCAAAGACTGAAATGTGGTTCATCGCGGATTGCGAACCTGGCGCAAAACTTTACGTGGGCCTGAAAAACGGCGTCACTCGCAGGGACTTCGAGAACTCTCTTGCTGACGGCAGCGTCGCCGATTGCGTCCACGCCCTCACGCCAAATCCTGGCGACTCGATCTTCATCGCTTCTGGCCGACTCCACGCCATCGGCGCTGGCTTTTTAATCCACGAAATTCAGCAAAACTCCGACACCACTTACCGCGTTTTCGACTGGAACCGCCTCGGTCTCGACGGCCAACCCCGCGATCTCCACGTCGCAGAGTCGCTCGCCAGCATCGACTTCGACGACTTCGAGCCGACCATGGACACGCCCACCGAGGACACACTCGCAAGCTGTGGCTACTTCAAAACCGACCTCAAATCGCTCGAAAACGGCCAACCCATCGCCAACCCATGCCAAGATCGATTCTCCATCCTCTCCATCGTCGAAGGAGGACTCGAGAGTGCCGCAGGCCGGAAATTCGAAAAGGGAATCTTCATTCTAGTCCCACGGGGAAGCGCCCCGCTCACGGCGACTGCCGACTCAAAAATCCTTCAAATCACGCTGCCACGATAAAAATTCGACCTCGGCAAGCCCTCTTACCGATGAATAAAGAGACACGCAGCGCGGAACTTTCCCCCAAGTGAGGAATCGCCTTGCCAGAGTCCAGTCCCCGAATGTAAACCGTTCCGCCTTGCTTTCATTTCAGGCTCTTAGCCCACTCATCGTTCCCCGGTGATACAGCTCAAGTCCCTAATCATGAATTACAAAGCCGCCGTGGTGGAATGGTAGACACCCCAGACTTAAAATCTGTTGTCCGTAAGGGCGTGCCGGTTCGAGTCCGGCCGGCGGCACTCTCTCAAGATAAAGGGGTTCTACACCAAAGTTTGGGTCTACACCAAAGTTTGGGGAGTGGGGGTTTTTTAAGGTTTCAAATGAGTTGGGGATTGGTTGGGTTCATCCGCATTGGGCGATGACGCGCAGGCGGTAGTTTTCGAAATTTCTGAAGCCATACGTGCGTCGCTGAACGAGCTTCATCTTGCGGTGGAATCCTTCGGTGATCCCGTTGTTGCACGCGAGGCGCCACATGCAGGCGATCGGTTCGACCCAGTCTTCGAGGGTGTTGGCGAGCATCTGCCACGGCGCCGCCTGATTCTCCCGCAGCTGGCGGATGCTTGCCAGCGAAACGAACGGGTAGGCGGCCATTGTGCCGCAGCGGGTGATGGAACACTTCGGCGAAATCCTCGCAAGTTAGGGTGGCGGCGTTTCGACAAACTCCGGGGCGCATCCTGATAGCTGACGATGTGCATGGGCAAGCGACGGTGCACTTTTTGCCAATTGGGCAATGAAGGAAGATGGACGAAACTCACGAATGCCACACTTTTCAGCGAGTTACCTGTGATTTCTAAGCCTACAGCGGCGGAGCGGCCAGTTCGATCTCGATGACTGAAACGAGTTTTCCGGCACACCTTATGGCACGGTCAAACAGCTCCAAACTCACCCCGCGGGATCGGGTGGTCACTTCTCGAAATAATGGCGATACCAACTTGTTTCCTGGGCGTCCAAGGGAGGCGCAGGCATCCCGGTGGGGCGTAGTTCCTTGGTCCAAGAGGTCAGGCGTTGTTTGAGTCCGGCGGC
>JBEGOB010000246.1:0-3304 GCA_041182265.1 Verrucomicrobiota bacterium | reverse complement strand
TCCTGCACCCTGGATTACTACGCTACGGCAGCCACTGTCGCAGGTGTGAAGGCACCGGAGCGTTGCGACGGCAAGGATCTGCTACCGTATCTGACTGGGGCGCGGAAGGGCGACGCGCATGAGTTCCTCTACTGGTACAATGCGGATCCGAAGGACGCCAGCTTCCACCGCCTGTCGGCGGTTCGTTGGAAGGACTGGCGCATCGTGCAGAACCAGAGAAGCAAGGAATGGCAGCTTTTCGACATCAGACAGGATCCCCGCGAGACAAACGATCTTGCCGAACGGCATGGGGATATCGTCAAGACCATGGCGGCGAAACATGAGTCGTTCGTGTCGGGCCTGCCATCGCTGGATTCCATTCCCGGCCGCACCCGGATATGGGCCAAACCACCTGTAGGCTGGGGCTGGATCATCGGTGACGGCAAGGGCGAGTAGCCGAAATGCTAGGAATTAATGAAATGAATGCTAGGAATTTGCTTTTTCACTCAGCGCGGAGAATACACTGGTGAGCTAGTCTGGGAAGGGGAAAAGGGGGTTGGCCTTGCAAGGTGCTTTTGCCGCAGCGCCTCACCCCCGTGAGCACCAAGGCATGCGACTACTGCTGGCTACGCTCCCAAACCGGCTGCCGATGCCGCCGCAACTCACCGGCAGGCGCGGGAGATACCGCTGGCTGCTGGAGGACAGAGAGAAGAGTTTCACGAAGGAGCATGCATGAGTTTGAACCGCATGATTCAAGTGTGCAATCGCAATGAATACTGGTGTTACATCGTGATGAACACTCTGGAGCGAGTCCTCACTCCCACGCCAGCCTCATAAACTCCGGCGCGGGGCCTTTCCAAAGCGGGGCGTCGCTCGCGGTGCTGCCTTTAGCGACGAAGTGGGCGCAGAGGCCGAGTTGATCGATTTCAGACCAGCTGGTGAGCGGGCCTTCGGGAGAAGTGAAGTCGTTCAAATCGAGCGTGAGGGTTTGCGGGGCATCGGAGCCGGGGATTTCGCGACTGCAGACGAAGGTGCGGCGTTGGCCGCGGTAGCTGCGCCATTCGTTTTCTTCGAGGATGATGTGAAAGCGGTTGGTCTGCGGCATTTTGAGCGTGAGGGCGAGCTTACTGCCCTCCGGTCCACGCCAGAGCGGGTCGGTGACTTTGCGTGTCCAGAGCTGCTGATGCGTGAGATTGCCGGCGTTGAGAGAATACCAGTCGCCTTGGCCGTGGGCGAAGTCCTCGATGAGTTTGGAAGGCTTCGCGGTGAGCTTGGGGGCGGCCTGTTTGACCTCCGCCGCGCTGTGCGTGTGCAGCAGCGAGCTGATGCAGACTTCGGTGACGGGTTTGGCATTGCCGGGGATCTGCGCCAGCGATTCGGGCTTAGGCAGCGTGTAGTAAACGTTCGCGAAGGCGAACAGCGGCGTGTCGAGCGTGTGGATCGGCAGATGGGCGATGTAGCCCTCCGCTTCGTGATGAACCTCGGCACTGCGCCAGAAGCGTGCGCGTGGATCGGGATCGATGCTGTAAAAGATCTCCACGCGTGCCACGGGCAGCGTTTTGGCATCCGGCCGCACACGCAGCATCGGCACATCGTCGTTCGATTTGAGGCTTAGCTCGCTCTGCGGTGTTTCCGGCAAAGCGGGGCCGCCTTTGAGGTAGTGGTCGAACCACAGCGGCATCGTGATGGCGACCTCCGGCGTGAGGCGGTGATTCATGTGCGGCACCCAACTGTAGCGCGTGGGCTGATTTTTGATGAGTTCGTTGGTGCGATACACGTCGTCCATCCAGCCGTGGAAGTCGTTCGTGGCGCTGCGATGCAAAACCGGGCAGTGAATGCGCGGCGCATAGCTTTCGAAGCTCAGCGTGCGCTTGAAGACCTCGATATCGCCCTTGATCTGCTCCTGCTGCGCCTTGCCGCCAAGGTAGTCGCGTCCCTGCCAGCGCCAACCTTGACCACCCACGGCCGGCACGGCGGCCTTCACGCGATCATCGGTGCCTGCGACATACATCGTGAGATTGCCGCCCATCGAGTAACCATGCACGCCGAGGCGCTGCGCATCGACTTCCGGCTGCTGTTCGAGAAACGTGAGCCCGCGACGACAGCCAAGCGCGAGAAGATACCAATTGTTGTTCTTCGGATGCTCGCGGTCTTCAAAGACATGCTTCGGACCTGGCAGCATCGACGAGTAACCAGGCACATTGAGCTGTGAGGGATCGACAGCGCCCCAATCCGTGTTCGGATCGCCCGGCTCGGCCTTCTCGCAGGTGTTGAAGGGCGCTTTTCCATTGCCACTGCCACCCCAATTGACTGACAGCGCCGCGTAACCTCGCGCCACGAGCAGCTTCACCTCGCTCACCGAGCCTCGCTGGCCGCCACCATGAATGTGCATCACCGCAGGGAGTTTTTCCTTCGTGCCCTCTGGAAAGCCATACACCGCCGCCATGCGTGCCGGCTTGCCTTTGAAGCTGCCGATGAAATAGCCCACATGCCGCAAAACCATGCCGTCCTCCTTCCACTCGCGAATCACCTCCGTCTCGATGGGATCGCGCTGCGGATCAAAATCGGCCCAAAGGTCCGCGACGGACTGTGGGATGCCTTCTTCGGCGAAAAGTTGGTTCAACCCGAAAAACGAGAACGAAGCGGCGGCGGTTCCGGCTTGAAGAAAGATGCGGCGATTCGGTTTCATGGAAGAGACGTGGAAGGCCGAAGAAACGCTAATGAATGCTAGGAATTTGCTTCTTCACTCAGCGCAGAGAATACACTGGTGAGCTAGTCTGGGAAGGGGAAAAGGGGGTTGGCCTTGTTGGCCGTCGGGAGACATTCCGCGTGGTTTCCGGCGGCACTTGGTTTCAATACAAAAAAAACCTGCGGGCGTGAGCACCACGAGAAACCTGCCCCAACTTTTGCTCTGTTTCTGCCTAAGCGGCACGAATGGATACGATGGTTACCCTCTCTCAAAAGTCCTTGGTTTCCGTTGTTTTGACCCACCCGTATTCCGACCGAACACCCCAAAATCTTGCCAATTCCGTTGATGGATGCCTGGCATATGTTTTGTTCTGCCTGGCATATTTTTTCTTTTTGATCACGAAATCGCCCCGATGGAGGACATCAACATCGCCGACAATCCGCACGCCAAACCCGTGGTCGATCGTCTGAGCGCACTGCTGGAGCCTTATTGGAAAAATTGAGTGTCTTCGAATCGTATTTTCACACGTATGGACAGCTCTCCGTCATCCTGAAAGCCACTATGAAAGCACTGTTCCTCCTCTTGTTCGCCGCCACGATGCTTTACGCGGACGAAAAACCCAACATCGTCCTCATC
>JBEGOB010000245.1:0-6639 GCA_041182265.1 Verrucomicrobiota bacterium | reverse complement strand
ACTTGCGGATTGAAGCTAGAAAAGCCAAAAATCCATGAACAAACACGTTCGATCCCAAGTTCATCGCTCACCAGTCTTCACTGGCGGAGATTTTCGCGCTTTTCACCAGCAATTGAAACTTTCTGGGAATTTTTATGTTCCACGTTAATACAGTGGTTTTTACAAAGATCCACCGGTTGATCGCGGTATTTTTCATCTTGGGTGCAGAGCTTCTCCATGCTCAGAGCTTGGTGCCGAATGGCGGGTTTGAGAGTGGAGCCAATACAGGATGGAGCCATAATGCCAGTGGCGGTGCTATCGCGTCCTTTTCGCTTGAGACTGCCCAGCCATACGCTGGAACGAGGGCCTTAAAGAATGTGACCACTAGTGTTGTCAGTGGGACCAGCAACATTTGGCGGGTGCAGACGCTGGGACCTACTTTTACTAATCTCGGCACAGGGCGCTCAACCTGCATAACTTTCCGCGCTCGTGCAGCAAAGACCGGCACCAAGGTCCGGTTTGTGATGCAAACAAACAACTATGTTTTCCAGGACTTCACGCTCTCCACGGCGTGGTCCTATTACATCTGGAATCATAACACCGTGGAGAGCAGCCCGCGACTTCGTATCCAGTATCCCAGTGTGGGGACTGTTTGGCTGGATGATATTTCGGTGGTGGTCAATCCCACACCGCCCGCAGGAATTGCGGTGACTCCCAACCTATCGGCCCGTCGGCAGATCATGGATGGTATCGGTGGTTCGGTCGCATTTAATACGACGCACTATCAAAATTTGAGCGTCACGCAAAAAGACGCGATCGAGAACCTACTTTACGTCGACTGCGGCGTCGATATTGTCCGCCTCAGGACAGGCAACTCGGATACATTGAACAACGAGTTGGCAATGAGGGCCCAGAGGAATGGTGCCAAAAGCCTGTTGACTTGCTGGTCTCCGCCGGCATCTCTCAAAAGTAATAACAGTATCAATAGTGGCACGCTCAGGATCGTATCAGGCCAGTATGATTACGCCGGATTCGCTGATTGGTGGTATGACAGGCTCGCAGCGTCCAACTGGATGCACGACTACATCTCTATCGTAAACGAGCCGATGTATGATCCCGCACCCGCCGTCACGAAAGAGACCTGCCGCTTGTTCCCGACACAGACCGTTCCCGCATCAGTGACAGGTTCTGCGAGCTACAAGCTGGCTTTGGAGGCGGTTCACAATAAAATCAAGAATGAACCTAACAAACCGCAATTCATCGCGGTGGATGCTCATGACCACTCATCCTTCAAGTCAATCGGTCCGACGATTTCGGGCCTCTCCTTTGTGAATCACATGGGGTTCCATAACTACGGCACAAATGACTTCACCGGGGTCAAAAATAATTATAATGGCCATAGAGGATGGATGACTGAATGGGGGCAAGATAGAAATCCGGAAGTCGTAGGTAGTATTGGAATCAAGGAGGACTGGATGCTTCTCGCGAAAAATATTCACGATACGTTGGTTCTGTCAGATGCCTCTGCCTACCTTTGCTGGAGAATGGTCCATGGCGCTAATACAGGTCAGGTCTGGGCGATGATCGGGGTGAACGCGCCGACTACTACCAATAGACAATACGCGGTCCAGAATGCGTTTCATGTCGTCAAGCACTACGCCAAAGAGATTTCGCCCGGCGATCAGCGCGTTGACGTGACCGCCACCAACCTCAGCATCTCCGGCTTTATTGATTCCACGGGCAGCAAGCTCACGCTCATTGCCCTCAACGAAGGCACCACAGCGATTAGCATCTCTCTCCGACTCAGCGGGCTACCAGTTGCCTCTGCCGCTGCGTTCCAGACGACGCAAACCGGCACCAATGCTGCCACCCTCATCAATCCGTATCAAGCGCTTGGCTCGATTGATCCCAATCAAAGCCAGCCGCTTCCGGCACGATCAATGACCACCTACGTGATCAGTCTATCAGAAACCATCAATCCCTACGACCCGGAACTTTTGGTGGTGGACTGGATTCAGCATTACGGCGACAGAGTCTCCTTGGGAATGCCATTACAACCCGGCCAAAACTTTATTCTGTGGAAATCAATCAACCTTGCCGCTGGTTCTTGGCAAAAGGTGACCCATGCGGTCTTCTTGGAATCTGAGGACCAGCTCATCATTACCGATCCGAGTCCTGAAACCGGTCGCGGATTCTACCGGGTCCAGCACGATACAGGTCTATAGAATCGCAATGGTAATAAGATCGTGGGAGATTTGGCTGACCACCAAGGGACCTTCGATTTACCAAGACAAAATAACACTATCATGGAACATAACATATCGCCTAATCCCAACCCGATGACCCGCAGGCGGTTCATGCGCGGGATTTCCGCAAGCGGCCTGCTGTTCGCAACCCAGCGCGCCGTAGCGCAGGACCCCGTCCTTGCATCGCTGCGGACCCTAGCGGATGGAAAGCCGTTGATGGGAACCTCCGTCCAAACCCAATTCGACAAGATCTACACCCAGGAGGAGATCCATATCCTCCAGACACAGTTTGACAGCGTCACTCCGGAGAACTGTATGAAGTGGCAGTATCTCTGTCCGAAGGAAGGTGTCTACTGTTTCGAACCGGTAGATCGCCTGATGGATTTTGCCACAAAGAACCAGCAACGCGTCGTGGGGCACACCCTGATTTTTAACCGCGATGGAAACTACCCGGGTTGGCTTTTCCGGGACGGGGAGAAAGAAGCCGACGCGAAGCTCGTGTGGAAACGCATCGAAGACCATGCCGAGAAACTCATGGGTCGCTACGCGGGACGAATCGACTCATGGGACGTGCTCAATGAATTCGTCGAGGTCCCTTCGCCCGGATACCGAGCGACGGATCTCACCCGTGTGCTCGGGGCTGATTATCCGGAGCGGCTTTTCAAGATTGCTGCCGGGATCGACCCGAAGGCGAAGCTTACCTACAATGATTTCGCCGTCGAAAGGCCTGATCGACTCAAGGCTATTCTGGCATTCGTGCGCTCGCTCCGCGACAAGGGTTGCAGGGTCGATGTCGTTGGCAGCCAGAGCCACCTGGAACTCGGTGACAGAACGTCGGAAAACCTCGACAGGATGATCCAACAATTCGCGACGGAGGGATTCCGCTGCGCTCTGACCGAACTCGATATCGATGTTATTCCAAGGGCGCAGCATTGGAATCAGAAAACCCGCGAGGAGGCGAATAAACAGGACCCCTACGTGGAAGGTTGCCCGGATGAGGTGCTTGAACGGCAGGCGGCTGTCTATCGAAAGGTCATGGAAGCCGTCATGGCCAACGTCAAACACGTGGATCGCGTGACAGTCTGGGGAATCAGCGATCGCCACAGCTGGCTGAACAAATGGCCGTGGAAGCGAGTTAACCATGGCCTGCTTTTCGACCGCGAAGCCAATCCCAAACCAGCTTTCCATGCGATTATGGGAGCTTTAGGAAAAAAATGAATGTCAGGTTGCGAAGAGTGTGGCTCGCGTGTCCGGCAAACTCTGTGAATCCTGTTTACACCTCTATTAGGGATTGCCGGTAAGACTATAAACGGATTCTACTCATTCTTAATGATAGAAGTGATTACCTGCTACCGACCCCGAAAGATTCACCCGATGATCCTACGCGCAGTTGTTTTCCTGACCTTTTTGGTCATGCCTCTCGCGGGCAACGTCATTATCGAGGACAACTTCGACGGCAGCGGCTCTCTCAATGATAGGGCGCCCGATATCCGTCCCGCCGGCCTGACTTGGATCGCTTCGCCACAATTCGGGGCCGGCGGTAGCATCAACGGCGACGCTGGAGGTAGCGCAACGCTCAACTTCACACCGATTAATGGCCGGATTTACACGCTTGACGCCCGATTGAGCGCAACGGCTGCGGATGGTAGTAACGAATGGCTTGCAGTGGGTTTTGCCAAAGGCCAAAGCATCCTCGCCGGAGCGACTCAACGCTTCGTTGGCAGCAACGTAACGGGTAGAACATGGATGTTGGTGCGGGGTTCCGAAACGCCCGCAAGCGCTCAGAACTCGTGCCTGCTCGGCAGCGGCTCCGGGTCCAATGGCGGGACGGCCAATTCTGCCAGCTGGACGAACTGGGCCGGCGGCACTGGGGGAACATTTCATCTGCGTATCGTACTCGATACCACCGGCGGCACGGGGACTTGGACATCCACTTGGTATGCCAAGCGCTCTACCGATACGGGCTACAACATCGTGCGCGCCACCACCGCCGTACTCAACGAGGATATCAATTCAGTAGGTTTTGCTAGGTCCAACACGGCTGTTTCCGGCACTTTGCTCGGTTTTTCACTCAGTCAAACTCCATTGGATCCTGTCCCACCGGATCTGCCCGTTGTTGAGCCACTGGTCTCACTCATTCCTGTGACGGATGAGAATCCCGAGACCGACGAGAACGGCTACGCGGGCTCGGGCATCAATTCGGTGGCTTTTGCTCAGGACAACCTCATCACCGTTGGAAACCGCCAGATCATCGCCTACTACCGCCGCCACGCGAGTGATGCGGCACATCTGGTGAACAACACCATTGTGATTGGCCGCCGGACGGTCGGGGAGTCGCGTTGGGAACTCTTCTCGACAAACTTTCTATCCTTCAACATCGACGACACCCACAATGTGATCAGCTGTGCCGTAGACGGCAAAGGTTTCTTGCACATGAGCTGGGGATTGCACGTGAATGCATTACTGTATGCAAAAAGCACGGCATCGGTTCTCGGGACTGATCCGGTGGTAATGGCCAGTCTCGGCACCGCGGGGATGACTGGACAGGAGGGGAGCGTCACCTACCCGAAATTCGTGAAGCTGCCAGATGGTGATGTTCTGTTTCTGTATCGTGAGGGTTCATCGGGTAGTGGCGATTGGTATCTCAATCGTTACCGCACCAGCACCGGAACCTGGGCACCGGTCCACGCTGATGCTGGTGGAATCCAGCAGCCACTCATGCTCGGCCGCGGTCATCTCCCGGACAATTGCTTCTACCCTGATCGCTTGACGCTGGGTCCCGATGGCATGCTCCACATGGCCGGCGTTTTCCGCTACAATGGGGACTCGCCGGCGAAACAGACTGGCTACCAAACTAACCACCGCTACGTCTATCTGCGCTCACCGGATGGTGGCACGACATGGCAACGTTCGAATGGCAGTTCAGTCACCGTGCCTGTCGTTGAAAATGCCAACTTCAAGAATTTTGGTGCGAATCATGTGCCTGAAATCGTCAAGGACCTGCCAGAGGGCTACAGCATTATGAACGAGGCTGGTATGACGACTGATAGCGCCGGTCGGCCAATCATCGCGAACTGGTGGGCGGATCGGGCTGCCATCGGCGATCATACACGACAGTATCAGATCATTTTTCACGATGGTGCGGTCTGGCATCAGCGCACCGTTTCAGCACGCAACATCGACAATCCCGCCACCCGCTACTCTGAAACCCAGTTGAGTTCAAGTTGGGTCGGTCGGCCAGTGGTGTTAACGGACAAATCGGACCGGATCATCGTAGTCTACAATGACAATCGTTTCGACGGCATCACCGTTGTCTTTTCCAAGCCCCTCGCACAAGACCCCGGGCGCAACCATTGGTCGCGGATGAACCTGACCTACGAGAATCTCGGCCGCTGGGAAGTGACTTACGACGAGAATCGATGGAAGGCGGACGGCGTGCTTCATATGTTATATCAGAAATTGCCAGGCACTGGGATGAGTTATACTTCATCGAACAACTCTACAGCTGTTGGCGTCCTGGAGTGGGATGCCCGCAGCTACTTCTCCGGTCCGCTGCGCTGGATGGTGGATACTCGGACGCTACCGGGCGAAGCCAAGGTTTCAGCTCTCACCCGTGTTGGTTTTCGTCATGAGTTGAAAAGCTCGAGCGATCTCGATTTTAGCGCGCTTCCGGTCGCCGGCCACTCTGGGAATGGTTCGTGGCAGGAATTCGGCACCTGGTCGATGAACGAAAATCGCCGCTTCTGGCGTATCGAGACCACCGAGGAGGCGACGAACGAACTGTAGACGAATCCTTAATGCTGGTCCGATCACTCCGAAATTACAATCACCATGAAAACTCAGACAATTCTCGCTGTTTCATTCACACTGCTGGCTGGTATGTTTCTAGTGCCATCGTGCACTTATAACTATGACACGGTGTCCTTCGATGCTGTCGGTAAAATGCCCGCTGCCAAAACGCCTGTTCCGAAGGTAGAAATCGACACCAATATGTCGGTCGGCAGCTTGTTGGGTGGCTCCATTAAGAGCAAGAAGCCTTACGATATCCGAGCCCATTACATGGATGATACATTCACTTTTGCGTCTGCCGAGTTCACGACCGTGCAAGTCACGTATGCTGACGGCACAGTTGATCCAGGTGTAACCGCTCTCAAATTTCCCATGCTATTTCAACACAGAGTCTATGAATCGCACAACAGCATGGATGGGGGAGTGGTCGTTGTCACCAAGTCCCGAATCATTCAGGCAGAGTTCCCCCGTGCTATCAACCGCGACGAGCCGTTCAGGCTCCTGATCAAGGGAAAATTTACCAAGGAGAACGGCACTGTCATTCCTTTTACGATCAAAGAACACTATGAAGTGACGAGGGACAAAAGAACGGAAACATGGGTGGATTTCGTGAGTAGTTGCTGAT
>JBEGOB010000244.1:0-3042 GCA_041182265.1 Verrucomicrobiota bacterium | reverse complement strand
GGTGTCTCCGGTGTAGGTGGTGGAAACGCCGCTTGGCAGGGTGAGCGTGCCGCCACCTTGTTTCACCAACCCGCCAGTGCCTTGGAGCGGGGTGTCGAGAGTGTAGTTGCTCGCCCGATTGAAGACAATCGTGCCGTTGTTGGTCAGGATTCCGGCACCCCACATCCCTCCGCCGTCGCCGCCGGTGCCGATCTGCAGCGTGCCGCCAGCCTCAATCCTAACAGATCCCGAGGAAGCCAAGCCATAGGGTGACAGCAGCAGGTCGGTGCCCACCACCGCGCGGCCGCCGTCCTTGATCGTGAGCGAACCCTGTCCAGAGCCACCCACCCGGATTTCCGCCGTCGAGGCTAAGGTGCCTTCAACGACAATCGCGCCCTTGCTTCCCGTACTGTAACCGATCCAGGTCCTGAAGCTGGTGACTGCGGCACCGCTCTTGATGAGGGCGGTCCCGTCATTCCCATCATTAAAGCCGACCACAAAACCATTGCCACTCGTCACATCATACGAGGCCCCATTGGCCCATTCGAGGGCGCCGGCATTCACGACCACGTTACCGCTGCCGGTCCCACTCAGGGTGAGTGTCCCGGTGCCGGACTTGATCAGCGATACCGCGCTGAAGTTGCCGGCAAAGGCCAAGTTCTCCGCAGAGTTGATCGTGACGGTTGCATCCATGAAGTTGCCGCCAAAGGTCGAGTTCCCCGCGGAGTTGATCGTGACGGATCCCTTCACCGTTCCCAAGCCGGACAGCGATCCTATGGTCCGCGGATTGTTGAGAATCGCAGCGCTGGCCACCGAGACGTTGATGGAAGGTCGGAATGAGCCGCCTCCGTTCAGGTGAAACTCGCCGCCGTCCACTTGGAGGGTGGGGATGTCGAAATACCCGCTGCCCTGGATGGTCATCTTGCCGGTGCCGGTCTTGATCAGACTGCCGGTGCCGACGACGCCGATGTTGGACGTCCAGTCTTGGTTCGAGCCGCCCAAGGACAGCGAATTGCCACCGATTTGAATGATCTGGTTGCCGGACAAGCCGCCGAGGTGATAGGTATTCTCACCCTCAACGGCGAACAACAAATTCCCCGTGGAGGTGGAGCGATTCACCATCGAATTGGCTAATGCGCGAGGGTGCGCCAAGATCAAACCGCCTTCATAAACCGTCGTTTCGCCCGTGTAGGTATTTTCTGCGAGGAGAACCAAGGCGCCCTTGCCGTGCTTCGCCAAGCCACCGCTGCCGCTGATCGTGCTGGCGGCATTGACGGTGAAGCCGCTCCTCACATTCATTTTTCCGGAACCCACCAGGGAGATCTTGTAGTTGTTGGTGCGGTCGGAGTCAAAGCTGAGGCCACCGCCAGCGAGGACCACCGTGTTGTCGGCATGGCCAAACGCCGTGGCACTCGTACCGTTGACATAACCGATGGCGATGGTGGTGCTGCCGACGTAGGTGTTTTCACCCGTAAACCGGATGCCTTCCAAAATCTCCCAGCCTTGTGCGGTGTTTTTTGCGGAAGTGTAAGAATCGATCACAAGGTTCCCCACGCCACTGATTCCGCCGGAAAACGTCGGGACGATGAGGGATGAACTGGAGGAGTTGTCGAGCCTGCCGCCGTTGCTGCCAAGCACGATATTTCTGGTAGTGCTGAACCCGGCGGATTGCTCGAGCGTGCCGCCGTCGAGGGTGAGGGTGCCCGCAACGCCGAGGTGACTGTCTGCGCCTACCGAGAGGGTTCCGCCGTAAACATTCACACCGGAGGTCGAGGTGCTGGTGCCGCTGAGGATGACGGTGCCGCCGTAGGTGGGGCTGTCTTCAGTGGTATTCTCTGCGGGACGGTTGATGTTGAGCACCGCGTTGATATTGCGGCTACCGCTGAGCGTGACGCTGCCTTCAGTGACAGCAACCACGTCATAGGAGGCCGGCGAGTTGTTCGAAATGATATTGCCGGAGTAGGTGACATTATCCTCATTATTCAGACCGCCGATGACCCGCCGCCCGGACGAGCCGCCACGGATTTCAAGCTGATTGCCCATCGTTTGTTCGGGAGTATTGAGGAACAGCATGGCGCTGTCCGCTCCGCTGCCGTTGCCAATCACCGGTGACCCGGTCATAAACCCCTCGTCGGTAAATTCGAGGCGACCGGAGTTGATGAAAACACTGCCATCGCTACCGGCCCCAAAGGTAAGCGCTCCGCTCACGTTAACGGTCTTGTTGTTCTGAATCACTAGGTCCGGGTCAAAGCCGCTGCCACCCTTGGCAAAGGTGCCATCAACGTAGAGCACTTGTGGATCCTCGCTCTCGCCACCGACCACCAGTTGACGGACGGTTCCGCCGTCAGTATCCAGATAAACCGTGGATTCGATCACCAACTCACCGGCATTGAGGTTGATTTGGCTGTTGCTGCCCGATCGGAAAGAGAAGGCCGTATTGCTGATCCACTGGATCTGCGGGCTGTTCTGATTGATTTGCTGGCTGCCATCGAGCGGCAAAAACCCGAAAGCATTCCCGGTGAGAGTCATGGGCATCGTGACGCTGCTGAAATTCAGCCTGCCGATGTTAAGTGCCCAATCGGGAAAATCATTCCACGGTTCGCTGTTCACGCTGTCAGCATCCTCGTCACAAGCAAATTCGAGAATGGTGTTGTTCGAGTTGGCAGGTTGGCTGTTTTCAAACCAATTTTTGCCTTCGCTCCAATTGGTGGCAATTTTTTGAGCTCCCCACGTGAAGGTAGTTGCATTGCTGGGGATGGAGGAGGCGGCGAGCAGGGCGAAGAGCGTGGCTTTGTATTTCATGAGCTGATGGAACGGGTGATGGAACGGGTGATGGGCTTGGTGAGATGGGCTGCCCGTGACGGGCGTGGAATTGACAAGCTGTGAACCGAGCCCGGACCGAATCGGTAATTCAATGCGTTAACGGTTAATTTTGGCGTTTATTTTTTGCCACTGGCCCGGTGGGCTGACGGATGAGCTGACAACGCGGGGGCGTTGACGACTGTTCGGCTGGCCGGGAACGCCAAGGTCCTCGTTGGCTGGCGAATGAGCTGACAACGCGGG
>JBEGOB010000243.1:0-4270 GCA_041182265.1 Verrucomicrobiota bacterium | reverse complement strand
TCCAAGAAACAGCCCCCGGATCCCAGCGAGAAGTGGTGATACCCCTGCCCCTCGATGCCGCCCAGCGTTTCTACCGAGTGATTCTCCGTTGAGATGAAAGAGCAGTTCTGAGGCGTCACTGGCCCTTACAGGTTCATGAGGTCAACTTTTGGCCGATTGCGAGCTGTTGTCACCTCAAGGCACGGTGTCTCAAAAAGCGCGTGCCATCCATGATTGCGAACCCCAGCCCAACGAGCCGCCCAGGTTGATTTCGAGATCTTGGAGACGCTGTGGACCTAGTGCTCCAGCAACGCTCAAGGGTGAAGCAAGGTTGAGGAAAGTGATCCTCACCATCTGTATCGGCCGCTTCCCTCACACCGCCTGGTGACGCTGTTCTTAAGTCGGCCAATTTCCCCAGGAAATATACTCTGGAGGCGAGGGTCGGAATCGGCCTGGCCGACCGATCAAAGCGCCATGAAAATGCCTGATTTCATTGGGTTTTCAAGAACCTTCGGTCACCTTCTGAAACCTTCCGAGTAACCCGTTTATTGTCAGTTTTATGGTCAGTTCAGGCCCAAATGATCTGTAAGACATCAATCCGCGCCCCGCTCTCGCGAGCGATAGATTCTGTGTTCCAAGCGTAACCAAATGTCACCATGACTCCGACAGCTTCTCCACCACGTCTTTCCGTGCGAGTACGCGAGAACAAAGCTCCCAGCGGTTCTTATCTGGGTCGATGGTCTCCTTATAGCGTAGTTCGAAGACGTCGCTAGCCTTCTCTCGGAGGTGAACGTATTCGTTTATCATCTCTTCCATCCGCTCTTCCGTTTCAATCCAATCATCTTCGATGGTGTCGGGCAGGCCGCCGAAGATGTCGAACTTGTCCTTCAGTCGGCGTGAGAGAACGCCATACACCTTCTCGTCCTGGGTTTCGTGATAGACAAGATTGAGCATGTCCACAGACCGGCGAGCCTGGCCGAAACGTTTGATGCGCCCGAGCCGTTGCTCCAGCCGTGACGGATTCCACGGCAAATCCACGTTGATGAGCGTACCAAGTGTTTGCAGGTTCAAGCCCTCGCAGGCGGCATCCGTGGCGACGACCAGCCTCACGCTTCGTTTCTTGACTGCCTTCTTGATTTCCTCGCGTTCGATGGACGCGAACGCATCGCCCCGGAACAGGCCGCTCTTACCCGTGCCGGCATAGACGGCCACAGGTTCGTCCGGCAGCGTCTTTGCCAATTCGGAGGCTATCCAGTGCGCCGTGTCATAATACTGGCTGAAAACGATACAGCCGTGTTCCAACCACGTTTTGCCATCGGCCCGATGTTCGCTCAGGAAGTAGCGGACGGCAGCGAGCTTCGGGTCATGTGCTTCCGGGCGGGACAGTTCTTCGACGATGGTGCGTAGGTGTCCAGCCTCCGCGGGGGTGAGCGAGCTGAGCTGGTCGAGCAGCCGCGCGGCCTGCTCCTCGTCCTCAAGCAAAACGCGGCCCAACATCTTCGTCGCCGTGCTGCGACCGGAGGCGAAGCTGGAACAGATGCGCTGAAGGAGCAGCGACTTCATGAAACCAGCGGCCTTGGTGCGCTTCATCAGGGCGGCGGTAAAATCGACAGCGGCTTGGTAAGCCAAGTCGAACGGGTGGTTTGTCAGCAAGCCGAGGCCGTCGAAGTGCACGCCGGGATACTCGGTTGAAGGAGCGTTGGGAACAGGGTGTACTTCGACAGCGACTCGTTCGAGTAGGCCAGCCTCCTCCAAGGTCTGACGGCGACGAAGAACAGTGTGGCGCACGATGGGGTTGTGCTGCTGGTAAAAACCGGGCGACAACGTCTGAAGAACCGATTGCTGGGCAAAGAATTCTAGGGAGCCGAAGCCTTTGTCCGTAAAGAAGGCGTTGTCTGGAATGCCAAGTTGGAGGCGCAGATTGGCGACCAGAGGCTCCTCGTCGCCCGGCGGAAGAGGGTTGCGGAGCCATTCCCAGGCATCGCGCTCGTCGAGCGGGACTTCGTCACCCTTCACCATCGGCAATGAGCGTTGCAAATTCACCCACTGGCTCGTGGACTCGCGCCCCAAGACGAAATCAGCTCCAGCGTTTAGGATACGCATTAAATCCCAAAGCTCATGAACATCCGTTTGGATGGGCGTGGCCGTGCCGAGCAAGAGATTCCGAGTGCGCGGGCCAATACGGAGCATGAAGTCGAGCAGGTTGTTCGACTCGTCCTTGTGTTCACCGACACCGCCACGCCGCCGCGCTTTGTGGGCCTCGTCCAAGATGACGGTTCCGAATCTCCGTTCCAAAAGGTAACGCCGTTCGTCCGAGGAATGGAAAATCAGGCCGGTGGAGACGATTGCGATGCGGAAGGGGCAGCGAGTGATGTCTTCTGCGCCACGGGTTTTGATGGTGTGGCCGTGGGGATCGATCCAGACTTTTTGCCCGGACGACCAGACCGCGCTGGGGATGCCTAGTCGGTCATTGAGCTCGACCTGCCATTGGAGCGTGAGTGTGGAAGGACAGAGGATTAGAACCGGACCGTCATCGAGGAGCGCCGAAATCATGGCACTGGCCGCGAGGGAAAGTGTTTTGCCGACGCCGACCTCGTCGGCTAGGAGCAGGCGGGCTTTGCCGTAAGTCTCCCGGTGCTCCAGAAACATGGTGACGAAGGCGCGCTGCCACGGCTGAAGCTGTTCGCCGCCTCGGTAAATGGGTGATTCAGCGAGGGTCGCGGCGGCGAGTTCAGTAGACCGAACTTGATCGAATCGAATCTCGACGCGGTCGGCGACGCGCTTGATTTCCTCAACGATGGCGTCAGGCAACGGATAAGAATCCTCCCAGAGCGCATCAAACTCTTCCTCGACCCATGCAACGCCTTCGGGCGATGGGTCCTCCCAGAGAATTTCGTAATTCGTCGCGAAGGCGCTTTTCGTCTCGTTGATCGATCCGAGGAAACAGGTCTTGGAACCGTCCGCCATCTCGACGACGCCAGCCTTTCCGTGGATGAATACCCGATCCTTGGGGACGACGCGGATTTCGACGCGACCGCTGGTTAGCAAGTCGTGCAGCTTGCGGTATCGTTCCTTGTGGAGGAGTGCCTCGACCTCGGCGGGAGCTTCATTCCATCGTCCTTTGAGCGCGGTTTCGCGGACGTGTTTCGATACAGCGATATCCGCCGCGTCGAGTTCGCTATTGCAGACAATCTGAACTTTCCCAATGCCCGCGATTTCCTCGCCAACGAGTTCAAAGATAGAACTACGAAAATAGCCCGCGATGCGACGATAGCTCCGGGCATTGGCCAGCCTTTGAGCGAGGAAGGCATGGTCAAGGCGTTGTCGGCGCGAGGAAAAGCGATTCATGCGGCACCCTCAGAACGGCTCTTCCTCACTTTGATTGCATCAGTGTCAGCCTCGATTGCAACAGGCTCAGTGATCTCGGATGCAATCTGAGCGTGATGCAATAGGCGAAAGCCCGGCCCGTAGAGGGCTCCTTGACCCCGTTTTACCGGCATGGAGAGCCAATCTTCCGCAACCCATTCCTTGAGCGTGCGCGTCGCGGTAATGCGCGTGAATCCAAGTGCAGACTGAAGATCCTGATTCCGTACGTGGCCCTGCCGGGTGAGCAACGGCAGGATCCGGAGGAGTTGCGGCGGCATGTCCTTCCCCGGTTGAAATGGCAATACGACTTCATAAATACGGCTCCCCTTGGTTTGAGAGCGTACCGCCCCTTTCCGGATCAGGTCCTTGATCAAGGCCGATGCCCCATAGATTTCCGTCTTCAGCAACGACTGCACATCGCGGCTGGTGAATCGATCCTGATGCGAATGGGCGGATGCGAGAACTCTCTTTTGGTCGAGGCTAAGCCCCATCGATTCGAACTGTCTTAGCCAATCGAAGGTGGCACGGTCGTAAACGGGTTGGTTGCGAAGCGTCACCTGAAAGGTCATGCCGCCGAGGATCGCAAGCCCCGGAGGGTAGCAACCGGCACGATCCATCTCGTCGAACATGCGGGGAATGCCTTCGCCCATTTCGCGCATGAATCCGAGGTCCACCAACATTCGGACCAGAAGAGGGTTGCGTGAAATGTGCAGATGCTCCCGGCGCATTAGCGCATCGAGAGTGACGGGCGCAGGGGGTAAACCGGGACTTCGCACTTCCAGCCGGTCGTCGAACATCCAGACCTCGATGCCGCTGCCCTGAATCGCGTAGTCACGATGGGCAACAGCGTTTACCACAGCCTCCTGCCAGGCGAAGGTCGGGTATTGCAGCTTCTCCTTGAAGAACAGGTCCTGGAGGTTCTGTC
>JBEGOB010000242.1:0-14393 GCA_041182265.1 Verrucomicrobiota bacterium | reverse complement strand
GGGGATAAGCAGCAACTCGTAGCGACTCTTGATCGCCTCTGTGTGACTGCCCTGATTTTTGAGCACTCGCACAAACAGGCTCCACAGATTGTAGATCAATAACAATAGGCGAGCCGAACTCTGACTCACCGCCGCCTTTTACGAACAGAACCCGGAAAATCCCCACGGGTTCTTGAGCTCGTCAAAGACGTTTTCCATCGCCTCGATCCAAGCGCTGGCGCTCACGGTGTTGCCTTTGCGCCATTCCATGTGGAGGCACAAGCGCGTGCCTCCAATCACGCAGGCAAGCGGATGATGGCTAGGACGACCTGGCTTTTGCGGGTTGTAGCCAATGGCAGTGTCCTCTTGTTTGCCGTCTTAAAACGCCGTCACCCGTAGCACTTGCGCTTCCTATTTTCAATCTCAGCTGCGGATTAGAGGATAATAACGTATTCCGCCGCCATTGGCCGGGAGTTGCTTGATCCACGCCCGCCTCGGAACGCTTGGGAACGCTTGGGAAACTTCAAGGGGTGAGCAAAATTTTCCCCGAACGGTTTGGTGCGGCAAGGCGGGTGAGCGCTTCGCGGAACTCGGTGAGTGGAAATGTGGAATCGATGGCTTGGATGAGTTTTCCCGCCGCGACTCGTGCCGCTAGATTTTCATACACGGCGCAAACTTCGTCTTCGGGCGTCTGCTCGATCCAACGGCTGATCCACAATCCGCGGATCTGCAAATCGCGGAAAATGAGCAATCCATTAGGAATGGTGAGTGGCTTCCGCGCCATCGCGCCGTAGGTGATGTGGATGCCGCCCTCGCGCAGAAGTTTCATCAAGCGCAGCGCACTTTCGCCGCCGACGGCGTTGAAGGCGAGCGTCGCATTGGCACCCCCGAGGACGGATTCTGCCGCAGCGCGTCCCTCGTCATCGTCTGAAAAAACATGCTCTGCACCAAGTTCGCGCAATTCATCGATCAATTCGCGGCGGCGCACGAAGGAAATGGTCGGAATTCCGAGATCATTTGCTAGCTGGATGACGCAGCGCCCGACCGCAGAATTTCCCGCGTTTTGGATGATCCACTCGCCTTGACGCAGTCTGGAAAACCCATGGATCATGCGCCAAGCCGTGGCGGGATTGACCTTCAACATCGCTGCTTGGAGAGGATCGATCCCAGCGGGAAGCTTGAGCAAAGTCGTGGCAGGCACGGTGGCATGAGTCGCCCAGGTGGAGGCGCGACGAAGAAATATCACCAAGTCGCCAGGGGCAAATTCCGAGGCGCTGCTCACTTCGACCATCCCACAAGCCTCGATGCCGGGAGTGGCGGGGAGCGGAAGTTGGATGCCGTAATTGCCCTCAATGGTGTTGAGGTCGGCAGGGTTGATCGGGGCGGCGAGGATGCGGACGAGCACTTGGCCTGGGTCCGGAATGCTCGGCGTCAAGGTGGAGGTCAATTTTAAGACATCCAAAGGATTTCCCGATTCGGCAAAAACAAGTTCCTTGCCGGGGATGGGTGAAGCGTCGAGTTCCATGACGAAACATTGCCACAGGAATGGATCACGCCAAGTGAGAAGAATGGGCGGCAGTGGCGCACTCTGTTAAGAAGAGGTAAAATCCACGCTTGAATCTTAAGATCGTGTTAAACCGCTTGCCACGGCCATCCACGTAAGAAAAGGGTGCATTCATGAAATACCTGACCTTTGCCCTCGCACTTGTCATCCCTGCAAGCGGTGAAGAACCGCCAAGTGTTCTGCCACGAGATGGCAGTGCGCTTACTCTGAAAATGGCGGAATCTCAAGTGACCTTGAACATTCACAATCCAGGCAATCATGCTTGGCTGGTGCGCAGTTCTCCAGATCTTCGGACATGGACGGATCACTCGAGCCATCGTGTTTTCAATGGCGCACTTGCCGTGACCGTTGCGCCGGAAGGACTCACCCAGTTCTATCAAATTCACGCGCTCTCCGAATCCACAATACCGGCGACTATGGCAACTGCGCTCGATCTTCCGCAAAGTTTATACAATTACGCGAACCCGACTCTGCCCGCACATTTTCAAACTCCCGTCATCCGAGATCAAGATAACGAGCCCAGCGACAACCGCGTGAGCAATGCGGGCGCCACTCTAGGACGAGTCTTGTTTTATGACAAACGACTCTCTGCAAATCATCAAATCTCCTGCGCCTCATGCCATCAGGCAGCTCACGGATTTTCCGATCCAGCACGTTTCAGTGTCGGTTATGAGGGCGAGCTAACGGGAAGAAATTCGATGGGACTCACCAACGCACGTTACTATCTGCGAGAAAATTTCTTCTGGGATGAGCGTTCTGCAACTCTTGAGCATCAAACGCTCCAACCTATTCAAGACACGATTGAAATGGGTATGACCTTGGATGTGCTCAATCAGAAGGCCAGCGCAGAACCCTACTATCAAGAGCTCTTTACCGCTGCTTTTGGTGATGCGGAGATCAGCTCAGACCGCATTTCACGCGCACTCTCGCAATTTGTGCGATCGATCGTTTCCACCGACTCCAAGTATGATCGCGGTGTGCCGGTGAATTTCACCAACTTCACGATGGAGGAGAACCGCGGCAGGCTGATTTACCAAGGAGCCGGTGGCTGTGCAAGCTGTCACGGAAGCGACAACTTCGTGCCTGGAAATGCGATTTTCAACAATGGGTTGGAAAATCCATACATCGATAAAGGCCTCGGCGGAGTCACCGGCCGTGCCGCCGACGAGGGGCTTTTCAAAGTGCCTTCCTTGCGCAACATAGAACTCACTGCGCCGTATATGCATGACGGACGCTTTGCCAGCTTGGAGCAAGTTGTGGAATTCTATAACTCGCAAGTCGTTGCACATCCGAATCTATCCGCGCAGTTGCGGGTGCCTCCCACGGCCGCACCACGCCGTCTGAATCTTAGTAATCCAGATAAAGCGGCGCTTGTCGCCTTCCTCAAGACGCTCACGGACCGGTCGATCACCATCGATCCAAAATTTTCCGATCCATTTCGCTATGGGAATTGAGAGCGGTGAACGTGGTGGTGTATTCAGTCGAGAAACTTGCCGGGATTGAGAATTCCCTGCGGATCGAGCGTGTTTTTCAGAGCGCGGTGAGTGGCGAAGGAGGTCTCGCCGAGCGCCTTGCGGATCCATGGCTTTTTCGCAAGTCCCACGCCATGCTCGCCTGTGATCGCGCCACCCTGAGCCAGCACCCAGGTGAAAAGAAGATCCAGCGCCGCATCCGCATGCGCTCGCGTCGATGGATCTTCATAGTTTTTTACCATCAGATTTGTGTGGATATTCCCGTCCCCCGCATGCCCGAAGCAGGCGATTGCAATGCCGGTTTTCTGTTCTAACTCACGAGCGAAGGTGACCAATTCCACGAGCTTCGAGCGCGGGACAACACTATCCTCATTCAATTTGGTTAGGCCTGTGTCGCGCAAAGAGTAAGAAAATTCACGGCGCAAGGTCCAAATCCGCTCACACGACGCTTCATCCGGAGCGCGCTCAATAAAGCTTGCGCCTAAGCGTGTGAGAAGTTGATGCAGCTCCTCCAACTCCGCCATGACGGCGGCCGGACGCCCGTCGATCTCCACGATCAAATGGGCATTGCCCGGTGGAAAAACTTCCGCTCCAAGACGCCGGCGCGCCGCCTCTAACGTGAAGCTGTCTGTGATCTCAAGCGCGGAGGGAAGGTGCCCGGCGTTGAGAATCCCCTGCACCGCAGCCGCCGCAAGCGCGTAATCCGGGAAAATCGCTGCCAACATGCCACGGCTTGCCGGCCTCGGAATCAAGCGAAGTGTCGCTTCCGTCACCACACCTAACATCCCTTCCGAGCCTGTGAAAAGCCCGATCAGGTCGAAGCCGGTTTTGTTTTTGTGAAGCCGCCCGCCGCAACGAAGAATCTCACCACTCGGCAGCACGATTTCCAAACCCAGCACATAGTTCCGCGTGACTCCGTATTTCAAGCAGCGCGGCCCACCCGCATTGGTTGCGATGTTTCCGCCGATTGAGCATTCTTTGAGCGATGCCGGGTCTGGCGGATATTCCCAGCCCACGGCGTGTGCCGCATCTTGGAGAGTCCGGGTGATCACGCCGGGTTGGACGATTGCGACCCCATCTTCTGGATAGATTCCAAGAATGCGCTGCATCCGGGCGGTTGATAAAACAATGCCGCCGTGGACAGGGACGCAGCCTCCGACGTAGCCGTAGCCCGCGCCACGGGTGGTGACGGGCACCTGATTTTCCGAAGCAAATTTCAGCACTGCCGCAACATCCGCCGTGCATTCCGCGAAAACGACGAGGTCTGGCGGGTGGCTGGCCGACCATTTGTCGCTGGAGTGCTGGGCGATGGAATCTGCGGCGCTGGTGATTTTGTCTTGGCCGATGAGAGCCGCGATGGATGCTGCGAGAGTTGCTGGGTTCATGGGAAAAGTCGGTCCTTGAGGTCGCGGAGATGCTTCCCACCCCACGGATGATTTCAAGCGTAGATGTTCTTATAATACTCATCCGCCATCCGATCGGCATCGAAGAACGGCACGACGTCGTTCATCGCCCGGAGAGCGAGTTGATACCATTCCTGCGGGCGCTCGTAATACAGTGGCAGCACTTTTTCATTCATCGCCTTGTAGAATCCAAGGAGGTCGTGGCGGTCGCGGTCTTCCGGGCTCAGATGGGGATCCGCTTGCGGAATGATGAATGAATTTTCTCCATCCACCGAGAATTCACAGATCCACCCGTCGTAGGTTGATAGATTGACGGAAGCATTCATCGCGGCACTCATGCCGGACGTGCCGGACGCCTCGCGCGTGACTACAGGATTGTTCAACCAGATATCCGAGCCATTCTTCAAGTGGCGAGAAAGCTCAAGCTCGTATCCCACGAGAACTGTCGCATTTGGATAGTCGCGTGTTAGGTTGATGAGATGGTTGAAGGTATCAATCGCCGAATAATCAAATGGATAGGGTTTTCCAGCCCAGATGATTTGGATCGGATGTTCGCTATTGTGCAGGAGTTCGCGAAAGAGTTTTACCTCACGAGCGATCAGGTCCGGCCGCTTGTAGCCGGCGAAACGGCGTGCCCAAACGAGAGTCAGAACGTCAGGATCAAACAGCTTGCCGGTTTGATCCGCGACGGTGCGGAACAAGCGCTCCTTGAGCTCGCGCTTGCGGTGTTTGAGTTCCTCGATGTCGCCGCGTGTGCGCGCGTGCTCAAGCCCTTTATCCACCCAATAGGTCTTGTTTTGTGCGTTGGTGACATGCGTGATCTCACAGATATTGGAGGAATTTTTCCACATGTGACGAGAGACTTCGCCATGCAGTTTTGAAACGCCGTTTGCCAAACGAGCGAGGCGCAATGCAGCAAGCGAGTGGTTGAACTCGTCACCTTCAATGCCGGTAATTTTCCGGATTTCCGCCTCCGGGATATCACCGAAAAACGAAAAGTCACGCAGCAGATTCAAGCTGTGTTTTTCGTTTCCCGCCTCTTCTGGCGTGTGGGTGGTGAAGACGAGGCGCTTTTTCACCTCCTCCAGACTGCGGTGTT
Organism: Verrucomicrobiota bacterium; assembly: GCA_041182265.1. Taxonomy (GTDB): domain Bacteria; phylum Verrucomicrobiota; class Verrucomicrobiia; order Verrucomicrobiales; family Akkermansiaceae; genus Luteolibacter. Next base: position 8,876 of record JBEGOB010000242.1, on the reverse strand, counting down.
TTTCATACACATGAAAGGCTGCGGATAGGCCGTGCGCTTCGTTGAGATGCCAGACCTCCGGGTCCAAGCCCAGTTCGCCTAACAGCCTCGCGCCACCCGCGCCGAGAATGATGTATTGGGCGATGCGGCGCAGGTGATCATGATCATAGAGGCGGTGGGTGATCGCACGTGAGAGGGTGTCATTCTCCTCGACATCCGTGCTGAGGAAGAACATCGGAACGGTGTTGAAAACATCGCCTGGCAGGAACATGGCCTTCACCCAGACTGGGTGACCATGCACGGGAACGGTGAAGCGGATGCCGGTATCACGGAGAAATGCATATTCTTTTTTCCGAAATTGCACGGCAAGTTCGCGCTCCTCGCCGCGCGTTTGGTTGTAATATCCATACGTCCAAAGAATGCCAATTCCGCAAAGGTTTTGGCGCAGCGCGGCTGCGGCGCGCATGTGTGAGCCCGCGAGGAATCCAAGTCCTCCCGAGTAGATTTTAAAACTTTGATCGATTGCAAATTCACAGGAAAAATAAACCGCACTTTTCGAGTAAGCGGGTGCGATGTCGTAAGCGTGAGCGAATGGTTTGGGAAGAAAGGAAGAGGCCATGATGGATGGTGTGGGCTGCGGTGGAGCAGGTGCTTTGAAATGTCGGATAGTTTGGCTTGGTTGTCTGAATTCTGCCGTGGATCGCAACGACGATGCCGGAGTGCTCCGCCATTGCCGCTCGAAAATTTGCTCAATCTCGCTGTCAGCCGTAGTGATCGTGCATCAGCGACAAAATGTCGAGTCTTGCGCGGAAAGTGCTGCTTATTTCATACCAATTTACAAAGAGTTGGAAGATTCTTAATAAATTGATTTTCAGCTATTAAGCATTGATTTTCACGTGATTGCATAAGCCTTGTGATCCAGCGTCTCGCGTGATGAGACGGATTGATGGAAATTTAGCGTGGCCTGAGTTTTGCGCGGAAATCCTGAAGTGGAGTCTCGATCCAACGCCATGAAGCGAGCGTGAGACCCCAAGTGACTGCGGCAAAAACTGCGATTTTAACCCATGCGCCCGGACCTTCCATAAAAATATCCTTCCAGAGGAATGGCAGCAGTTGGCCAGTGAGAAGCGGCGCGAGATTGTGGAATAGGTAGATCCCATACGACAATTGGCCGATGCGCTGAAGCAGTGGATTTTCTAACACGCACCGGGCAAGACCACCCATGCCGGTCGAGCCCACGGCAATGATGCCACAGAGACCGATGGATAAAAAGGTCTGTTGCACCGAGCGAAATCCGTAAGTTTCCCATCCTAACTGATGAGAGCCGAAGATGACGATGTATGCCGCAAGCGCCGTGCGTGATGCCCAGCGTAAGGCTGGGCTCTCCAGTGACATGCCGCGATGGACCGCAAGAGCAAGCAGCCCGCCAATGCCGAAGTAGTCAAAGCACGACCATGTTAGGAGTTGCGGCCAGGCAAACCACTGCGTGAGAAAATCATGACTCAACCGGGAAAGTGGAGCGAGTGCGGTGAAGCACAGCAAGGCGGGAAACAGCCACTTGCGCGGCAAAAACCAAATGACAAACGGCCACACCAGATAGAACTGCTGTTGCGAAGACAGTGACCAAAAATGGTTGGTTCCCGCTGGCCAATGTCCAAGCAGTGCGATGTGGATATTGGAAAGATGCAGCAAATACCAAGTGATCGCCGGGCCAAGCGCATCCGGCGCACGCACGAGCCATGCAAGCAGTAAAGCTGCGTAATACGGGGCGAAAATTCTCAGACCACGGCGGATCTGATAGGTCTTCATCGCTGACATTTTCCACTTGCCGCCGCGTGCCTCGCTGCGGTCACGCTCACGCAATAATGAACCGGTGATGAGGTAGCCAGTGAGGACGAGAAATAGGAATAAAAACACCTCAAATGGAAAACCCCGCTGCCAATGACTCGGCCGCCAATGGTCCCAGCAAATCGCCATCATGGCGATCGCCCTCATCCCATCGAGTTGTATCGCGCGGCCACTCACGGATGGTTTGAAACCATGATTTGGCGTTCAGTGCACGGAAATTTAAGCAAAATGAATGCTTTATAGCGGCAAATCGACGAAATCGCACGATCTGCTACTGGCGCACCCATCCCCCACCGAGCGCCTGCACGAGGCGCGTGGCTGCGAGCGCACGGTCCAAGCGCACGGATAATGCGGCGCGTTCTTCGGCCAAGGCCGTGCGCTCCGCATCGACAAGTTCAAAGTAGCTGGCGATGCCACCCTCGTAGCGTGAACGTGTCAACTTGGCGGCGAGTCGTGCTGCGTTCGCGCCGCGTTCGCTTGAGGCATTTGCCGAAGTAAGCTCGCGGCTTGCGATGAGCGAATCTTCCATTTCCTGCACGGCGCGCAGGAGCACTTCCCGGTATTTTTCCAAGGCTTCTCGATAGGCCGCCTCTGCCTGTGCCCGATCACTGAAATAGCGTCCTCCCTGAAAAATCGGCACGGAAAGTTCCGGACCCAGTGTCCAAAGCCGACTGTTCGAGTTGTATAAATCCGAACTTTTCACGGCTTGTGCGCCGCCAATTCCAACAAGGTTGAGAGTGGGCAAATAGTTGGCGACGGTGATGCCGATGGCTTCGCTGGCAAAGGCTAGGCGACGTTCGGCCGCAGCCAGATCCGGCCGGCGGCGTAAAAGCTCGCTTGGCACGGCGGACGGCGCGGGTGGCGTGACCGCTGAAATTTTCCCCTGCGCAAATGTGAAGGTGCTCGCTCCCTCGCCGGTGAGCGTGCCAAGTGCATTTTCCAATTGTCCGCGGCGCACACGCAGTCGCGCCAGTTCGGTGCGGACGCTTTCGTGCTCGCTGATAGCGCGTTGTGCGTCGATCCGGCTGGCGTCTCCCGCGTCGCTCCGCAAGCTCATGAGCCGCGATGCCTCTTGTCGAAATGCGGCGGTTTCATCCAACAATTTGATTTCGGCATCCGCATATCGCAGGCTGAAATAGGTGCGGGCAATTTCGCCACGCAAGGATGTGATCGCTGCCTGATAGTCGTAAGATGCGGCAGATGATTGCGCGCGGGCGGCGGTGACACTGCGGCGCACGCGGCCCCAAAGATCGATTTCCCAGGAAACGTTGAGTGCGGCGCGAAAATCATTTTCAGTCATCCCGCCTTGCGGTTGTGAAGTGCTGCCGGATGAACGATTCCGCTGAGTGAAGGCGGCACCCGTGACTGCGGGAAAGCGGTCGGCCTCGGTGAGTCCGAGTGCGGCGCGCGCCTGATCGTAGCGTGCGAGTGCGGCGCGCGCTTGTGGATTTGCGTCCTCCGCGCGCTGCATGAGAGCCGTAAGCTGAGGGTCGCGGAAACTCGCCCACCAGTCGCCCACAGGCGGTGGTGAGTTGAATCCAGCGTTCTTAAAACTCACTTCTAACTTTTCCTGAGGGGCCGAATAATCGGGACCGACAGAGCAAGAAGCCAAAGCGAAAATGGGGAGAATCAGGAGCAGAGTGCGCATGAGGTATCGAATAAGTTAGGCTGGAGTGGATGCTGGCGCTTCAAGCTTTTCAGCGGAGTTTTCACGCAGAGCGAAAATCACGCTGAGCACCGCAGGAACGAGGAAAAGGGTGAATACTGTGCTAACCGTCAGGCCGCCGACAACCACTGCGCCCAAGCCGCGGTAGAGCTCGGAACCCGCTCCCGGCATGAGCACGAGTGGGAGCATGCCGGTGACTGAGGTGAGCGTGGTCATGAGAATGGGACGAACGCGCGTGCGGACGCTTTCAATCACGGCCTGCTGGGGTGAAAGTTTCTCGTTGTTGATGAAATTCAAGGCTTGGTGAACGATGAGAATGGCGTTGTTGACCACCACTCCTGCTAGAATGACGAAGCCGAGAATCGTGAGCATGTCCAGATTCTGCACGGGCAGGTAGCGGTCTGCTTTGCTCCATGCATGCAATAGCGCCAGTCCGAGAAATCCGCCAAAGGTGGCGAGCGGCACGCTCAACATGATCACCAACGGATAGGTCCAGCTTTGGAAAAGGACGACCATGAGCAGATAGATCACCATGAAAGCGAGGAATAGACTGCTGGTTAGGGTGCCGACGAGTGTGCCGTCGCCTAATAGAGCATTGCGAATGTCCGCGAGTTTGCCGGCAGATCCTGCGAGCGACACATCGACACCTGCGGGGATTGCGCCTTGCGCCCGCATGCCGGAAATGAGGCCGTTGACTTGATCAATCACTGATTCTAATGGAATTCCCGGTGGCGGGGTGAGCTCCAATGTCACGGATCGCTGGCGGTCCACGTGGCGAATTTGATCCGGGCCCTTGACGCGGGAAAGGGTGGCGATGGAGCGTAAGTCCACAATGTTTCCTCCGGGCGTGGCGATGGGAAGATCCAACAGAGAGTCGAGCGGCGGTGCATCCGGTTTGCGCTCAGTTAGAATTTTGATGTCTTTCAACTCGCCGTTTTGTTCGTAGTCGCGGAAGAGGACAATGCCATCGCCGCCGGCCTGCACGGCAAGGCCGAGATCCGAGCGTGTCATGCCGAGTTCGCTGAGGCGCGCATCGTTGGGTGTGACGCGGAGTTCATCCAAGGGATAGGCAAAATTCGCGGGCTCTGGCTTGACCGTGCCTGGGCCGAATTTCCCCATAAGGGCTCCAAAAGTCGCACCGGCAGCACCGGATACGGCATCAAGATCGCGGCCTTTGAAGTCGATTTGGATGGCGGAACCTGTGGCTCCTCCAAGCCGGAAAAGCGGCATTTGAAAGGTGAAAGCGAAGGTGTCCGGCGCTGCTGCACCTGATGTCGCAGCATTGAAGGCCGGGATGGCATCCACCACGCGTTTTTTATCGGCGGAAATACCCACTTGGAACATGCGTCCCTCGAAGGAGACTAGGAAATACTGGTCAAGCGGTGGAGGCATCACTTTTTGATCCGACCCGGGCGCGATGGCAACGGGTTGTCGCCGGTCTTGGCGTGGCTTGCCGTCGTTGAGGATTTTTTCCGCACCGAACTTATCTTCAGTGGCTTCCCACATCGGGCGGATGCTATTTTCCACACGGCGACCCATTTCGGATAGGGCCCCGAGATTGTAACCGGGTGGCGGAATGAGCAGGCCGAACACGACGTTTCGGTTGCCGGTCGGCAGGTAATCGAGCGGGGGTAACAGGGTTTTTGTGCCGATCAATGTTACGGCAGTGAAGGTGCCGATGAGGGTGAGTCGCCGCGGCCAAGTGGAGGTGGCTGCGGAGACGGCTTGCGCACACAAGTCCGGCAAGCGATTGAAAAGCGCATTCACGGGGCGAAATGGCAAACCAAGGAGAGTGAAAATCCGGCCTCCGAAAACGCGCTCGAATGAACTGGGTGCGCCATCCGTGGATTTCTGGCTCAGCCAGCGTCCGGCAGCCACAGGAATGAGGGTGATACTCACCACCAAAGAAATGGCAACGGAGGCCATGATCGCGAGTGCGATGTCGCGGAAAAGTTGTCCGGCTTGCTCTTGAATCATTAGAATCGGTGCAAATACCACCACGGTTGTTAGGGTGGATGCTAGAACCGCACCTGCAACTTCACTCGTGCCTGCTAGGGCTGCATCCATCGGCTTTTTCCCCATGTCCAGATGGCGGTAGATGTTTTCAAGGACGACGATTGCATTGTCCACCACCATGCCGACGGCGAAGGCGAGACCCGCGAGTGAGATGATGTTGATCGAGCGGCCAAGGGCGACGAGAACCACAAATGAAGCGATGACCGATACGGGGATGGCGATGGAAATAATCCCTACGGTGCGAAGACTTTTCAGGAAAAATAGCAGGGTCACGGCAGCAAGAATGCCGCCAAGAATGAGATTGGATTTGACCAAGGCGAAGGCGTCCTCGACGTAAGTTGAGGAGTCGTAAGTTTGAACAAGTTCGAGTTTTCCATCGAGGCCGAGGATGCGTGACCGCTGTTCTAGCAGACCTCCTGGGGCGTTGAGAGCTGCGACTTCAACTTTAAGTAAATTCATGGTTTCCAACAAGTTGGCACCACGTTGAAGTTGGAAGTTGAAGAAGGCGCCACGCTGGCCGCGTGCGCGGACCCATGAGTTCGGCTCTTTCCAGTCTTGGCGGATGGTCGCGACATCGCGCAGATACACCGGGCCGCGCTCATCGCGGAAGATGATCATTTCTCCAGCCGATTCCGGGCTCTCAAAGCGTCCCGTGGCACGGACTCGGAAGTCGCGTTTTCCCAGTTCGATTTTTCCTCCGGAGAAATTTGCATTCGCCTCGGAAATCCCGCGGCGAAGCTCGGAGAAGGTGATTCCGCGCTGTGCGAGATTCGCAGGATTCACGATGATTTGCAACTCGGAGGCAGTCGCACCGCGCACGCCAACTTGGCTGACGCCCGGGATGCGCTCGAAGCGCGGCTTAATGCTGCGTTCCATGAAGTCATACAGTTTGCCTGGGTCGAAGGCAGGATCGGTGGAAAACATGCCGATCCATGCAATGTAATCGACGGATTCCGGATCGATGTCTTCAACGACGGGTTGCAAGACGCCTTCCGGATAACCAGGAACTTCGTCAAGTTTTTGGAGAGTTTGCGCGAGAGCGGCACCGATGTCGGTTCCGGTTTCGAACTCCATGCGGATCGTGCCTTGTCCAGCGGCGCTGGTGCTCGTCATGGAGGCGAGGCCGGTGACCTCGCCAAGCACTCGCTCCTGCTCCTCTACGATGTCACTTTCGATCTCCTCGGCAGAGGCATTTTCCCAATTGGTGGTGACCGCGATGACGATGGATGAAACCTCCGGAGTCATGCGGACGGGCACTTGGGTAATCGCAAGCACGCCTGCGAAAACGCTGAGTAAAGTGCCCACCGCCACAGTGATCGGTTGGCGGATGAGGCTGGATAAGATAGAATTCACGGAATAACAGAGGTGGTTGATAGACTGCCTTACTGTGGCTGCGCGGCACTCGATGCTGGAGAGGAATTCACGGAAATAGGCAATTTCCGGGATTGTGCATGCACGGGCGCACCAGGCATGAGGCGCTCATTTCCTTCCACAATCACCGAGTTTCCCGCCTTGAGCGCGCCGTCTGCTAGAATAGACTCTCCACCGCGTTCGAATAGAACCTCCACCTTGACGCGTTTGGCTGTCTGCGGAGTCCCGTCTGGGATATAGACATAGGTGCCGGAGAATCCGTTTAAGACGGCGTCTGTAGGGACGACCATGCGGTCAGCTTCCGCGCCTAATGGGATCACTGCATCCACGGAACTTCCCGGTGTGAAATTTTTTCCAACATCCGGAATGTGAGCTATCACCGTGAACAAACGCGAGCGGCCATCGATGTCTTCAACCACTCGAATGCGGTCTGCTCGTGCGGCTTCGCTGCGACCGGGTAGCTTGAGAATTATATCACCCGGTGCACTGTCTTTCATGCGCATGGCGTGGCGCTCGGGGACTTGCAACCAGGCTTCGATTTCTCCTGTCGAGACAAGGGTGACAACCGGGTCACCGATATTCAGCCATTCACCAAGCTCGGCATGACGCTCGACAATTTTGCCATCAAATGGCGCTGTCACTTGGAGATCCGCGGTGCGGACATCGAATAAATCGAGCCGTTTGCGCGCGGCTCCCACGGCCTCTACGGCGGCCTCTTGAACAGCGACGGCGACTTGTAGGCCACGCTTACTATCAAGAAACTCACGTTCGGAAACGGCACGCTCGGCCCAGAGTTCATCCATCATGTCCAAGTCGCGGCGGGCACGCTCTAACTCCGCATCGTGCTGGGCGAGTTGTGCCACTGCGGCTGTGAGATCGGCTTGCGCCTCCTGCTGTTGGGCAGCGAGGCGGCGGCCATCGAGCGTGGCGATTGGATCGCCTTTTTTCACATCATCACCCTCGTTCACATGCACAGCTTGAACTGCTGCGCCCTCGAGTGCCGCGATGTCAGCACGGCGCACGGCGCGGAGGGTTCCAGTCACGGAGAGAGTTTCCACAACTTTCTTTTGTGCAACGGCTTGCACGATAACTGTGCTCGGAGGGCGACCTCCAGGCGGTCCGGCGGACCCCACGGGTTTCGCGTCGCGGAGGGCTTTCCAGCTGAAATAAGAACCGAGGCCGAGCAGGGCGAGAACACCGAGCCAACCGAGAAGAGGTTTTGTAGAGGACTTCATGGGGAGAGAGATAAATGACAAATTTGAGTGAGAATTAGACTGATCGGTCACCGAGGATTGGTTTCGTGATGACTTTGCAGACTGGCTTTGATGAATTTGATTGCGCTTCGAAAGGGTGCGGTGCTGCGTTGGGTGGCTGCGCGTTGGGTGGCGCCAGTCCAGAGATCAAGAATGAACTCGGCCGTGACAAGCGGATCCAAGTGAGAGGCTACGGTGCCTTTTTGAAGGCCCTCTCGCAGCAAGTCGGCGATGATGGCGATGGAATCCCGCGCCCCTCTCACCAAAACCTCGCGCATGGGGTCGCTGAATCCAGAAACCTCGGAAGCGAGTTTTACGATAAGACAAGGGCAGCGACCCTCGGTTTCGCAGGATTTCGAGACGCGCATCTCCATGTAGGTGAGCAGGCGCTGCAGCGGGTCGGCCTCCGGCACGGCGGACAAGAGGACCTGCCTTTTGTATGCGAGGGCGTCCGCCATGTAATGCTCCAAGAGCTCAACACCAAACTGTTCTTTGGATTTGAAATGATGATAGAACGAACCTTTCGGCACATTCACCGCCTTCAGAATTTCATTGAGGCCTACCGCGTGAAAGCCTTTTTCAAGCATAATGGCCTCTGCGGCCTCGAAGATCCGCAATTTGGTTTGATGATCACTCATGAATGTCGGGACAGGTGGATTAGACCAGTCGTCTCTGAGTGTCAAATTTTATGTTTCTGGAGAATTCCGCGGTATTCTCCGTGGGCCGAAGGGGTCAGCCAGATC
>JBEGOB010000241.1:0-3242 GCA_041182265.1 Verrucomicrobiota bacterium | reverse complement strand
CCATAGAACACCGCATTGTCACGTGCCAGCTTGAAGCCGATGTAAGACGCGACGCCCGCTGTGAATTGATCAAGCGCCGGACCCAAGTGCCCGGAATCATCTTCCGCACCAGATCCACCATAACCGCTGGAATAAGACAAATCGCTGCCAATCCCACTGCCAAATGCAATCGCCAGAATCCGATCCTCATTGCCTTCTCCCACACGAACCGGCTGAAATGACGCTGAATTCGCAATCCCCAAACCGCCAAAGAACGGATTGATATCCCAAACCCCCGACCCGCTGTTAGAATAGCTGAAGCTGCTGACATTCAAATACACTCCGTCAAAATCCCTCGGGATGGCAATATCTCTAACTCCACTGTAAACAATCGCCCCGTTCACCGCGCCAACACCGCACAAAACGATGCCCCCCAAACAGACCACAACACGTCGGATCATGCTGCCGTGGATTGAACAATATCTGTAAGTTGGAAACATGCTCTTGAATTTGAAAATCACGGACTCTGGACTTTAACCCTGAAAAACCTCGCCTTCTTGCCATTCACAAAAAACGGATAGGGCACGGATACGGCCTGAACCTCATCGTTCTGCGCCACCAATACCGGAGTCGCCGTCGAAGCGCGCCATGTGATAAGATCCCCGCTGAACTCAACCGTGTAGCGCAAGCCTGCCGCAACAAAATCCCTGCGCCGTGCGAAAACCGCACGAAAACTGAATGAGGTCGCTGTCGTAGTTATCCATGGCGTAGGTGTTCCGCCCTGCAAAAAATCCCCCCCGCTCCACGCCACCGCCGCTGCGGATCCTTGCGTTGGATCAGTCCCAAATGCGAACTCCTGCAATTGACTCAAACCATCGGAATCCGTGTCACTTGCCGGACCCGCAGATGGACTATCCTCTCCGAAGTAGCGAACCTGCCAAAGATCCGCAATTCCATCTGCGGCATAAATTCCGAAATCGTCGGCACCGACGTTCGCCACCTGAATTTCTAAAGTCTCCGAAAATCCGTCATACATCGCGCGAACCACGCCCGGCGTGAGTTGATAAACAGACCCCGCAGTCACAAGCCCGCCCGCGCCACCGAACAGCAAAGGCCCGCTTTGCACATTCCAATCGACGAACTCCGCAGCAAGCGGCGCGCTCGTCTCATCATCATACCGCAAACTCACACCAAGTTGCCGACTGCCCCTTTCATCCAACACAATCCCGATTTCCGCACCATCCACTAACAAATCAACAGCATCGACCAACTGACCGGAAAACCCGGCACGCAACCCATAGTCCACCGATGCACTGGCTTGACCGGATGCCACCGAAAAATCAATCTGATAGTCAGCACTGCTGCACGCCAGCCCTCCTCCGTCGCATGCAGTCGGTGCAAGTTGGTAGTCCATACCAGTGCCTGCCGCTGCGGATAGCGACATGAGTCCGCTGAGCACCGACCTTCGTAAAACAAGCCAATTCATTTTTCCAGCGCCTCCTCCAGCCTCCGCAAGCGTCGCTCTTGGTCGGCAATTTGTTGCTTCAAGGCTTGGTTCTCCCGGTGCAATTCCTGCACCGCAGCCGCTGTATAAATGGTGAGTGGATAGGTGTCCACTTGCAGGATCTCTGAGCCGTCCGGCAGTCGCTCACCGCTGCTTTTAACATCGTCGGGGAACACTTCAGCGAACTCTTGCGCAATGACGTTCGGATAACGCCGATCCTCAATCACTGGATGCGCTGCGCGATAGGCATCCGTGTAGCGAAAATCAACAAGCCGCACTTGATCTAACTTTTCCAAGGCACGGAGGATCGGCCGAACCTCAGATTTGATACGCCGGTCCGAGTTGGCCAACCAACTGCCCGCCGTGCTCTTGCTAGCATTTCCCGCAATTTCCAATGCGTTCACTGCGGGCGTGCGCCCAATGCCGATTTTTCCTGCAAAGACATTGTCCTGATCCAGCCGGGCAACTTGCGCAGGAACGGAATCCGCCCTTAACACAAGCGCGTGCGACGCCCCGGCTGCGATCTGCGTAAGCTGCGTGGCCCCACTCGGAACTGCCGTTTGCGCTGCTGAATTATCTCCCCACACGAGCAGGCTGCCATCGCTTTTCAATGCCATGCTGAATGCATAGCCTGCATCGATTTTCACCACACCTGATAGTCCGTCAGGCAAAACCAACTGCCCACCACCATCCCAGCCCCAAGCAACGACGCTGCCGTCACTTTTCAAAGCAAGACTATGATATGCTCCCGCCGTGATCGCTGTCACTCCGGACAAGGCCGCAGGCAAGGTCGCCTGCCCTGCATCGTCACGCCCCCATGCGACCACAGTGCCATCGCTCTTAAGCGCGAGGCTGTGATCATAACCTGCCGCGATGGCGACAACACCGGAAAGAGTTGGCACAGTGCATTGACCGAAGGTGTTGTCGCCCCACGCCAACACGCTGCCATTCGCTAACAAAACGAGACCATGTTTCTCACCCGCTGCAACTTGAGTCGCGGTGGTGATACCACTTGGCAAACTCGTCTGGCCGTAATCATTTGCACCCCATGCCGCTAGCGAACCATCGCTTTTGCGAATAAGGTTGAAATTTGCACCCGCGGAAATTTGCGTCACTCCACTCAAGCCCAGCGGAACACTGACCTGCCCTGAACCATTAGCTCCCCAGGCACGCACCGTGCCGTCGTCAAGCAACGCCACACTGTGCGCCTCACCTGCAGCGACTGCAGCGACATCCGCAAGCGTGGGAACGGTGGTTTGACCACTTCCGTTTTCACCCCAAGCAATGACGGGTTTGACGGGTGCCGCGGTGATGCTGCTGAGAGAAACTTCGCTACTGATGTCCTCACGGAACGCCACAGTTTTCCGAAGCGGACTTGCGGAATTTCCAGTGAGATATAAATCTGCGCCATCAAACTCAAACGCACCAAAAACCGGACTCGCTAGGAGACCTCCCGCCTTGAACCGTAAAGGCGCTGATAGACTTGTCCCGCTAGGAAGATCAACGGTTCCCGTAAAAGTCGGCGAGGCTAAGTTCGCCTTCAAATTCAATGCCGTTTGCTGCGCGGTCGACACCGGCTTGCTCGCATCATTCGTGTTGTTGACATTGCCCAAGCCCACCATCGACGCAGTGACTCCGGATACGGTCCCCGTAAAAGTGGGCGATGCTAAATTCGCTTTCAAATCCAAAGCCGTTTGCTGTGCGCTAGACACCGGCTTGTTCGCATCACTCGTGTTGGTCACATTGCCCAAACCTACCA
>JBEGOB010000240.1:0-7308 GCA_041182265.1 Verrucomicrobiota bacterium | reverse complement strand
GTCGAGAACTGCCGCCGCCTTGGAATCAACCCGCGTGACTACTTCGAAGACGTCCTCACCCGTGTGCCCGCCATGAAAGCCAGCGAGGCCTCGAGCTTGACCCCCGCCAACTGGCTCGCCGCCCGCGGCAGCAAAGGTCGCCGCATCGCCGCCTGATTGCCTAGCCGTCATAGAATCCGCAACAATGACTACTTTGCTACCGCTGGAGCAAAGCCACATACACGGCGCAATGGACTACGCTTACCTCCAAAAGGCCATCCAGCGACTCACTCAGCGCACCGTGAAGTTCATTCGCTGGTTGAACCAAGCGCTCCTGGACCCAGGCCCTAGCCCGTCTCGCCAAGATCTATGCCACCTCATGAGGCCAATGTTTGACACCGTTGTTTAACGACTCAGGGGACACTACCAAATTAAGGGGGGAGTGCAGGAAGAGGATCTGGCGCCGTTGTTTTTTTAAAAACAAGTGGAAACAGCTCTTGCATGAACTTAGTAAGATGGGCGCTCGTTTGTTCAATCGAGAGAGGGGTAAGCGACCCTAGATCGACCCCTTGATCCTCATATTTTCCGGGAATCAACGACGAGAAAGTCGCGTAAGCCCATTGTTGGTCGAATCCCCACAATGCACGATCCTTGATGTCGATGAAAACCCGCCCGTAGTGACTGGGAGTGACAGATTCAGAACCGATAAATGTGTAATGAAGAATCTGCCAATCAATAAATATCTTACCGTTCGGGAGAACGATAGGTTTGCCTGTTTCGGGATTACGACGTGATTTATTGCATATAATCTCACGAACCACCAGCGGTTTGCCTCCGAAGATCACCTCGTGCACCGTCACATAGCGCTCGTGCACGAAGTTCCAGCCTTGGGTGCGGAGGCAGACTTCGGGACGGTGGATACTGTTATTCATGTCCTTGCCGGAGAAGACGACCGAAGCTTGGATCGGTGGCAGGCTCACATTTATCGTCTGCTGGTAGGTCCTTCGTTCAAATATTGTGTCATCGGCCAATACCGCGAGTTCTCGTTCGGTAATCGGGATTTTCATGCCCTCCCAGTCGCCCAGTTGCGCAGGCAGCTTCGCCTCCAGCCTCGAACTGCGCATCGGATTTACATCCGGCATGAGGAACGCTAGCGAAAATCCTGCCATAAGGCTGCCACCGAGAATCAATAGTCGGTCATTCAGTTCCATCATCATGGTAACCCTCCAGGTGATTTCTGCGTAATTCCTGCGTTTTCGTGATCCTGCCGGGTGGAACTTGTGACCCGTCTGACCAAATACATTTTCTTATGCCCGCCAATGTTAATAGCTGAATCGATGGCGAAAAGCCCCAACAGGGCAATCGGGAAGAAAATTAACAAGCCTGCCCAATCATGATAAGTCTGGGCAGCGAACTCCTTGAAGCCGAAATGGGCGAGCAATAGGATGGTGAAAATCCGTCCGAAGTTCCCGATGAGCGCTAGAGGTAAGGCACAGGAGAACAGGAACAGCTTTTTCAGAATCGTTTTCTGGGTGTAGTTGGCGTAAATTGCGGCAACCATCGTCAGCGCCATCATTGAGCGGATTCCACTGCACCCTTCCGCTATGTCAAAGTCCCAAGCATTGGTTCCAATTGCGGTGATGGTGTTGCCATCATTTACTAGTGGCATTCCCATCCAAATGCCCGCTGTGAAACAGGCCTTGGTCACCACGACTTGCAGCACCGCAGTAGCCTGCTGGATTCCGGGAATCGGGATCGCGAAATACCAGAAAAATGCTGGAAACATAAAATGCCGCGTTATTTTAGGGCCGAAAAGAAACATCAGCCCACCTAAGAGCAAAAACGGCAATCCGAAGAGCGCTAACCGCGGTTGTATCGTCCGTGCGGACAAAAGGAAGAGTCCGATGCCGATTGCTAGCCCTGCTAGTCCCCACATCGATGGCTTGCTTTCCTCATGGCGCGCTTTTTTCCACGAGAAGAAACACATCATTGCAAAAGCCAGTGGAATGATCCGACCGTGGATGAAATCGTTTTTTTCATTGCAGGCCAACCACGTCCAGTAAGCAAGCGACCTGCCAAGAGTCGTGGGGTAGGCTTGGAACCAACCGTAGAAATACGCGAGCGTTCCGGTTACCAGTACCACCCCGGCAAGTAAGGGCAAACGACTATTTGGATCGGTTATGAGGGACCATTTACGTTCAATCGACTTCATTTCGTAGTTTGGCACGAAATAGTAGTGGCCTTCAAGGTAGATTTTTTTTGTTAGAAAAGCGCGCATTGCGCCAAGTAGAATGACACCGGGAAGTGGATTGAAAATCGGCTTTAGTCGGTCGATGCGCCAGAAAGAATGACACCCAGATGCAAACGATATCTGGAATCATGAGTCAAAAGAGCAAAACCGAATATTTAGAGAGCTGCCGAGCGCGGTATCCGAACCGAAATCGAGCAGGGCGAAGCGCGATGATTGATGAGGTCAGCGACGTTCTGGGTTGGGATCGCAAGCACGCGATCAAGGCCCTCAACGGGAAGGTCAGCCTTGGGAAAAAGGCTGGAAGACGAGGTTCCAAGGCGACCCACTCCGAGGCGGAAAAGGCCATCATCGCCGGGATCTGGAAGTCCAGCGAGCAGCCTTGTGGCACGCGTCTCAAGCAACCCTGCCGCTCTGGCTGGAAAGCTACCAAGCTTGCCACGGCTCCCTTGAAGCCTCCATCCATCAGAAAATCCTCAGCTACAGCCTGCGCACCTTAGATCGCATCACCGCCCCTCATCGAAGCGCGGGTAGCGGTCGACTTGGACGCAAAATCGGGCGTGCCAGCAACCAGATCAAGAAATTCGTGCCGAACCGCTGCGGCCCGCAAGCCTTCGACGAGCCGGGTTGTTTCGAAGCCGATACAGTCTCGCACGGAAGCAGCAGCGGAGCCGTCCTTTGGGGCCTGGCAATAAGCGACTTCCACAGCGGCTGGACTGAGCTGGCGGCGCTCTGGGGCAACAGCAGTGGCGAAGTGCGCGTAGGCCTTGAGCGGATTGAAAAACGTCTACCCTTTCCGATGCGCGGATTCGACTGCGACAAGTGCAGCGAATTCTTCAACGAGGTTGTCGAGGCCTACCTCCGGCATCATTGATCATTGGCGCAATACGGTTGGCTACGGTCTGATTTGGGACTGAAGTAATTCCAAAAACACCCCCGGCAGATCTTTCGGTTGAATGCAGACCTGAGCTTTTGGAATGATTTTAGTGATTTCATGGGATTCCGGGCCTAGGCCAAGGCCGTGAACGGGGATGCCGCTTGTGCGAAGTTCAATGATGCTGTGGCGGACTTCGTTTGTATTGGATACCTCGCCGTCGCTGAGTATCCAGATGTGGGATTGGCAGGAATTCGGTAGACGCATTTGAAGGCCCATCGCCGAGTCAAGAGCCGGCTGAATGTGGGAGCTGGAACCCGTGGGATTGAGTAATGCAGAGACCTCGCGCCTCGTTTCCGGAGAGTTCTCGTCTTCCCAATCCTGAATGCTCCGCGTTTTGGAGCCGAAGCCGAGCATCGCTAGCGGGATGCCGAGGCGCAGGCAAACTTCACGTAGCACCACCACGGCATCGAATGTGGCTTGGGCGCGTTCGCCTTGCATCGAAGAGGATTCGTCGGCGACAATAATGAAGGCGGGATCGGGATGCGTGGTCAGGGTCCGGCGTTGGAAAAGGCGCTCGTGTTGGCGCGGGTCCGCCTCAAATTGCATAGCGACACGTAAATCGAGTTGATTCCCGGAACGGTGGAAGCGGCTTATTTTTGGGCGTGAAGCTTCGATGAGTTGGTGCAGGACTACTTCGGCACAGGATTCAATCAAGCCACCATGGCGGGCGACGGCATCGGTGTAGGCTTTTTCGCTCGGGAGCGGTGGGGCGTTATCGTCTTCCCCGTTACCGGCTTGCGGAATTCCCGCATGAATTGGACTGCCCATTTGCCTCTGCGCCCTCTCCGCCAGAAAGCGGCGTGTTGGTTCGCTGTCAGGATGCTCCAACAGTCTGCGGAAAACGGGAGCGATGCGAGTCCAGGTGATAGTCAACATCCGGTGTTGGGTCATGCGGATGACACACTCCATCGCTGTAGGGTCGCCATCCCGGTCTGCGGCGCGATGACATGCCGCCACCGGATGGCTGGCGTAAAGTCGGAGCACCTTTTCCGCAGCCGGTGGTATTGGATCGGGAAATGTTTCGACGGCTTGATTGAAATGCGGTTTTACCTCGGCGATGGCGGCCGCCGAAAGAGGATGGAGATCGCATGGCGCTTCTTCCCTCCACCATTCGCTGAGCAGTCCAAGCAAAAATCCACCCGCCGGATCGCCGGCCAATCTGGCGCGGGCTGATGGATCGGTAGGAGAGGTGAGGAGCCTGTCGTTATAAAGCCGAATCCAAGGGCGGCAGCCAGGAAACCGTTGTTGCAGCCAGTTTTCAATGCGGCAGTCCTCGACGACATTGAGCAGGTGATGGAGTCCGGTTTCCGATTCCATCAGGCCTCGGGGCACGATCTGGCCGTAGCGCGTGATTGCGCCATGCGCGGCTTCATGAAGAATCAATCCACGGCAATAGTCGGGTGCGCGCAAGGCTAGGTCTTCCGGATTGGTGGTGATGATCCGGGTCGCCCAGTTGAACGACCAAGGGCAATCTGGTTCGCCGACTTCCACTGTGATGTCGGGAAGGGACGAGGCGAGTGCCGCGAGAGATTGGAGTTCGGGGAGCAGATCCGAGGATGGAATTTTCATCAGTGTAACAGATCCGCAGCGCGGAGGTGGGATTGGATGGCTTTGCGGTCGGCGGTGTCGGCGTAGCGGTTGATGTAGATTTGATGGATTGCATCGCTTAGGGCGCGGCGTGGGTCGTCATGCATCTTGGTGAGATTCTGGCAGAGTTGCAGGGTGGCGAGCAGGTTGCGACGCGTGAAGACATGACGCTCACGGCGATGACGGGCAAGGCCCGGTGTAGTGCCAGGCTCGCCTGCGGCTTTGGCCACCGTGCAGTGAAACATGGCGAAGCGGGCGAGGATGGATTCGACATCCGCCAAATCCTGGAGCTGCGGGAAAAGCGCCGGTGTGGTATTTGCCTGATAGGATTTTCCTTTCCATAAAACAATGGGCTGCTCGCCGATGACGAGTGTTCGCAACATGGCAAGGATGGCGGATTCGTCGGCTGCCTGCGCTTGGTGCCAGATGAGCCAACGGTTGCGGAAAGCCGGACTCAGCACGCTACGGCCTGAGTATTCCGCTGGGTTCAGCGTGGCGAGCAGTCGGAAGTTCTTCGCGACCTCCACATCACCGCCGGGACCAAACACCGTTCCGTGGCCTTCGCTGAGCACGAGAGTCGGCGTAGTTTCCAGCGCACAGTTGAGACGTTCCAACACCTGGGGTTCGGCGAGGTTCATCTCAT
This sequence comes from Verrucomicrobiota bacterium, assembly GCA_041182265.1. Classification (GTDB taxonomy): domain Bacteria; phylum Verrucomicrobiota; class Verrucomicrobiia; order Verrucomicrobiales; family Akkermansiaceae; genus Luteolibacter. Next base: position 1,914 of record JBEGOB010000240.1, on the reverse strand, counting down.
CAAGCAACAACCAGTGGCCACGGCACATGGCAACGGGCAGCGAGCCTTCCTGAAACTTCCATCCTTGGTCAGAGGGTATGAAACGACCGACCAATTCGCCGGCATCGGTTTGGCCATTGAGGTTGAGACGAATGATTGGCTGCCCGAGTAGATGCGCGAGATAGAGCACGGCGGTCGTTTTCGACGCCGCGGTTTCGCCTTCGAGCGCCACGGGCATGGCATGGTTTATTCCCATCAGGACCGCATGCAGGGTCTCGACGAAAGGTTGGTCAAAGCACAAACCTGCAAATCTCCCAGCTTGCGGCACATAGCGTTGGTCTTCATCCGCACATTGGATTTCCGTTGGCAATTCAAGATCCAATAGAAAACGAGAATCTCCTTTGGAACGAAACAACGAATCAACGGTTTCAGTCGTGAGCGGGGCATCGTCCCACGCCGTCATTTTCGAGAGTATGCCGGCATCACGGATTTCCTCTTGGATGGCACTCCATGTCACCACTTCCAGTCCTCGAACGCGTGAACTCTCCAGCAAGGAGTTGTCCGCATCCGGCCCAGCAACCACGCATTGTGCGGCTTGCATGGAACGCACCACCCGGTGACCGCGAGCGCTGAGAAACCTGCTGGCTTTCTGCATCTCGCCATCGGTGAAACCACGGAGACAAACAGCGGCGGAGGTTTTTTGGAGGAGGGATATCATGGGAGTGGTTTTGAGTTGCTTGAGAAGGTATGGCACGGATCAGGAGAAGAGGCTGTCGAGATCCACGTCCTCTTCATCAGGCGATTCGTTTTTGAGTCGCTCCATTTCCTCATCCACCGCGGGCATGAGGTTCAGGATCGTATCCGCGAGATTCGGTATGGAAGTGATGACCTTGGTTTCCACATCATCACGGAGGCTAAGATTCTCCAGGCCATCAAAGGCGGAAAGCAGATCCAGCGAACGGCTGTCGAGGTGCTCGCGAATCCATTCCCAGCCGATGCCCACCGTCCGACACTGCTCCCAGCGGAGGTAGTCGCCTTCGATGCCAAGATCGTCGATAGCCTTGAAGGTGCCGTCTCCATCGACTTGATGGACCCGGTAGATGCCGCCGATTCGGTAGTGATGACGGCTATCGTTGGAAATCACCTGAATGCGTGTGCCAATGGGTGCGGGATTCATGAATTTTTCAGGCTTTGTTGGGTTTGGATTCGAGAGTGACGCATGCATCGAGCACTTTGTCTTTGAGGCCCGGCACTTGTTTTACCAGGGCGATACGGAGATCCGGGCGCAGCTTGAGGGTTTGCAGTCCCTCAAATGCCGAGAGGAGTTCGAGGGCTTCCGCCGAGAGTTGGCCTTTTAGCCATTCCCAGCCGATCTCATTGAATTTCTCGCAGTCGCACCAACGGATCCATCTGCCAGTTTGGCCATGCTCATCGCGGGCCTGGAGGGTGGAGTCGTTGGGGTCGATGTTCACCACATCATAGCTCTCGCCTCTGCGGTAGTCGTGGCAGTGGAACATCGCGATCGGGCGAATTCGGTCGCCCACCTTGAAGGGACATGGTTGGTTGGATTGATTGTTGTTTCTGCGGATGCGTTTCATGAGTTGTGCGGTGGGTAGTGAATCATTGGTTCACTCGCGGTCTGTTTCGATGATTCCCGGATCAAGGCCAAGCTGCTACATGGACACTCGCGATTGTGTCATAGGAATAATCGTCGGATGCTTTTCGCCGCCTTCGGTTCAGATTTCGCCCGGCTTTTTTGTTAGGCCAACGGCCAGGTCGGGAGCGAGTTGTTCGATTTCACCCAGGGCTGCTTGCTTTCCGGCTATGGCGAGGTGCCATTGATAGATGTGTTGCAGGCGCGGAAACATCCAAGGGCAGTCTGCGGCGCGGTAGAGTAGAGAGGTGAGTTCGGATACCCGCTCCACTCCGTCTGCC
>JBEGOB010000239.1:0-10120 GCA_041182265.1 Verrucomicrobiota bacterium | reverse complement strand
TTGGATGTAGCCGCCGGTGCCGCGGACGGCGGTCCATGAGCCGCCGAGGCCGCCGGCCCATTTGCTGAGGAAGGCATTTTCTGCGATGCCGCGATACATGATGGACTCGATGGAGTCGTCCACTTTGTAAAGGTAGCAGGAGGAAAGCTGGCTGTGGAGCGTGCCGGAGTTGAAAAGGGTGGGGGTGGACGAGCAGAAGCGGCGGCCTTTGTAGAGGTTGTAAAGGCGGATGGCCCAGTCCTCGCGGTTTTCCTTTTCTTTCTTGAAGAGGCCCATGGAGACGCGCATCCAGAAGAATTGCGGGGTCTCGATGCGGCGGGGTTTTGCGCCGGTTTTATCGACGATCAGGTAGCGATCGTAGAGGGTTTGGATGCCGAGGTAATCGAAGTCCAGGTCGGCAGTGGGATCGAAGGCGTCGGCGATTTTCTCGAGGTCGTAAACTTCGAGGAGTTCGGGATGGAGGCGTTTGATGGAAACGGCGTATTTGAGGTAGGATCTGAAGGCCAGTTTGTGGGCGGCCTTGAGTTTATCGATGCCGTCACGTGAGATCGACCAGTCGAGGACTTCTTCGTAGATGTAGGAGAGGAGGATGCGGCCGGCAAATTTCGCGAAGTCGGCGTCCTTTTCGATGAGGGCCTTGGCGTTGAGGATGATGGTGTTTCTGAGGTCCTTTTCAGAAATCTCGTTGCCGACCGAGCGGCGGAGTTCGCGTTCGATTTCGACGTCGGAGATGTTGAGATCGAGGCCGATGGAGGCGTAAGCGATGCGTTTGCGGAGGTCATTTCCGTCCCAGAACGAAGAGACACCTTCGTCTGAGATGACGGTGACCATGAGTTCTTGGTTGGGGTCCTCGGCGTTGGCTTCTTCCTCGATGCGGAGGCGGTTGCGTTGGGCGCGATAGAGGATGTAATGTTCGGCGGCCTTGTAGTGGCCTTGGCGCATGAGCTCTTCTTGGACGATGTCTTGGACGTCCTCGATGTGGACGAAGGATTGGTCACCGCGGCGGATGCGCTCGGTGACGCCCTTGGCGATGTCGATGGCGGGCTCGGGATTTTCCTTGATGGTGAGGAAGGCCTTGCGGACGGCGATTTCAATTTTGGTTTCCGACCATGGGACGACGTTGCCGTTGCGGCGGATGAGGCGGACGGGAAGGGAATTTGGGCCGACGTGCACGTCGACGACACCGGTTTTCTGCATGGAGCGGCGGAATGCGAGGGATTTGGCGACGTCATGCGCCTCGTTTTCCACGAGGGCTTTTTCGATCAGCAGGTAGAGGTCGCCCTCGGAAAGGCGGAGGCGGCCACCGGCGTCGAGGGATTTGGTGAGAGAAGCGGCGACGGAGTGTGCGACGTCAGAGACGAACTTGCGATTGACGTCGGAGAAGATGGATTGCTCGTCCTCGCTGCGGGAAATCAACAGGTCTGCCAGAGAGTCGCCGATGGCGTCGGCGACGTCTTCGAGCGAGAAGTGAGAATCGACGGTTCCGCGGGTGATCGTGATATCCGCGACGGGGATGCGTTTGTCGTTGGAGAGGACTTCACGCCAGTTAAACCCGCGGTCGGTGAGGGTGAAGCGATCCGTGACGACTTGTTTGAGTGCGAGGTCCTCGTTGAGGTTAAGAGAGCGGTACATTGCGAGAGAGTTGAGTTTTTTGTGGTATGAGAGTTGGGCGGCGGGCGAAGTTTTAGAGTGGCGAGTGACCCGTGATCAGACAGAGGAAGATGCGAGTGGTTCGCAAAGAGGGATGCTAGGAGACGAAGCGGTTTTTTGGTGTTGCTGCGGCCTTGGAGGCATGATTTGCAACATGGGCACGCGTCGCGAGTTGGCGGTCGCGTTTCCAGACCTCGAGGTCTTCGCATGTTTTAATGTCGTGCATGAAAGAGAAGGGTGGAGATGGGATCACTCGGCACTTTCACAGCTCGTCGTCGTCAACGGAGGCGAGAGCGGAGGCTTTTTGGTATTCCGTGACGCGACCTTCGAAGAAATTGGTTTCTTTTTTGATGTCCATCATTTCGGCGAGCCAAGGGAAGGGGTTGGAGACGGATTCATTGAGCGGGGCAAGACCGCAAGAGGTGAGGCGACGGTCGGCGATGTAGTCGATGTAGGTTTCGAAATCAGCAGAATTGAGGCCAATGGCGGAAACGGGGAGGCAGTCGCGGATGAATTGTTTTTCCAAGGTGATGCCTTCTTTCATCGTGGCGCGGAGGTCTTCGCGGAAATCTTCGGTCCAGACATCGGGATTTTCGTCGATGAGGTCCATGAGGAGATTCCGGAAAACCTCGATGTGGTTGGATTCGTCGCGCAGGGTGTAACGGAACATTTGACCGATACCGGGAAATTTATTCTGGCGGTAGAGGCTGAGAATCATGCCGAAGAGGCCATAGAATTGGGTGCCTTCCATGACTTGGCCAAACATGAAAATATTCTTGGCGAGTGCCTGCTTGTTGGCGGTGACTGTGAGGTCGATGTCGCGGCGGAGAGCCTTGCTGTTGGAGACGACGAAGTTGTTTTTCGCGGTGATGGATGGGACATCTTCGAACATCGCTTCGCATTCGTGCGGGTTGATGCCGAGGGATGAGATCATGTAGACGAGGCTGTCCGCGTGAATGTTTTCCTCGTGTGCGTGGCGGCCGAGGACGAGCTTCAGCTCGGGCGCGGTGACGACTTCGCGGACGACGTGGAGGACATTGTCGCCGACGATGCCTTCTGCTGCGGAGAAGTAGCCGATGCCCATTTTGATAATCCAGCGTTCCACGTCGGAGATCTCATCGGAGCGCCATTGCTCGACGTCCTTCTGCATTGAGATATCCTCGGGCTCCCAGTGGTTATTCTTCATCGTTTTGTAGAGGTCATACGCCCACTGGTATTTGAGGGGGAGGATGTTGAAGAACATGGTTTCCTTGCCGTTGATGACGCGCTTGCCGGCGTAGGCGAGCTCGGCTTTTTCACGATCCAGGGTGAAAGTGCGGTTTCCAATAGCGACAGTGGTGGTGGTGGACATGGTGGTTTTGGCGACTTGAAGTTTGTTGAAAATGGGTGAACCGTGCGAGGCGCAGCGTTGAGGACACTGTCAGTCGAAGCGGGGTAGGGTCAATCCAGTTTTTCTCCATGTGGTATCCACAAATTATTCACAATACAAGATGTTGTGTTTATGGTCATGTATTTACAAAGTGAATTCCCAGCAATTTCTAGGCTCGGGAAGGATGGGGGCTTGGTAGAATGGGGCTAGCGGCAGTCAGGAAAATTTTTTCTGCAGGGGAAAATTTCGTCAGGTTCTCAAATTTTTTAAAAATTTCTTTAAGGTGTCTTTAGTTTCGTGAGGAGTTGCCTAATTTACCTTAAATAATTCATGATGAGAGGCTTGGAGGGAGATTGAATGAAAAACGCCCGTCCCCGGGAGACCGGGGACGGGCGTCTGATGGTGAAGCTCGCTTAATTCGACTTTTTAGAGACTCCAGTCGTGTTGGTCCAACTCGCAGATGCAGGCGGCGAGGAGTTGGATGCAAGCGGCGATGTCGCCCTTGTGACAGGATTCGATGGTTTGGTGGATGTGGCGTGTGGGGATAGAGACCGCGCCTGCGATGGAGCCACCTGCAACCATGCGTTGCAGGCTGGCTGTGTCGGTGCCCCCTGCTGCGAGGATTTCAGGCTGCCACTTGATCTTGTGGTGCTTCGCCGTGTTTTTCATGAACTCCACCATGCGGTAATCGCAGATCACGGAAGAATCCATGAGCTTGATAGCGGCTCCTTTTCCAAGGGAAGTGCAGCGTTCTTCTGGCTTTGAACCGGGGACATCGTAGGCGATGGTCGTGTCGAGTCCGAAGCCGAAATGAGGTTGGATTTCAAGCGCGGCGGCTTGTGCGCCACGCAGGCCCACCTCTTCTTGGACGGTAAAAGCGGCGTAAAAGTCGTAGGAAGGCACTCGTTTGGTCGTAACCAATTCGCGCAAGGTCTCGATGAGGACAAAGACTGATGCTCGGTTGTCGAGTGATTTCACGTTGACGCAATCTCCCATCTCGATGAGTGGCGAGTGGCGTGTGACGAAATCGCCGATGGCGACCGAGTGATCCACGTCTTTTTTCGGGAGGCCGGTATCAATGAAATAATCGGTGATTTTGACCGCCTTATTTTTTTCCTCAGGTGTCATGATGTGGACCGGTTTGGAACCCATGACGCCCATAACATCCTTGCGTCCGTGGATGATGACTCGTTGAGAGGTAAGAGTTTTAGGGTCGAAACCACCGACAGGATTGAAGCGGACGAAGCCCTGATCATCGATGTGGGTGACGATGAAGCCAATTTCATCCATGTGAGCGGCGGCCATGGTTTTTTTTGCGGAAGACTTTCCCTTTTTGAAAGCGATGACGTTGCCGATGTTATCGACACGTATAGAGTCAACGAGTCCCTCGAGCTCGGTGAGGACCAGTTTGCGGATTTCTTTTTCAAACCCCGGGGCTCCGGGAGCTTCGCAAATACGAGAAAGTAAGGGAATGTTGATGGGCATGGCGGGGAGCTTATCGCCCATGAAGCTGGATACGAGCGGGAAATGAAAGTCGTGTGCTGTCAAATATTGTGACTTGGCGGCGGGCAGCGGGCGGTTACATTTCGCGCATGAGAGGACGTTTAATGATCGATCTTGCGGCGCTTCCAGAAGAGGGGAAGTGGGTTTCTGGTGAACTGCCGAAGGAAATTTTTGATTTGCCCGAGGGCGATGCTCAGGCGACGGGGCCGCTGGAATACGAACTTTGGGTGCAGCGCTTCGGCCCGGAGTTGCTTTTGACCGGGAGTTTGTCCGCGCCTTTTGAATTCACGTGCGTGAGAACCTTGCATCCGTTTATCCAAACGATCCGGCTTGAGGGCGCTGCGGTTTCACTTGAAATCGAGCGGGAGGGTGAAATTGATGCATCAGATGCCTTGCGTGAAGAGATTTTGATCAACTTTCCCGTGGACCCAAGGTGCGAAGAAGGAGACGTGCCGCAGAAGTGTGAAATCGATTCCCGATATTTATCAGTGGACAAGTCGGCCGAAGATGAGCTACCCACTCCGCCCCGCGCCGAGAGTGATGACCGTTGGTCAGCTCTCGACATTTTAAAGGACCTAAAGGACCAACCCTAACTGAACTAAGACCATGGCCGTACCAAAGCGCCGCCAATCCAAAAGCCGTCAGAAAATGCGCCGTGGCGCAACCCGTTGGCGTGCACCGATCTTCAAGAGCTGCCCTGAGTGCGGAAGCAAAGTGCCATCGCACATTGCCTGCCCATCTTGTGGGTATTACCGCGACCGGCAAGTGCTCGACGTGGAAGCTCTTTAAGAGCTGGGCGCACGATGTATTTTATCAGTTACCGTTTGGGGCATGTCCTCAGGCGGTAATTTTTCGTTATTTTATGCCCAAGTTGATTTTTTCAAACGTTTTCAAACGCACTCAATGAAAGTCGCACTCGACGCCATGGGCGGGGATCACGCCCCAGCCGTCAATATCGGAGCTGCAATCGACGCACTGCGATTTTACCCGAAGCTCAAGCACCTTTATTTGGTGGGAGTTCAAGAGATTTTGGAGGCCGAGAGTCAAAAGCAAGGGCTCGATTTGACCGATCCACGGGTGAGTATTGTTCACGCGCCCGAGGTGATTGGGATGGGGGAGCCCGGCGCGAAGACCGTGAGACGCAAGAAATTGTCCTCGATCAGTCTTGCCATGGATATGGTCAAGGCGGGAACTGCAGATGCTTTCGTCTCCGCTGGGAACACAGGGGCGGCAGTTGCCGCAGCCACCTTGAAACTGCGGACACTTCCTGGAGTGGACCGTGCGGGCATTGCTTCGGCACTCCCAAATGAGTTTGGAATCTGCCATATTCTCGATGCCGGGGCAAATCCAGAGGCAAAGCCCGAACATCTTGTGGCTTACGCAATCATGGGCACGGCATTCGCCAAGGGAGTGCTTGGCGTGAAGAATCCTAAAGTGGGTCTCATGTCAAACGGCGAGGAAGACGAGAAGGGGACGACTTTTACCAAAGAGACATTCAAGCTCTTGCGGCAGACGCCGGGAATCAATTTTGTAGGAAATGTCGAAGGCCGTGATCTTTTTGAAACCGAGCTGGACGTGGTGCTCTGTGATGGATTCGTCGGCAATATCATGCTCAAAACCATCGAGGCCACAGCAACAGCTGTTTCCAAATGGCTTAAGACTGAGATTAAGGGCAATCCCCTGCGAATCGCGGGTGCCATGCTTGCGAAGGGCGCATTCAAGGCCTTGAAAGAGAAGAGCAGTTATGAAACATACGGTGGCAGCCCACTTCTCGGAGTAAACGGAGTGGTCATCATTGCTCATGGATCTTCTTCGGCTCTTGCCGTAAGGAATGCGATTCGTGTTGGCTTGGAAACCGTGGAGACCCGCGTCAATCCTCGGATTGAAGAGGCTTTGGCATCGATCCACACAGCAGGCACTGTCTAAGTATCTTCGCATGCTTGAATTTCCACTTCGCGCTTGTGGGGGGCGCTCGTGAGTTTCAGTCTCCCCTCGCATGAGTGAATTGACGTCGTCGGCCATCCAAGTTTGCATCGCGGGAACAGGCAGTTATGTGCCGGAAAGAATTTTAACCAATGCCGAACTTGCGGCTGCGGTTGACACCAGTGACGAGTGGATTGTCAGTCGGACTGGAATTCGCGAGCGTCGCATCGCAGCGGAGGGTGAATTTACTTCTCACATGGCGACACATGCGGCTCGGCGTGCGCTGGAGCAGGCCGGAATTGCGGCAGAGGACATCGAGCTCATCATTGTCGCGACGATTACCCCGGATACGCCAACGCCTGCGACGGCCTGTTATGTACAGCAAATGCTCGGAGCAAATCGTGCCGTTGCGTTTGATATTTCCGCAGCGTGCTCGGGCTTTTTGTATGCGATGAAAATTTCCAAACGCTTGATTTCTGACGGTGCCTTCAAAAATGCTCTCATCATTGGCGCTGAGAAACTATCCACGGTGACCAATTGGCAGGACCGGACCACGTGTGTTTTATTTGGCGACGGTGCTGGTGCAGCAGTTTTGCGAGCTGCCGGTCCTGAAGAGGGGGCGATCCTTGCGACTGAAATGGGAACGGATGGAAATCTCACTCATCTCTTGAACATTCCCGGCGGCGGAAGCGCCTGTCCGATCACCAATAGCAACGTGGGTGATCAACTTTTCACTTTGACGATGATGGGCAAGGAGGTCTTCAAACATGCCGTCAATCGCATGAAAGAGGCCGCAGAAAAAGTGATCGAGCGCTCCGGATTGCAGGCGGAGGACATCGCATGTGTCATTCCCCATCAGGCAAATTTACGCATTATCGACGCGATTGCGGACCGTCTTGCCGTGCCTAACGAGCGGGTTTTCGTGAATTTAGACAAATACGGCAACACTTCTGCCGCGGCTGTCGCCATCGCCTTGGACGAGGCGAACCGCAGCGGAGCTTTCAAACGTGGAGAGCACATCGTGCTGGTTGTATTTGGAGCGGGGCTGACTTGGGCGGCTGCCGCCATTCGTTGGTGAGCGGTTGCTTGCCCACTCTCTGGGATGCCGTCTTTTCGATATTGACGGCATTTTGTGATTTCATACCCTGACGGCTTAATGCTAGTCTCTGAATACCACTCTCTGAAGGTTGAATTTTAAAATGCAAAATGACGCATTGGCGGACCACTTCTATGCTGCACTCCCTTTTTTTTGGCACCACCCGCTCAAAAGATTCCACATTGGAGGGCGAAGGAGGCCCCCCCGGCCCTCGTCATGTTTCATACGGACTGTCTGAGATGGCTAGGTCCGAGCCAACAAACCTCAAAAAGCGAAAAATCCTCATTGTGCAGGGTGACTGGGAGGCGGGGATGTCACTCCTGGCCTTGGATCTTCAAGATGCGGGTCATGAGGTCGGCAAAGTATTTTTCTGCGCTCCCGACCTGATTTATCAATTTCGTGGGATTCGAACTCACCTGTTCAGGAGTCCTCTCGCGCAATTTCAAAATTGGCTGAGGGATCTCATCCAGCGGGAGAGCTATGATACATTTTTCGTTTATAATCACTACCGCCCCTACAATCAAGTTGCATGGAAACTCGCCGAAGAGCTGAACCTTGGCTGCTTTGTTTTTGAGTTAGGGCTCATTCGCCCCAATTGTGTAACGGTTTTCAGTCGGCAGACACAGCCACTCCCTACGATGGCAGAGGCCTGGCGGAAACTCTTGAATGGATCCGCTCCCCCAGTTTCGGTCGAGACTCCACCTGAACTTTGCCAAGTCAGCACGCCTGCCAAGCTGATCGCCTTCTGTGGGAATTTTCTTCTGAGCCGCATCACTTCTCCGCTCTTCCCACATTTTGTCGATCAGCGTGAAATGAAGCTATGGGGACATTTCAAACACGGTGTGATTCACCTCTGGCGTTTTTTCGAGCGGAGTCGGGATTGTGAATATGACGGCCTATTCGCTAATGAAATGTCGGGAAAGTATTATGCAGTGCCGCTCCAAGTGCACAGTGATACGCAGATCACTCAATGTTCTGATTTCCGCTCAATCGAGCAATTCATCAAACTCGTGGTGCACTCATTTGAAAAAAACGCACCGCCTGATAGTCAGCTCGTCTTCAAAGTGCATCCAATGGATCGTGGCTACAAAGATTACATGGACCTCATTGCCGGCTTGGATGAAAGGCTTGGGCGAGGCAGACTTCTTTATGTAGATCGCGTGCACTTGCCGACTTTGCTTTCTCACTCCCGTGGCGTCGTCAATATCAATAGCTCCGTTGGAATATCGGGTTTGGTTCATCATGTCCCGGTGATCACTTTAGGACGTGCGGTGTATGATTTACCCGAACTAACATTCCAGGGTGGACTGGATGCTTTCTGGAAGCATTCTGAAAAACCGAGAAATCGTCGAGTTCGGAACTTTATCGATCTCCTTCTTACCACCAGTCAAGGTCGAGGCACTCTTTCACAGCGATGTTTTGATGTAAGAGGGCGTTGCCGCATTCAATGGCCGCAGCCGTTTAATACAGAGTTTTTTGGAAACTCAGAACAACGGGCCGATTTTCTCGATCAAAAAAAAGCCCGCCAAGAGTCTCGCATCCTAGCGCGGCGATAAGCGAATGATCATTGGTTGTTGTCTTCACTAGGCTTTTCATGGGCATTTTATGAGAAATTCGAATATTCTCAGTTAGTTGAAAAAGTTTGACGAGCACACGAATCTTATGAAAAGATTCCAATAAAACCATTAAAACTTCTGAAAAACCTGGCCCATTCACGAAGTATTTCGGTAACTTTTAATATTTATGAAGTCTTGTTGGATTCACATAGGCATGCACAAGACCGGCACCACTTCGGTTCAATTGAATCTAGCAGAAGAAAAGGATAACACGGATTGGCAGTACTTAACTCTCGGCGACCGGCGAAATATGGGGGCTGCACTCTATGCGATGTTTGCAAGTGAACCGCATCGATATCATTGGTTTCAAAAGCGTGGAGAGACACCTGAACAAGTTGCTCTCGCAAGAGATTCTTTGAGAAGTCAATTTTCGAAATTACTCTCAGAATCGAACGCGAAAAATTCGATTCTTTCGGGCGAATCCCTTACGCTGATCGACGAGGCGGGAATTGAAGAACTCCGTATTTTCTTAAATCCATTTTTTGATAGAATTCTAGTGATTGGCTATGTAAGGCCGCCCATTGGTTTTAAAATTTCATTTTTCCAGCAAAGGCTCAAACACAGCAATTGCAAGTTGGATTTCAGTGATTTCCAATTGCAGTATCGGCGGAGATTCGACAAGTTTGACCGAACTTTTGGAAGAGAGCAGGTTTTACTTAAGAAGTTTGACCCGCAGAATCTTTATAATCAGTGTATCGTAGCGGATTTTCGACATCAAATCGGCATGTCGCTGCCAGCCACTACTGATATCAAGCGGGTTAACGAAAGCTTGTGTCATGAGGCGTGTGCAATTCTTTATGCCTATCGGAGCTTCGGCCCTGCTTATGGGGTTGGGCCGGATGTTCTTAAAGAGAATAAAAGAATTATTGCTGTCCTGTTAGCTATGAAGGGAAGGCCGTTTTCTGTTTCGCCTCTATTTGTCAAAGAGAGTCTCTTCGTTGAACGTAAGGATATCCACTGGAT
>JBEGOB010000238.1:0-3151 GCA_041182265.1 Verrucomicrobiota bacterium | reverse complement strand
TTCCAGCGCTTGCGGGCCGCATCTTTGACCGCGTCGAAATCCTTGTCGCCGATTTCCTTGGCGAGCGTGGTTTCCGCTTGGGCGAGATCGATGTACGATGACACGGCGCGGAAAGTCACCGGGCCTTTCTTGGGATCGATTTTCACCCACGCACCGACGTGGTTGTCTTCGGCTTTGAGCTCTTTCGACGGCTTCGAGCCGGGCTTCCAAGTTCCTTGATCGAGGAATGGTTGATCGAATTGTAAGATGAAGTGATTGGCGAAATTTTCGGGCACGCCGCCGTTGTTGTTTTTCACCCAGCCGACGATCCGATTCAGCTCCGGCTGGATCTCGATCGAGGAGCCTTTGGGAAATCCATCAACAATCACGAATGCATCCTTATCCACCGGATAGGTGAATCGGAACGAGGCGCAGCGTTCGGTGGGCGTGAGTTCGGCGGTGACACCCCAAGTCTCAATTTCCACCTTATAATAGTGGGGCTGTGCCACTTCGCGTTCATGGCTGAACTTCGACGCACGTCGCTCTTCATCACAGACCAGCGCACCACTGACAGGCATCACGGCAAACGCCGCGTAATCGCCGATCCACGGGCTCGGCTGGTGCGTCTGGCGCAGGCCGCGGAGCTTGTCGCTACGATACTGATAGTAAAATGAATCCATTACCGGTTGGGTAAACGGCGACCAAGCGTTCATCGCGAAAGGCAGTGCGACCGCTGGATAGGTGTTACCGTGGGAAAACTCTCTCACGGAGTCGGTTCCCTGCAGGGGATTCACTAGGTTGACGAGGTCTTCAGCTGCGGCGATAGATATCAGACAAGTGAAGATGCTGAAAATTTTCAGTGGTTTAATCATGGATGGGTAAAGATTAAATAGTTAGACGGAGGGAGCAGATGGGATTCTCAGAAAGCTCAACTTTTCCGAACGTTGGGCCTCTTCCCAGGAGTATCCGCTTGAATGCGCGCTCTTTCCATTCGGGGCAATCATCCTGTCCAGCAGGAAGCGCCAGATGATCTCATCCCCTCGGTTTTGGTTGACCGCTTGCGCCGCCAGATCGGATAAACCTTGTAATAGAATCTTTTCGCTGAAGAGAAGAAATACGACCGATGCCGGAATAAGAAGCAGCAGCCTGACGACAAAAAGACTTTTCAATGGGGGGGGGAATTTAAGCGATCTGGAGTCTTCGTAGGTAATTGTCATGACTGTTTAGATGAGGGTTGAGCGCCTACATGGCAGTCGGTTTTATAGGTATCTATTAGGAAATTACTTCGGGATGGAGACTTCTGAAACAGCCGTTGAACCTGTCCAAACAGCGGAGCATTCCGAATTGCTTTGAACCAATTCCGGGCTCGAACTGCGAGAATTGGACAGCTATCCTTCCAATCCCTCAAGTCGGTTAAACTACCGACAGGGAGGAAATTTCCTGCGATAATTCTAGCAATAACCGGGCCCGAATGCGCCGCTGGGAACGATGACCGAGAATGAAAGAATCGCCATTTTTTGCGCGAGACTGGGCGTCACATTGAGCACCATCGCATTGTAACCCAAAGAGAGATAGGTAGAATGACAGGCACCTCCTGTTCGGCAAAAAAACCGTTCCATCAGCAGCGAGAACCCGCCGTTTGGCTCGGCCCATGGAAGCTCGACAGCCTTGACACCTCCTGCCGGAGTTTTAATGCGCGGCACACGCACCTGGAGGATTGCGCTGTGCTGCGAAGAATCACAGGTCCAGCCAAGAGCGTTGGACGGTTTCGTGAGTCAGGCCAAGCTCGTAAGTTTCGGGATCGGCAAAATGCGTTCCACTCTCGAAATCAATCACAAGGTCCAAGGTTTTCGCATTCGGGTGGAAGTCGGTGGAAACCACCTTCAAAGGTGACGACAAATCCAGCACCTGCGCAAAAAGATGTTCATGACTCGGAATACATCGACTATGCGCAGGCCGTCACCTGCAACCATAACATTTCGCCGACAATGGTAACTGCCGTTTCACGACACGAGTTTCGTTGGTCAGGGAATGGCCCTCTCGGGTCCCCCAGAAACACGGAACAGCAAACTTCGCATACATACCACAAGTTCGGGGATTGCTTTCGATCGCGAGGTAACGGGCGTGCTCGCAGTAGATCGGGAATACAACTTTTTTAAGCAGATGTTCTTTAATCGCCGGTGGCCTCCACTAGCCTCTTGGCGCAACACACACATCCTAGGGACGCCAGCCGGTTTCACCCTCAATACGGTCGAGCGTTGCAATCATCCTTGTCTCAGGGCGGGCGGTCATGAGAACAGCCTGCTGGCGTCCAACCTCTCAGCATCCTTCCATGACGCTGAAAACCACCACGAGGCCTGCCGATCCATCTTTCAGAAAATCGACGACTGCCGGACGATGTAGCAAATCAAGGACCTCTACATTTCCCGCTACCGCAAGCGCCAGATCCATTCCTACTTCCGCCATCAAACGCTCGAAGTCCGCCACCACTCCAGAACCGCCGATCCAGAAAAAATCACCAACTGGGTCCGACTGATGGCCCGCATATTCGACGCCACCGATTCGACAGACCTGATGACCCAGCTTCGCCGGCCCAGCTTCAACCCGGGGGACGATCTGCCGTCCTACTGCCGCGCCACCGCCAGAGCGTCGAAGATGCAGACTGGAAAATCTCACCGCCCGCGGCCGCCGAAGGCACTGGTCGAGGATATGCTAGCCCCCGGCCTAGTCGCCACCGGTGAGCGCCATCCGCAATGGGGAACTTTCCAACGACTGAAACAGCCATGGCATACCGCATCATGCAACCGCGCTTCCCGCTGGGAAGGACCGCCATCACTGCGACGACTGGGGGAGCCTTGGCGACGAGGACAAGCAATCGAACGAGGATGCCCTGACAAACGGCGACCGCATACTGATCTGCTACCAGATCGGCGGTGGGGATCGAATCTGCATCATTACGGAGGCTGGACGACAATCGACCTGTGTGATGCTTCGGAAAGAGTATTGATCCACGCGACAATCCGCCCGATGGAATCCACTTCGAGCTGGTGAGCCGTCGGCCGAATCCCCTTCCAACCCGCCGCACCGGTTGCGGCACCGCGGTTGGTCGGCTAACCGGCGGCACAAAAAAAAAGCCCGGCCCCGAGTGGGAACGGGCATAGACCTTATGACG
>JBEGOB010000237.1:0-3842 GCA_041182265.1 Verrucomicrobiota bacterium | reverse complement strand
CGTGGTGGATGAAGCTACCGCGCTCCTATTCGTCGCTTGCTTGTGCCCCCTCGACGCGCCGTCTCGGCCTTCTATTCGGTTCTTGTTCATCAGCTCGCGGTTTTGACTCCGCCGGGCTCCGTCCATGCGGTCAGGCTTCGCATTGATGGAGTTACCGCTGGCGCGGCCCTTCGGGCATTCTCCTAGCCTTCCTTCCCCGGAAAGGTCGCCCTTCTCCGAGTTGGCTTCAGATGGTAGTTTCTTCATTTTCATGTTCTGGTATTCCTACAGGGGACTTGAACCCCATTTACAACGTGCCCACGCTGGGCACACACAAGACGCTCCATCCAACGGCGGGCAACGCTCCAATTTGAATTCGGGCTTCCTTCCCCGCCGTGGATGAGCTAGACATTCTGCAAGAAATGAAGAAAACACGATGAAAGCCACATCTATTCTAACACACGTAATAGCACTCTGCTTGCCCATCGCGGCAATCGCACAAGAGCGCGTCACCATCGACGGCATCCTATCCGACGGAACGCCACCACCGCCACCGCCTTCAAAGGTTCAGCACGAGTTCAAGATTCTTAGCACCGAGGAGATTCCACTTGAGCGGCGTAAGATGATCATCAATCGAGTCGAGGATCCGGGCTTTCCCGACCCCACACCTCCGCCACCAGCGGTGATTGATCCTGCCACCGTGGCAGCGTTCAAGAGTTCGCCTGCCTACTTGGAGTGGCAGGAGAAGCAGCAGCGCACGACGAGTTTGTTTCTTTCTGCATCCGTAGTGGATAACCGCGCGACATTGCTGCGGTGGTGGGAAGGCGGGAAAGAGTATCAGGCGTGGAGCAATGTGGATTTCAAGTATCTCACTGGCTTCGCTTCATTCAGCAAAGGGGATCGTAGTTTCGTGACTTTCATGGGAGTGGGCGATGTTTCGGCGGCCTCACTTCGCGCAGAATCAATGTTTCAGGCCCCTGCGGACTTGCCGACGGGCGTGCCAGATTTCAGAATGATTCAGGGGGCAGCGGGCGAGTCGGAAGGCTACGATGCGATTGTTGCGTTGCATGAGCTTTACGCCACCGACGGCGAGGGTCTCCGCGCTGCCTATCAATTGCGAGAGGCTAGACGCAAGGAAGCGGAAGCGGAGCTTCGCGCCAATCCTCCGGTTCCGAAGGACATCGTTCTGAACTTCTGGAAGGTGGAGCCACCGAAGAAAGAAGCCGAGGCGCAAGCGCCCCGGTTTAGCAAGACCAATGTAGAAGGGGCGGCCGCACAATGAGATCACACCTTACCCTTTTTTTCGCACTCATCTTCGCGTTTCACGCGTCTGCCCAGCAGACGATCAAAGTTGGGATTGTCGGCGATGCCGACAATCATCAAGTCAGTTGGACGACAGAGCGCGGCTTGAACTACCTTGTGGAAGTCAGTCCTGATCTTGTCGATTGGATGGATACAGGAATTGTGGCACCGGGCACGGGAGAGATTGTGACTTACGGTTTTTCCACTCCGACGGAGCCGAAGATGTTCTATCGGATACGAGTGAGGCCGGGCGCAGTGCGCCCTGGATTCGATGAGTTCGAGATACCAGAGAACGATGATGGTTCGGCTGATCCTGATGAAGACGGAACTCCTGACCTCATCCCTATAGATTTCCCCATCAATCTTTTCGGAACAACATGGGAGGAGTGTTACATCAACAACAACGGAAATATCACCTTCATCGAACCAAAAAGAGCATTCACGCCTGATCCGCTGCGCGTTTTAGGTCACCCAATTATTGCGCCGTTCTGGGCCGATGTTGATACCCGTGGGGAGAATTCTGAGATAGTTCGATACTCCCATGGGATCGAAACTGTTGGTGGAAGACCCGCCTTCGGCGTGAACTGGATAAAGGTTGGATATTACGCGGGACGTGACGACAAGCTCAACAGCTTTCAGTTAGTACTGATTGATCGTTCAGACACTGGCACCGGCAATTTTGACATCGAGTTTAACTACGACATGATTCGCTGGGAGACTGGCGATGCGAGTTCCGGGGTGGATGGCTATGGCGGATCTCCATCCCGCTCGGGTCTGTCCAATGGCAGCAATCAGACTGTGGAGCTTCAATATTCTGGTCAGACACTGGTCCAGCTAGACGCTAACCCTACAACAGAAGTTTCGAACTTTACAACTGGGTTGATCTACCGGAGCAGGAACAGCACGATTCCTGGGAGATTTATTTTTCAAGTTCGTTCAGGACAGGTGCTTGGCGCCTTGAACGTAGATGCGGGGCCGGATCAGCCTTTGGATTCCAGCGACACTTCGGCGCTCCTTGCAGGTGCCGCGAGCAATCCCGCAGGCGGAGGTGTTTCCGTTCAATGGTCGGTTGTTCAAGGGCCGCCCGGCGTCACCTTCTCCGATCCAACCATACTCAATCCGACAGTGACCTTTCCAGCCGATGAATACGGAATTGTCCTTCAACTTACCGCAACCAGCGTGGCAGACCCTTCACTCACCGCCACAGACACAATGATAATCCGCCCCTAACAAATTAACAGATGAAAACCATTTGCTCAGCATTAATATTCACAATCACCGCTCTCGCTGCTAACGCAGCGACAGTCGTGATCAACTGGTCAGTCTCTTCTAATCCGTCTGCATTATTGCTCGACAGCAATTCAAACCCATTAAGTGCAGGCTCCGCTGCTACGGTAGACGGCACACTTGTTCAGCTTGGCTATTATGACCAAGCAATCATCACAAATCCATTCAGAGGGAATTGGGTTGTTCTTGCGTCAACGACGATGGGAGACGATGGATTGGAGGTTTCCGGCAGGTTTTCTACCACAACCATATTGGGCGGGACCCCATTCCCCGAACCGTCTGCTGGCACGCCTCTTGCAATAAGATTCTACGACGGCACATCCGTAGGAACATCCACTTATTTCAATGCCGTTGGCAATACAAGTGGAGGATGGAACTTTGTGACTCCATCGGACCCCGCGCCGGTAATGAACATCGTGATTGACAAAGTTTCTGGGATTAAGTTCCAGAGTGGTGATGTCTTCAAGACTCAGATAGCAATACCGGAACCATCATCGCTACTTTTGGCATCGGTAGCTTTGTCGTTCTCCGTGTTGAATCGCCGCCGTCAGAAGAAATAGAAGAGCAGAATCGGATCCCGGGGAGTAATTAGCTCCCCGGTCCCACACCACCCTGCGTACGGCTCCGTACAGGGCGGTTCCAATCAGACTCGGGCCTTTGGCCCGTAGTGAAGTGCAATCCAGATGGCTCTCATGTCCGGAACCCCTTGTTCTCCTAACCAACGGTTGTTCAGCGCGAATCGCACAATCTCATTCTGGCTCATCCGCCAGTAGCCTTTGCGGCTGCGCGTCGCCATGTGCACGGTGTCGGGATCTGTTCCCAGCGCCAGCAGGTGACGGCGGCGCGTGCGCGGCTGTTTCCACTGCTTCCAGTAATACAACCTCACCCTCCGCCTGACCCAGACTGACAGCGCCAGCACCTCCTTGTAGGTGGAGCTGAGTTTGTAGTAGTTGAGCCAGCCGCGAGTGTATAAATTCAGCTCGTCGATGACGGTCTGGACCTTGTGCCCGCGGTTGCGACTGGTGATTTCCCTGATCCGCTCCTTGAAGCGGTGGCGCGCCTTGTCCGTCCACGCCAGCTTGGCCCGTTGGTTCAGTCGGTATCCGAGGAACTCGCAGGTTTTGAGCGGCGCGGCGCGGCTTTTGGCGCGGTTGACTATCAGTTGCAGGTGTCCCTCGCAGTAACGGACCAACGATGCCAGCACCCGTTTCGCCGCGTTCGCGCTTTTCACCAGCACGATGAAGTCATCGGCATATCTCGCGAACGGGTGTCCG
>JBEGOB010000236.1:0-6519 GCA_041182265.1 Verrucomicrobiota bacterium | reverse complement strand
GATCGCTTGGTCGGTGCGCAGGCGTCGCATGCCTGGGCGGAGGTGTATTTGCCGGCTGCGGGATGGATTGGCTTTGATCCGACGAATAACACGTTAGCGGACGAGCGGTATGTGAAAATTTCCGTTGGGCGTGACTATGAAGACGTCGCGCCGGTGCGTGGGAACTATCACGGCACGGGGAGTTGCCGGATGGAGGTGCAGGTGGAGGTTGAGAAATTGCAGGGTTAGCGTTCTGCGGCTTTTGCGATTTGGAGGAGTTTTGCCTCGCCGAGGTGGGGTGCGAGAATTTGCAGGCCTACGGGGAGATTCGTGCCGCCGTCGAAGTCAGTCGTGCCGCAGGGGATCGAGATGCCAGGGATGCCAGCGAGGTTGGCGGCGAGGGTGAAGATGTCTGAGAGATACTCGTGGAGGGGGTCTCCGGAGCAGCCACCGATTTTACGGGCCGGGCTTGGGGCGACCGGCGAGAGGATGGCATCGACTTGGGAAAAGGCGTTCTCGAAGTCGCGGCGGATGAGTGTGCGGACTTTTTGGGCGCGGCTGTAGTAGGCGTCGTAGTAACCGGAAGAGAGGACGTAAGTGCCAAGGATGATGCGGCGCTTGACCTCGGGGCCGAAGCCTTGTTCGCGAGATTTTTTGTAAAGATCGAGGATATCGGCAGGGTTTGCGGCGCGGTGGCCGTAGCGGACACCGTCGAAGCGTGAGAGGTTGGACGAGGCTTCCGCCGGGGCGATGACGTAGTAAGTGGCAACGGCATGCTCGGTGTGCGGCAGCGAAATTTCGACGATTTCAGCGCCTTGTGCGGCAAGGGCTTGGATGGCGGCCTCGACGTTTTTGCGGACTCCGGAGTCGATGCCATCGCCGAAGTATTCCTTGGGGATTCCGAGTTTGAGGCCTTTGACGCCATCGTTGAGAGTGGCGAGGTAGTCGGGGACTGGGGCGTCGAGGCAAGTTGAGTCGAGTGGGTCCGCGCCGGCGAGGGCTTGGAGCATGAGAGCGGCGTCTTCCACGCTGTGGGTGATTGGGCCGATTTGGTCGAGTGAGGAGGCGAAGGCGACAAGCCCGTAGCGTGAGACGCGGCCGTAGGATGGTTTTAGCCCGACGACGCCGCAGTGGGATGCGGGTTGGCGGATGGAGCCGCCGGTGTCTGAGCCAAGTGCGGCGATGGCGGTTAGATCTGCGACGGCTGCTGCGGATCCGCCGGAAGAGCCGCCGGGAATGCGTGAAAGGTCGTGGGGATTCCGCGTCACTTGGAGTGCGGAATTCTCCGTGGCAGAACCCATGGCGAACTCATCCATGTTGGTGCGGCCGAAGGGGATGGCCCCGGCGGCGCGGAGTTTGCGGATGACGGTGGCGTCGTAGGGTGAGATGAAATTTTCGAGGAACTTGGAGCCGCAGGTGCAGGGGTGGCCAAGGACGTTGATGTTGTCTTTGATGGCGATGGGGATGCCGCCGAGTGGGAGGCTGAGGTCGGCGGTGGCGGCTTCTGCGAGGGCCGATTCAAGTTGTTGCGAGAGGTAAGCGCCGGTTTGTCCGTCGCGCGCGGAAATTTCTCCGGCGAGGTGATGGAGGATGGCGGCAGGGGTGGTGTCCCCGGCGAGGAGCTGCCGGCGTAGCTGGGCGATGGTCATGGAAGAAGCGGTGAAATTGAAAGGGTTGCAGGAAGACGGAGCATTACGCGTCGGTGACGACTTTGGGGACACGGATTTGGCCTTGGGCTTGATCCGGCGCGTTCAGGAGAACGGCGGCGGCGCTGAGGCTGGTGTGTGGCGTGTCGTCGCGCATTTTTCCGAAAATCTCGGTGGCGTGTGCGGTGGCGTCGATGCCGGAGATTTCGAGTTTAGAAAGGGCCTCGACGTGGTTGATGATGGCTTCGAGCTGTGGCTGGAAGGTTGCGACTTCCTCGTCGGTGAGTTCGAGGCGGGCGAGATTGGCGACGTAGCGGACGTCGATGTGGCTGTGCGACATGGGAGTGAGCGTCAGAAAGTGGCGGGGATTTTCCAAGTGCCAAGTGTTGCGGATTTCATGGAGCGCGGAGAGCGGTGATTTTAGCGCGAGTTTCTGAGGCTTTTTCGGGCAGTTCGGCTTGGGTGTATGCCTCCGCAAGGCCGAGGAGAGCGGGGAGATCGCTTGGGAAAGTGGCGAGTGCGCGCTGGTATGCGGTGATGGCGTCGCCGGGTTTTCCCGTGGTGAGGTAAAATTTCCCGAGGTGGATGGCCATGGGGGTGAGGACCATGGGAGGAAACATCATGGGGGCAGGGCGTTGGCCGTCGGCGGCGGAGGAAAACCAGTTGTAGGCGGTGCCGATGCGGTCTTGGGGGCCCTCGAGGATGATGCGTCCGCGGAGGCTGCCGGCCATGGTTTCCAGGGCGCGGAAGGCGCGTGTCCATGCGGAGCGCTCGCCGCTAGCGCTGGCGGCTTGCTGGGATTTCGCCATATTTTCGCCATGGAAGGCGAGGGCATTGAGGGCGGCACGCGCGTTCTCGAGTTCGCCTGAGTCGATGAGGCGCTGGGTTTCAAGGACGATGCGGAGGCCATCATTCCACCAGTGAGAGAGCGAGTTTTTGCGCTCGGGTGGCAATTTGCCGGATTTGCCCATGAAGGCGAGGGCGTCGGCGGCGTCGCCAGGGAGTGCGTGTTGGAGGGAAATGCGGGCAGGGAGTGATTCGGCGTCCCAGAAGATGACGCGTGCGCCTGGCGAGTCGCCGCGCTGGGCGGGAAACGGGGTTTTGGCGACTTTTTTGGCGGCGGCGATGGCGGTTTTGAAGTCGCCAAGTGAGTTGATTGCGACGATGCGGTAGCACTCGGATTTCACCCATTCCGGGCAATCTGCGGCGCTGGCCTTGTTCGATTTCATCCAATTGTCAAAAGAGGATGCGGCGAGAGTGAACGAGGAGACGGCGCTTTTGGGGTTGCCGCAGCGCCATTGGTAATGTCCGAGGAGGTGAGTGTGTGGGGGATAGGTGGGTGAAATTTCGTGAAGTTTGTTGGCAAGTTCTAGAGAATTTGACAGGTCAGGGGCCTCGGCACGGATGGTCAGGAGGGCATTGAGGGGCAGTGGGGTGAGCGGGTTTTTCTTAACGAGTGCGAGGAGGTTTTGCTCGGCGGCTTCCTGGCCCGCGCGCGCAGAACCGAGCTCGTCATAGCCGTCGCGGCCAAAGAGTGCTGCAAAAATGGGCGATTGCAGGTCGTTGGGGAATTTTTCGGAAATTTTTCGAAAAGCGTTGGCCGCGCCGTTTGGTCCGTCTTCGAGGTATTTCACGATGGCGTAGGCGTAGCCACGTTCGAGTTCGCTGCCCTTGCCTTGATCGATGAGTGCTAGGAGGCGGTCGGTGGTGGCAGCGCGCGCATCGGCGGATTCCGGGGATGGGCTGAGCAGCGTCATGAGCATGCCCCAGTGAGCAAGCAGGCATTCCGGGTCCTCGCGCATGGCGGCGGCGAAGTGCCGGCTGGCCTCGAACTCCCAGCCGCCGTGAAGGTGGTTGATGCCTTGGTTGACGTGGGTTTGGGCCTCCTCGGTGGCGGCGGTGACAGCCATTTGGACGCCTTCAGGAAATTCGGTCAGGGTGGGCCGGGCGAGTGCCTTGACCGGGGCGGGAATCGCTTCCTCCACGGAGAGAATGGTTTGCGCGTTGGCGAGTATGCAGCCAGCGAGCAGGACCGCGATCACTTGAAATTTCATGGGGGAAGCATGGCCATGTCGGCGTGTGCGCACCAAGCAAAATGACGCTGGCATGCTTCTGCGGAACCCGCTTAGTCTCCGCGCATGAAGCTTGGCGTCATTGGATGTGGAAAGATGGGAACCGCGTTGATTCAGGGGGCGATTCGCTCGGGCGTGGTTGCGGCGGAAGATGTGATCGGCTGTGATCCGTATGAGAAATCGCGGGAGGCCTTCGCGGCGGCGACGGGTGCGAGGGCGGTTGCCGAGCTTTGCAAGGTGGCTGCGGAGTCGGATGTGATTCTTCTTTGCACCAAGCCGCTGGATATTCCAGCCGCGTTGGCTGAGGCGGTTGAGATGGCAGCGGGTGCGCCACGCTTGGTGATTTCGATTGCAGCTGGAGTGACTTTGGCGGCCTTGGAGGCTGGCGCGGCCGAAAATTTCCGGATGGTGCGAGCGATGCCGAACACGCCGGCTTTGGTCGGTCAGGGAGCGGCAGGCTATTGTTTGGGCTCGCGGGCGACGGCGGCGGACGGGCAGACGGCCCAAGCGCTTTTAGGAGCGGTTGGCTTGGCGGTTCAAGTGCCCGAGCGCCTGATGGATGCGGTGACTGGGCTTTCCGGCAGCGGGCCGGCGTATATTTACGTGGTGATCGACGCCTTGGCGGACGGTGGGGTGCGTGCTGGGATTCCTCGTGCGGATGCCGTGCGTCTTGCGGCGCAAACCGTGCTTGGAGCCGCGACGATGGTTTTGGAAACGGGTGAACATCCGGCGGTGCTCAAGGATATGGTCACTTCGCCGGGCGGAACCACCATTGCGGGCCTGGCGGAAATGGAGCGTCACGGGATCCGGTCTGCCTTGATTGAGGCGGTGGGCGCGGCGACGCGGCGGGCGACCGAGCTTGGTGCGTGAAATCTCCTAGGCTGTCCGAGGATTTTGGACTTTCCCAGCCCGGTCTTGCATCTATGGTTCCGGCCATGCCCCATCGGTTAATCGCTATTGCGCTGATTTCAGCGTCCGCCATCCATCTTTCCTCGTGTGGGCCGGATGTGGATTTGCCGATCATGGCGGGAAATACACAGGCGGCGGCGGCTGAGGGCGAGGCGTTGTATGTCAAGGCGAAGGCCGCTGATGATGCGGGTAAAGTCCGCCAAGCGATCAAGCTGTATGATCGCACAGCCACGCGTTTCCCATTTGCACCTTCAGCGGCGCAGGCTCGCTTCCGGCAGGCGGAACTGCTTGAACAAAAGGGAGATGTGCAGGAATCGTTCGAGGCATACGATCAATTTCTCTCACGTTTTCAAGGCAGTGGTCTTTACACCACGGCGTTGAATCGGCAGGCGAGTATGGCTCAGGCAGCGGCGGATGGAGACGTGAAATCAAGCATGCTTGGGCTTAAAACCCGACTCTCCTTGGAAAAGACCGTCGAAATGCTCGGGAAAGTTCGGGACAATGCGCCGAAGTCAGTCACTGCGGCCAAGGCGCAGTTCACCATTGGGCAACTTTATGAAGGCAAGCAGAAGGCAAAGCTCGCGATCGAGGCATACCGGCAATTGGTGCGTGATCAGGCAGACAGCCCGCAGGCACCTGAAGCGCTTTTCCGGGTGGGGCTAATTCTGATGGAAGAGGCGGATCGCGGAAACCAAAATCAGGCAAATCTCGACCTCGCACGCGAGGCATATAACGACTATCTCATCCAGTATCCAGGGCACTCGCGCAATGCCGAGGCGCGGAAGATGCTGGCTAACTTGGGAAATCGAGATCTTCAGCGCTCCTATGATATCGCCGAGTTTTACCAGAAGACCGGCAAGGTGGAGTCTGCGAAAGTTTACTATCGCGACATCCTCCGTCGGTCCAAGTCAGGTGCGCTGCATGATCAGGCGCGCGCGCGTCTCAAGGAGCTTGGTGAATCACTATAAGCATCGTTTTTCCTCATGAAGTTTTTCACATCGCTCGCGGTTTCCGCTCTTTTGGCATCTTGTGCCGGCTATCAGCTTGGAGGGACGAAGCCAGCCTCTTTGGCGCAGGTGCGGAATATCACGGTTCCCATGTTTGGAAATTCCACCTTGCATCCGCGCGCGGAGGTTTTTGCGACTTCCGCCGTGGCGAATGCGTTGGTGCAGGACGGCACCTATCGGATTTCAAATCTGGACCAGGCAGATGCGGTTTTGGAGGGTAAATTGCGCAGTATTGAATACTCGACCATTCGAGGCACGCGTCTGGACACCGAGTTGCCGGAAGAGCTTGCCAACCGCGTCTCGCTCGACTGGGTCCTCCGCGATGCGCGGAATCCGATGAAGGTTCTGGCCTCTGGAAACTCGCTGGGACGCAGTCAGCTTTTTGTTTCGTCCAATCTCCAGACCGCGCGGAACAACGCTCTTCCCGAGGCGCTTGAGCGCGCGGCCGAGGCGCTTGTTTCTCAGTTGTCCAATGGATATTAGGTGGCGGTTGTTAGTTCGTCGTGGATGCATCACGGCTGACGCGGACTCGGTAGAAGCGTTTGGAATTTCCCAGCAGTATCGGTAAATTCACCGTTCTTGTGCCGCCCGTGCCCGCGTATGAATCCAGTCCGGTCCAAGCTCTCAAGTCCGGACTGGACTCCACCGCGTAGCTGCGCCCGGGCGTGGTCGGGAAACTCAGTTGCCCGAAGCTGCTTGTTCCGCTCGGGCGTGTGTAGCTGATTTGATAGGTTGACGCAGCGTCCAGTGGATTGCTGCCAAAAGTGATCTCGTCGGCATCCGGCATGCCATCGTTGTCATTGTCTTGATCCGTCAGATCAGGGATGCCGTCGCCATCGTGATCGGTGAGAAAAGTGACGGATAGATTGTCGATGGCGAGACCTTGGGAGCGTTTGCTGGTGTCGA
>JBEGOB010000235.1:0-4141 GCA_041182265.1 Verrucomicrobiota bacterium | reverse complement strand
GTGACCCGCAACCGGCCTTCGGGCCGCATGCCCATGAATTTGCCGAACTTGTCATCGTCACCGGCGGCAAGTGCCTGCATGTCACTGGCAACGACTCATGGGAACTGACCGCTGGCGATGTGTTTGTCATCGCAGGCACGCACGAACACGAATACCGGGATTTGGTGGATCTGCGCTTGGTCAACATTCTCTATCAACCAAATCAGTTGAAAATGCGCTTGCTGGATTTACCTTCGGTTGCTGGCTATCATGCGCTTTTTACGCTGGAGCCTTCACGCCGCACTCGCCAACCCGCCAAAGGCCGACTGCATCTCGGCGGCAAGGAAATGGCCTTGGTCACGGAAATGGTGGACCGCCTAGAATCCGAACTGAAGTCTCGCGAACCCGGTTTCGGCTTCATGGCGACGGCTTGCTTCATGCAAATCATCGGCCTTCTGTCACGTTCCTACGGCCGCATTCCAAGCACTGACGGCAAGGCGCTCTTGCGCATCGGCGAGGCGCTATCTCACTTGGAAAGAAACATTCACGGTGAGCTGGATCTGGATGAATTGGCCAGCATCGCACAGATGTCGCGGCGCAGCTTTCTCCGTGTTTTTCAATCGGCCACCGGCACCTCTCCCCTCGCCTGGGTGATCGAGCAAAGAATCAACCGCGCCTGCAATCTGCTCCGCCATACGGACAGGCGCATCACTGAAATCGCCTTCGACATCGGCTTCAATGACAGCAATTATTTCACACGCCAATTCACCAAAATCACCGGCCTTTCACCACGCAACTACCGCCTGCGGAACAGCTCAATCGGCTGAAAATATGCGAATTCCCCCCTGGGTGCACCGCGAGCAAAGCGCCCATTCCTTAACCCATTCCGGTGACTGGAATCCTCTGCGCTTCTCGCTTTAATCCTCGGGTGAAACTTACGCCCACTTCGATCCTCGCTGCGATTTCCCTGATGCTTTCCGCATCCGGCATCCAAGCCGCCGCACGTTCCATCATCTCGCTCGATCCGGAGTGGAGCTTTCACCAAGGGGAACTCACGGGCGCGGAAAAAATCGATTTCGACGACTCCAACTGGCGGAAACTCGACATTCCCCACGACTGGAGCATCGAGGGGCCCTTCGATGAAAAGGCCGCCACCACCGGCTCCGGCGGATGGCTGCCCTCGGGCATCGCATGGTATCGCAAGGATCTCACACTGCCGGAAAATTCCGCAGGCAAGCAAGTTTGGGTGGAGTTCGACGGGGTGATGGCGAACAGCGACGTGTGGATCAACGGCCACCACCTCGGCCATCGCCCGAATGGCTATGTCAGTTTCCGCTACGATGTCACCGAGCATGTCAAACCCGGCAAAACCAACTCACTCGTCGTGAAATCCGACACTTCGGCGCAACCCGCATCTCGCTGGTATTCAGGCGCCGGGATCTATCGACACGCCCGACTGGTCATCGCCCATCCGATCCACATCGCGCCATGGGGCGTGCATGTCACAAGCCCAGAGGCCAACGCAGCTTCGTCGCGAGTGAATATCAAAACCAAGCTGGTCAATGCCACCCGCGAGGCCGCCGCGCTGACACTCCGCTCTGAAATCACCGACACGAACGGCAAGGTCCTAGCCACCACCGAATCGGAAATCCAAGTGGACGGCGGCAACGAAAATGAACTCACCCAAGAGGTGAATCTCTCTCAAGCCCAACTGTGGAGTCTCAAATCTCCCACACTCCACACACTCGTCAGCCGCGTGATCTCAAACGGCCAAGTGCTCGATGAAGTCCGCACCCGCTTCGGCATCCGCAACGCGGAATTTCGCTCAGAAACCGGGTTTTGGCTCAATGGCGAAAACATGAAACTGAAAGGCGTCTGCCTCCATCACGATGGCGGTGCCGTGGGTGCCGCAGTCCCGCTCGCCGTCTGGGAACGCCGCCTTTCCATCCTCCGCAGCCTCGGCGTCAACTCGATCCGCACCGCACACAATCCACCCGCACCAGAATTTCTCGACCTCTGCGACCGCATGGGATTTCTCGTGATGGACGAGTTTTTCGACTGCTGGCTGCAACGCAAAAATCCGCACGACTACCACCGCCATTTCAAACAGTGGGCACACACCGATCTCCGCGACGGCATCCTCCGCGACCGCAATCACCCGAGCGTGATTCTTTACAGCGTGGGAAATGAAATTCACGACACCACCAAGCCAGACCTCGCCAAGGCCATCCTCCGCGAACTCGTCGATATCTGCCATGCCAACGACCCCTCGCGCCCCGTCACTCAGGCCCTCTTCCGCCCGAATGTTTCCGGCGACTACAAGAACGGACTTGCCGACATGCTCGACGTGATCGGCACCAATTACCGTGACCTCGAACTTCTCGATGCATGGAAGGACAAAAAAGGCCGCAAAATCATCGGCACGGAACAAGGCCATGAGCGCTCGACATGGCTGTCATGCCGCGACAACGCCCACCATGCCGGACAATTCCTCTGGGTCGGCATCGACTACCTCGGCGAGTCGCGCAGTTGGCCGCTCACGGTTTTTAATGCAGGCCTCACCGACCGCGCCGGCTTCATTCAAGCCCGCGGCTACGAACGCGAAAGTTGGTGGAGCGACAAGCCGATGGTCCACTTGCTCCGGCGCGTCGCGAGGACTGCCGAGACCCCCGCCGATCCCGGCTACGAGGCGCTTGAGTGGAAGCGTCTGCAAGTTCTATTTGCCGACTGGACGCCGCCGTCCAGCACAGCAAGCACCGAAAATGTCGAAATTTACAGCAATGCGGAGGAGGTCGAACTCGTTCTCAACGGCCGCTCACTTGGCAAGAAGACAACCCAGAAAAACGCTGCATCACTCAACTGGAAAGTCCCTTTCGAGCCCGGCACTCTCGAAGCCATCGCCCGCAGCAAGGGCAAGGAAGTCGCACGCAATGCACTCCGCACTGCCGGAAAAGCCGTAAAACTTCGCCTCGTGCCAGACCGCACAAAACTCGCCGCCACCTGGGATGACGTCGCGCATGTGGTCGTCGAAGTGCTCGATGAAAATGGCACCGTAGTCCCAAGCGCAGCAGATTTGGTGAAATTCAATGTGTCAGGCCCCGGGAAAATCATCGCCGTGGACAGCGGATCAGTCATCAGCACTGAGCCCTTCCAAGCCATGCAGCGCAAGGCCCATCAGGGAAGTTGCCTCGCCATCCTCCGCGCCACCGGCCAAGGCAAAGTCACCCTCAGCGCCAGCGCCGATGGGCTGGCGAGCGCCAGCATCGACATCACCTGCCCGCCCGCACCCTAGCCCACGCAAGCATCACGCCCGGATCACTTCCGCAAGGTCGTCCATGCTCCATCCGGCGGCATCACCCACGCCATTTTCATCGATCGCCCCTGCCAACTCGCGCTTTTTCGCCTGCAGCTTGACCACCTTTTCCTCGACGGTTCCGCGCGTGAGCAAGCGATACACCGTCACCGGTCGCGTTTGCCCAATCCGGTGAGCACGGTCGGTCGCCTGCGCCTCCGCCGCCGGATTCCACCATGGATCAAAATGAACCACCGTGTCCGCAGCCGTGAGGTTGAGGCCGTAACCCCCCGCTTTTAAACTGATCAAAAAGACGGGCGGTCCATCCGGCGCTTGGAAACGATCCACCAACTGCTGCCGATTCCGCGTTTGCCCATCCAGCCGCAAACTCGACCAACCTCGCTCGCCAATGCATTTCTCGATTTCCTGCAATTGTTTCTGAAACTGACTGAAAATAAGCATCCGGTGATTTCCCGCAACGGCCTCTTCGATGAGCTCCAACAAGCGATTGAGCTTTGCCGAACGCTTCGGAACCAACAGTTGATTGAATCGCTCATTTCCAAGCAAGGCCCGGTCGCAGCAGGTTTGCCGGAGTCGCAGCCGCGCGGTGCGCATTTGCATCCGCGCCGCCCCTTTGTTTCCTGAGTCCGCGATGGCATCGACCCGCTTCCGCCCTTCGACCAAGAGTTCTTTGTAAACGGCTTGTTGGTCCGCGCTGAGATCGCAAAACTCGTCGATGAATAGCTTGGACGGCAGCTCCGGCGCCACTTGCTCTTTCGTCCTCCGCAGCAAAAACGGCGAAGTCTTGAGCCGCAGCCGCTCCATGACTCCGGCCGCCGTCTCGCCACGGGCCAGCGGCGTTTCATATCG
>JBEGOB010000234.1:0-7062 GCA_041182265.1 Verrucomicrobiota bacterium | reverse complement strand
GGCGGAAAATGGGTGGGTAGCGCTCCTTGAAAATCAAATCTGCCGGACTTTCCCCTTCTCGCCCTGTTTCCTGCCCTCAGATCTTCGCAATGAGCACGTCGGGCTTCACAATGAGCAAGTCGGGCTTCGCAATGAGCAAGTCGGGCTTCGCAATGAGCACGTCGGGCTTCGCAATGGGCGCGTCGGGCTTCGCAATGAGCGCGTCGGGCTTCGCAATGAGCGCGTCGGGCTTCGCAATGAGCACGTCGGGCTTCGCAATGAGCACGTCGGGCTTCGCAATGCGCACGTCGGCCTTCGCAATGAGCACGTCGGCCTTCGCAATGAGCACGTCGGCCTTCGCATCGACCGCGTCGGTGTCGTCCGCCCCCCGCTCGTGAGCTCGAACTCGCGCTTCTGCGCCTAAAGCTGCTAGGAAATGTTAAATTTACAGCGTCTAGCCCTTGTAGAATCAGCGTTTAACCGTGAAATCATCGACAGCGAGGGGAGGGCTGTGCTTAAACTCTCGGCCAATTTTTTTTGGCGGCTTTCTCTGTCTCAGCATGCCGTTCAAGCCCGCTCCGTTTTACAATATTCATGAAATTCGACTTAAATTCACCTATTTTCCGTTCACTGCCGACAGCGAGCATGGCGGCCTCGATATTGGTTTTGCTCACGAATCCCACTCGTGCGGCAGAGTTTGTGGTCACGAGCACCGCAGATAGCGGTGCGGGGTCCTTGCGCCAGGCGGTGGCTGATGCCGCGGCGAATGCGGAGGCCGACTTGATCCGCTTCGATCCGGCCCTTGCCAATGCGACGATTTCTCTCAGCACGGATGCCGCCTATGCGAATCTTCTGACGCGGTTCGGTCCTACAGGTTTGGTGATTCATGCGGACACGGTGACTTTGGATGGAGAAGATGCGCCGTTTCTGGAAATCTCGGGTGCGACTGCGCGCCGTATTTTTGCGGTTGCAAGCACTGGCACTCTGATCCTGAAGAACCTAACTCTTACGGAGGGTAAGGCGAAGGGAGGCAAAGGTGGCGATGGAACTGGCTGTGGTCACGGTGGAGGCGGCGGAGCCGGCCTCGGCGGGGCCGTGTGGGTAGAAGGTTCGCTTGAGGTGGTCGGGTGCACGTTTTTTGACAATCATGCGATCGGTGGGAATGGCGGCGCTGCGGGTGGACAATCCGGATATTCCGGCACGGGCGGCGGCGGCGGTGGATTTGGACAGGATGGCAAGAGTGGAATCTTGGGTGGCGCGGGAGCGAGCCCAGGAGGAGCGGCGGGACAAAACTATGGGAATGGAACCGCGGGGGCATTCGGTGGTGGAGGCGGCGGTGGTGGTGGAAGCACTGAGTATGCGCCATCATCTTGGGGAGTGGGTGCGGCCGGTGGCTTCGGAGGTGGAAGTGGCGGATGGAGTTTCCAGACGGTGCCTAGTGCACCCTTAGGCGGTTGGGGGGGAAGCGGCGAAACTGGGGTTTCCTCACGATCTGGTGGAGGTGGGGCCGCCCTCGGTGGTGCGGTCTTCGTGAAAAATGGCACCTGCCGCTTAGTCAATAGCACTTTCGCGCAGAATACGGCGACCGGTGGCGCGGATTCCACGGGGAGTTTTTCGCGGGGGCAGGGGCAAGGTGGTGCTGTATTCAACTACCAAGGCCAGGTGTCCATTCTCAGTTGCACCATGTCTCAGAACGTCGTGAAACCGCTGTCGTCCGTCACAATAACCGGTATTTCAGGTGCATCGGAAACAAGTGGAAAAGGCAGTTTTTCCGTCTTCAATACGATCGTAGTTTCCTCCGCAAACGCCATCGTTCAAGGCACGGTGGACATCGGGTTCATGTTCTTCAATGGTGGAAGTTTTGCATCTGTTCTGACGGGTAGAAATGCAGTAACGGCCACCTATGTCGGAGGCAACTATCAGATTTCCGGCTTTGCTTATAGCCCTGCCATGCTGGGGCCGCTTGCCGACAATGGGGGGCCGACGCTCACGATTCTGCCTGAGAGCGGTAGCCAAGTGATTGACTATGGGGACGTCCTTGCAGCTGCCGGGCTGACCGTGGATCAGCGCGGGCAGCCACGTTTCGCGGCAAACAAGTTGGATGTGGGTGCTGTGCAAATCACCCTTGGGCCGCCGGGTGTGGAGGCCTCCGCAGCGGTGGTGAATGGGCTTGCTGCTGATTTGTCGGCTACGGTCACCATGCAGGGTGCTACGGAAGTCACCGAGCGCGGTTTCGTGTGGGCCAATGCGGCGACGAATCCGGACCCTGAGGTGGGTGGTGCTGGAGTGACCCAAGTGGTCAATGCCGATGCGGAAGTGGGCCAGTATGCGACCAGCATTGTAGGCTTAGCTGCTAACACGTCTTATGTTTTTAAGAGCTATGCCATCAATTCCATCGGCACCGCTTACAGCGCACCTCAGAGCTTTACCACCAACGTGGCGCCCGTCATCACCAGCGGTGGCGGTGGCGATGCCGCTTCGCTCAGCATTCCTGAAAACTCCATCGCGGTGAGCACCGTCATCGCGACGGATGCGGATGTTCCGCAACAGGCTTTGTCCTACGCGATCCGGGGCGGTGCCGACTCATCGAAGTTTTCGATCGATGAGAATTCAGGAGAAATTTCATTCGTTACCGCGCCTGATTTTGATGTGCCGGGAGATGCGAATGGCGACGGGATTTATGAAGTGGAGGTGAGTGTTAGTGATGATGGTAACACGCCACGCACTGACGCTCAGAGCCTGCGGATTTCTCTCTCAGATGTTGCAGAGGCACCCTATCTGAATACGCAGAATAGCATGGCTGTGACTCCGGTGCGCGCCACCTTGGGTGGAACGGTGCTCAATGATGGTGGGGCTGGTGACGAAGGGATGATCACGGAACGCGGTGTGGTTTATGCTCCGGTTTCTCTCAATGAAACGCCTACTTTGAGTGGTGCAGGTTGTGCACACCGCACGACAGGTGGCACGACTGGGATTTTCACGCTCGCGGTGGACGAACTTTCTCCCGGGACGGTTTATGCCTACCGGGCCTATGCGACTAACGCGAGTGGCACCTCCTATGGACCAGTGGCCACCTTCACCACGGGGGTCGGTCCCGTGCTCAATGGCGATTTCTGGGTCCAGGTTGCGGGCAATACGGCAGGATCCGCAGGAACGACTAACGGCACCGGAACCGCCGCGAAATTCGATGGGCCCAAGGGGATCACCGCAGACAGCAACGGAGATCTTTTCGTGGCGGACACGCTCAGTCACACCGCGCGTAAGATCGTGGGATCCTCATTTTCCGTGAGTACCGTCTTGGGAGTTGCGGGAACGGCGGGCTCCAACAACACGGCATTTCTCACATCGGAAAAGTTCAGCAGTCCTTCCGGCATTGCGGCGTTTGAACCGCCGTCTGGTGCGATGAGATACTTCATTGCCGATACTGCGAATCACACAGTCCGTCTAGGCACTTGGACATTCCTTGGCGGGTGGAATGGCGCGACGTATGCCGGGACCGCAGGCAGTGCGGGCAGCGTGGATGGGACCAATGCCGCCGCTCGCTTCCTCAGCCCACAAGGCGTGGCGGTGGATGCCAGTGGCAATGTTTATGTGGCGGACACTGGCAACCACGCCATCCGCAAAATCACGACCAACCAAGTGGTGACGACTGTGGTGCCGAAGTTGATTTCCACCGCAGCCTACTGGGGCATCAGCGTGCCTGGCTTGGCCTCCTCGTGGAACGGATCTTTCACTCAACTTGCTCTAAGTTATGGACATGTTTTGGGGCTTCGGAGCGATGGCACTGTCGCGGCATGGGGAATCAACGGAGTTGGGGAAACCTCCGTTCCCGCAGGCTTGGGCGGGGTGACTGCGGTTGCCGCCGGTCACCAGCACAGTCTTGCACTGAAAGGCGACGGCACGGTTGTCGCATGGGGGCTCGACACCGAGGGGCAGAGCACCGTTCCTGCTGGGCTTGCCGGAGTGACCGCCATCGCCGCCCGTGATTATGTGAGTCTCGCCCTGAAGAATGATGGGTCCGTCGTGGCTTGGGGCGACAATGCCGACGGCCAGACTTCCGTGCCAGCGGATCTATCTGACGTCGCCGCCATCAGTGCAGGAAGCTATCATTGCCTTGCCTTGAAAAGTGATGGGGCAGTTGTTGGCTGGGGAGATAACAGCGTGGGGCAGTCGGCTTCCACCACCCAGCAGTCGATCACGAATGCAGTGGCCATCGCCGCAGGCGGATCCCACTCGATGGCGCTACTCGCCGACGGCACGGTCCGTTGTTGGGGAAGCAATGACTCAGGCCAATGCAATGTGCCAGCGGGCCTGACTGGAGTGAAAGCGATCGGAGCGGGCAACTACTTCAGTTATGCTTTGAAACTGGATGGCACGCTAGTCTCATGGGGCTGGAATGGAGCAGGTGTTAGAAAGGTGCCTGCCATGGTGACTGGCCGCGCTGTGAGTTCACTGGCTGTGGGTCCATCCAATGTTGTGGTCCTCATGAATGAGGAGCTCAAGTCACCTGCCGGTCTGGCCGTGGATGGCTCCGGGCACATTTTGATTTCGGATACCGGCAACCATGTGGTGCGCCGTTATAATCCCGCGACAGGTGAGATCGTCCTTCTTGCCGGACGTCCCGGAGTGGCGGGTGCCACCGACGGCGCAGGCACCGCGGCTTTGCTCAACGGCCCGCGTGGCATCACCGTGGATGCTGGGGGGAATATCTATGTGACGCAGGTTGGCGACCACACTGTCCGCTGGATCACTCCGGATGGCCGCGTCCGCAACGTAGGCGGCCTGCCCGGCACTTCGGGATTGGCAAACGGCGCACCAGAAGACGTCCGGTTCAACGCGCCGGGAGGCGTCGCTGCCATCGGGACTACCATTTACGTCGCTGACACTGGCAATCACCGGATCATGCAGGGCAGCCCGCTCTATCGGCCGATGGTCGGTGCGGGACAGGCCTCGAATATCACCGCGGTTTCCGCAACTCTCAACGGCTGGGTGAACCCTAACGCTAAGGCAACTACGGCGCGCTTCGAATATGGAATCGACGATGCGTTCGGCACTCATGTTAGCGTGCCTTTAGCCTCAGGCACGGCAGCCACTGGGCAGATCGCGCAAGTCGATCTCAGCGGTTTGGCACCTTCCACGACCTACTATTTCCGTCTCGTGGCGACCAATGTGGATGGCAGCGCAGTCACTCAAACGGGCAGCTTCGTGAGTGGCGGGTTGGCCACGCTTGCCAGTCCTAGCAGCTCCAACATCACCGCCTCTGGAGCGATGATGCACGGAGAAATTCTGAGCGACGGCGGATCGTCAGTGGTCACGCGCGGGTTTGTGTATTCTGTCACTTCGGTGAACGCGCTGCCCGTATTGGGTGGCAGCGGAGTGACTGCTGTGAATTCTGAAGGGAGCGCCAGCAGCTTCTCAGTCGCTGTCATTGGTTTAGAAGCTGGGACGACGTATCGCTTCCGCGCCTACGCGACCAATGCCACGGGCACGAGCTACTCGGAGGCCCATGAATTTACCACCGCTGCATTTATGGTTGTTTTTGACAACACGGCAGGAAAAACTGAGAGCCTTGGTTCCGAGGCTAACGGGATTACTTCAAACAACGCATTTGGCTATCATATCACGACGGGCAACGAAGGGGTTGATCTGAATTCCATCACGCTTGGACTCAGGGATTTTGATTTGGCCACCGCCCTGCAGGTCCGCCTCTTCCTGAGTGGGGGTGACTCGCTTCCTTCCGGTCAGGCACTTGCGACGCAGGATTACGCCAGCCGCTCATTCGGCATGAATCCATCGTATTTCACATTCCCATTGAGCGGTTTCAGACTTAAGGCGAATACCTCCTACATTCTCTTCGTCGGTGCATCCTCGGGCAATGTGAACTGGAGCCGCTATGAGCCGAATATTACCCCGCAATCGAGCATTGGATGGACGGTTAACTCGATGGTGATTGATAGCTATGGAAACTTCTACAACATGGCGGGAAATCCTGATAGGTGGTCGATTCAACTCACGGGAATACCCTTCGTCGCTGCGGCTCCTTCGTTAGGATCGCCGCTTGCCGAGAGCATCACCCCAACGACCGCTGAGCTCGGTGGCGCGGTGACCGAAGATGGCGGAGCAGGCATCACGGAGTTTGGGTTCGTTTATGCAGTTTCAGGGTTGGTGACCTCGCCGGAAATCAACGCTGCAAACGTGCTGCAGGTGCAAGGTGCCGGGACTTCAGGAAACTTCACTGCGTCTCTCACGGGCTTGGCGGTCGCGACGGAATACTGCGTGCGTGCCTATGCCAAGAACGCTGCAGGCACGAGCTACAGCGACATCCGCACTTTCACCACCACGGATGAGACCACGCCCGTAGCTGCATGGCGCTTGCAACACTTCGGCACCAAGGAAAATGTTGGGAATGCCGCTGAGCTTGCGATGCCGGATGGAGATGGTATTGCGAATCTAATCAAATACGGTCTTTGCATCATTCCCGGAGAGAATTCCGCAGGGGGTTTGCCCGCGGTCTCCCGCACGGATGATGACCGTCTCGCCCTGCGTTTCCGCCGCGATCCCTCGCGAAATGATGTGAATTTGGTTGTCGAGGCGCAGTCCGATTTGGGGGGCACTTGGAGTCCGATCGCCCGCAGCGACGCCGGTGGCTCGGTCACTGGAATCGCAGAATCCACTGAAACCGCCAACCAAGACGGCACTCGCACGGTGGAAGTGAAGGATTCCCAAACGATCAGCGCCGCGCCAAAGCGCTTCCTGCGGGTGCGTGTGGAAAAAGTGACGGCAGGCAACTGATCGTATGATTTCCGGTGGCGCGCTCCATGGCGAGAGCGCGCCACCGTTCTTGGTTTTTTCCGGTTTTAAGAAGCAAGGGAGCTCGGGCTGCAGCCGACGTGTTTCTCTGCGAAACCGGCCGGCTGAAGCCAGCGCTCCTTGAAAATCAAATCTGCCGGACTTTCCTCTTCTCGCCGCAGGATTTTCAGTCAAGCTACCGCCGATTTCCTGCTGGAAGAGAGTTTTCCTCTCCCCCTCGCGCTTTCCCCCCCCGCCACTTTCAGCAATGTCCGCATCGGCTCTCGAACTCGG
>JBEGOB010000233.1:0-4020 GCA_041182265.1 Verrucomicrobiota bacterium | reverse complement strand
AAAGTGCGGTTCCGGTTGAGACCACCTTGGGCATGCGATCGCTGGGGACGGGTTTGCCATCGCGGGTTTGCCATTTTTGTGGTTGGCTGAGTTTCTTGCTTTTGTAGCCGCGTGATAGGATCGCGACCTTCCGCCCGCGGTCGCGGAGTGAGCGGGCGAGCAATTCGACCACAGGAGTTTTACCGGTGCCGCCGACGGTGATGTTGCCGATGGCGACGACTTGCGTGCCAAGGTGGCGTTGGGGACGCCACCCGCTGCGATACCGCCAAATGCGAATTTGGACGAGGATTCGGAAAACGCCGGAGAGTGCACGCATGAAAAAGCGCGCCAAGGTTGCTCGAAAGCCCTTGGCGCGGCCGAAGATCACATCCGCTCCCCAGCGTTCGAGTTCTTCGATCAATTCCTTCATGCTTGGCGGGACCATGTCCCGGCGATGCGTGATCGATCAAGCGCCAATCAGCGTGTGAGGAGATCACTCACGGCGGTTGAGTGCCATCATGAGGAAATAGACGAGCTGGGCGATGGAGCCGATGGCGGCGGCGACGTAAGTCATGGCGGCCCAGAAGAGGGCATTTTTCGCCTTATTGTGCTCCATGGAAGCCGCGAGGCCGCTGCTTTCGAGCCAAACGAGCGCGCGGTTGCTGGCGTCAAATTCGACAGGCAGAGTGACCACGGAAAATAGAGTTGTGACAGCGAAGAGGGCGACCCAGACCCAGAGCATCGTGAGATTTTGCATGAAGCCGATGCCAAGGAATCCGAGAATCATGATGTAATTGAGCATCTTGCTGGAGAATTGGACGGCGGGCACGAGTTTGGAGCGGAGGCCGAGCCAGACGTAGGCTTGTTGGTGTTGGACTGCGTGCCCGCACTCGTGAGCGGCGACGGCGGCGGCGGCCACAGAGTTCACCGAGTAAACCGACTCGCTGAGATTGACGGTTTTTTTCGTTGGGTCGTAATGGTCGGTGAGTTGTCCGGGCGTGCTGATGACGCGGACGTCATGAATACCATTTTGGCGGAGCATCGCTTCGGCGACTTGGGCACCCGTCATGCGGATGGGGATTTGTGAATACTCGTTGAAGCGGCGTTTCAAGGTGCCACTGATGAGGAAGCTGGCGAGCATGGAGACCCCGATGATGACGATGTAGGTCATTGAGATGCCACCCTGCGGCGCTGCGACTTGGGCAAGCTGCATGAAATAAAGAGTCATGCCTGCGAATTTAGGAGGCGCGGTGTCGTGTGCAACTCAATTTGAATTGGAAAACCGGGGTAAATTTCCATTTCAAGAGAAGATGATTTTCGAGGATTGCGAAAATTTTGCCATTGGAAAGGAATGCGGAATCAGGTCGTATTCCTCGCGTATGAAAAAGCAATTATTCTTAATGGTGGGTGGTTTGTTCATGATGTTTACGCCA
Organism: Verrucomicrobiota bacterium; assembly: GCA_041182265.1. GTDB lineage: Bacteria > Verrucomicrobiota > Verrucomicrobiia > Verrucomicrobiales > Akkermansiaceae > Luteolibacter. The sequence continues at coordinate 2,608 of JBEGOB010000233.1, read as the reverse complement.
GCGATGGCGGAGGAGCACACCGAGCTCGGAAAGCAGATGGAAGCGATGGACGATGCGTTCAAAGGATTCCGGCGTGAGACGGACCCGGTGAAGGGTGCGGCAGCAGCGCGCGAAGCACAAACGGCTGCGCTGAAGTCCACGATGGAGCTCCCAGAAATGCTCAAGGCGATGCCGGACAGTCCTGCGAAGGTGAAGGCGACGCTGGAATATCGGAAAATGATGGGCAAGTTGTTCGTGGTTTTCTGCGAGGCGGAAGAGGCGTTTCTCGCTGGAAAAATGGAGGGTGTGGCAGCCGCTGTGAACGCGGTGAAGGAGTTGAAAAAAGCAGGACACGATCAGTTCATCCCTGAGGATGAGTGAGTGGTGCACGCTGTGTAAATTTTGCGGATCGAGCTGCGGCCCATGGTTGGCCGTTGTTCGATCCGGCCATGGTGGGTCGGGAGCGTCCGTGAGATCACTCGACGATGACGCGTGTGCCTTCCTTGATTTTTGAGTAAACGACGGGCATCACTTGGCTGGGGCCACGGATGCAGGCGTGAGATGCGGGGTAGCGCTTCACTGGGCCGATGTGGTGGCCGACGCCGTCGTAGGTGAGACGCATCCAATAGCGCATGGGAGCGCCTACAAAACGGCCACCTTCCGGGACTGCGTCGAGTGTGATGTCGGCGTCGCCGTGGACCAATTTTCCGGTTGCGTCGTAGATCCTGCCGTATTTGTTTGAGCTTTTATCGACGATTTTTTCGAGGATGTAAAAGGTGCCGGTGGGAGTGGGTCGGCTTTTGATGCCAGAGCAAATCGGGTAATCGATGACCACGCGGTCGCCGTTGAGGAGGAAGCCGCGCTGTTTGGCGAGATTGATGACGATGGATGAATTCTCCGGATGGGTGACGGCGAGGAGTTCGTGATTTTTCCAAACCGAGTGCGTTTTCGGGTAGCTTGGCTCAGTTTTGAAATGATCGTAAGTGCCAGATGGGAAAGGGTTTACTGGTTTGCCGTCGGCAGTTTTTTGCGGGGCGCTGGGAGTGTTGGCGCAGCTCGCAAGAAATAGCAGGCTGGCGGCGGCGGTGAACTGGGCAGCGACTCGAATGAAGGGCATGAGCGTGGGGATGTGGGGAAGGGGACTTAGGAGAAATTTCGTGGGATTGCAACTCTTCCTAGCGCTTTGGAAGGGCCTTGGCTGGGCGTGGCATGGAGAAAGAAAAAACGCCCGCCTCCACAAGGAGACGGGCGCTGGGGTGCAAGTGGCCGGGACTTACTTCGAGGACGAAGTGAAGCTGGCTTGGCTGGCGCCTTTTTTGATTTTGCTTTGCTTGATCCAGCTCATGGTCGAGCGAAGTTTCTCGCCGACCTTCTCGATCGGGTGAGCGGCTTCGGCCTTGCGGATGGCGTTGAAGTTTTTGCAGCCGTTTGCGTATTCTGCGGTCCACTCCTTGGCGAATTTTCCAGACTCGATGTTTTTGAGCTGGGCGACCATGCGCTTTTTGACGGAAGCGTCGATGATTTTAGGTCCGACGGTGACGTCGCCGTATTCAGCGGTCTCGGAGATCGAGAAGCGCATTCCGGCGATGCCTTGCTCGTTCATCAGGTCAACGATGAGCTTGAGCTCGTGAAGGCACTCGAAGTAGGCCATTTCTGGTTGGAAGCCAGCCTCGACAAGCACCTCAAAGCCTGCCTTGACGAGGGCGGTCGCACCGCCGCAGAGGACGACTTGCTCGCCGAAGAGGTCGGTGACAGTTTCCTCGCGGAAGTTGGTTTCGAACACACCGGCGCGAGCGCAACCGACGCCACCGGCCCATGCGAGCGCGGTTTGCTTGGCCTTGCCTGAAACGTCTTGGTGAACGGCGATGAGGCCGGGAACGCCTTTACCAGCAACGAATTGCGAGCGGACAGTGTGGCCAGGGCCCTTGGGTGCGACGAGGATCACGTCCACATCTGTTGGTGGGACGATCGTCTTGAAGTGAACGGCGAAACCGTGAGAGAAAAGGAGCGTTTTGCCCTTGGTGAGGTTGGGCGCGATGTCCTTGGTATAAACCTCAGGAATGACAGTGTCCGGAGTGGCGACGAAGATGACGTCGGCAGCCTTGACAGCCTCTGCGGTGTCCATGACCTCGAAGCCGAGTTCTTTGGCAACTTCACGGGATTTCGACTTCTTGTAGAGGCCGATGATGACCTTGAGGCCACTGTCCTTGAGGTTGAGCGCGTGGGCGTGGCCTTGCGAGCCGAAGCCGATCACGGCGAGTGTTTTCTTTTTCAGAGGAGCAATCGGGGCGTCCTTGGTGGTGTAGATCTTCGCGGCCATGGCGGATCGGTAGGTTAGTTCAGTTAGGGCGCGCTGCTGCCGTTGTGGCACGCAGCGGGGCGGCACACTGGAGGGATGGTGAAGCGGGGTCAAGCAACAACAGGGATTTAGAGCGATGGATGCTTTACTTTTTCGATGAGGAGGCGGATTTGCGGGTGATGAGTCATTTCATCGAGCCAAGATGGGGGCCAGATGGAGAGGGGGAATTGTGCGCCGTAGATGAGGCCGAGGAGCAATCCTCGTGCGGCGCTGTCACCGCCGGCGCTGGCGTTTTCGCTGAGTGCGGTGACGGGGTCTGCAGGGTATTTT
>JBEGOB010000232.1:0-3863 GCA_041182265.1 Verrucomicrobiota bacterium | reverse complement strand
AGGAAACTTGATGAACTCGGTGAGTGGCTCCCCGAGTGGTTGGCTGCGGGGAGGCGCAGATCCGGCGATCGCCCGCCTAGTCATCCGCGCGGAGAGTCGGGCGATCGGGCTGGTGGACGGGGAACAAACGGGCACCGGAACGTGGACTTCGTTGCTTGCCTTGCCAACGATCCCCCGTGGAGGCAGCTCGGTCATCCTTAGCTGGGATGAGGCTCACGACATCGTCGGTGGTGGTTTCTATCGTGCTTCCTATCTGAACATTCCGCCGGGGAGTTATCATTTCAGGGCCATCGCGGTGACCGGGAACCCGGGGCGGTCAAGTACCCATCTGGAATTGCCGATTCGTGTCCGGGCTCCCTTGTGGGAAACTCCGTGGTTCCGCCCCAGCGCCACTGCGGCCGGTGTCGGGTTGCTCGCGTTGGTGATTCTTCAGACCTACCGTCGCCGCGCCCTTTCCAGGTTCTCAAAACTCAACCTCAGACACACCTTGCAGGGCGACCGCGCACGCATCGCAAGGGACATGCACGACGACTTGGGCACGCGGGTTTCCAGCCTGATCATGGGGACCTCGCTGGTCCAACGGGACTTGGAAAAGGACCCAGTGGCCACCCGCCGCCATCTCGCCCGGATGGGGAGCGCCGCCCGTGATTTGGCGACCGCCATGGACGAACTCATCTGGGCGGTGAACCCCGCCAACGACTCCCTCGACCAGCTCGCCTCGCATCTCGGCGGGTTGGTTCAGGATATGTTTCACGACGAGAGGTTCCGCTTGCAAATCCGAGTCCCAACCGATCTTCCACATATCCCGCTGCGAGCCGAATTCCGCCATCATTTTTCGCTCGCCGTCAAAGAAGCCCTGCACAACGTGCTCAAGCACGCCGGGCCGTGCGAGGTTTCCTTGGAGTTGAAAAAGGTCGGCAACGAATTCATCGCCATGGTCCAGGACACGGGGAGCGGCTTCAACCCGTTAGATCCGGCGGAGGGAAACGGTTTGCTCAACCTTCATTCGCGCCTTGCCGAACTCGGCGGGTCCTGTGAGGTGGAGTCCACTCCGGCCGGCGGCACGACCGTGGTTCTTCGTTGCACATTGGACCATCAAACCCGGCCATCCTTATCATGAAAATTGAAACCTATCGAGTGGTCATCATCGAAGATGATTCCGAACTCCGCGAGTCATTCTGTGAACTGCTCGCCACCGTGGAAAGATGGAGGGTAAGCGATCGTTTCGGCCGCGCAGAAACCGCGATCCCCGCGATCCAGGCCGACCCTCCGGACCTTGCCATCGTGGATATCCAGCTCCCCGGCCTATCCGGTATCGAATGCGTGCGGCAACTCAAGCCGCTTTGCCCGGACACCCAGTTTCTGATGGTCACCGCCCATGACGATACCGAACGGGTCTTCGAATCCCTGGCAGCCGGGGCATCCGGCTACCTGTTGAAGCGGGATGTGCCGAGCCGCTTGCTGGAAGCCCTGGAAGATGTGCTGGCCGGAGGCGCGCCGATGTCGAGCGCCATCGCCCGCAAGGTGATCCAACATTTTCAACAGCCGGCAAAAACGGACCGCGAGGATTTCAATCTCAGTTCGAGGGAGGAGGAGACGCTGGATTTGCTAACCAAAGGCGCGCGCTACAAGGAAATCGCGGACGAACTGGGCATAGGAATCACAACGGTGCGTTTCCATCTCAACAACATCTACCGCAAACTCCACGTCAGCAGCCGCACCGAGGCAGTGGTCAAATACCTCGGGCGTTAGAATGCTGACGGAAATAGCTTTCGTTACTTCGGCTTGGCGTCCTTCCAACCGGCTCTCAGTTGCGCGCTGAGTTCCTCCACAAGCTCGGCGTTCTCCGGTTTTGTCGCGAGGTTCTGGTTTTCTTGCGGGTCGGTCCGATGATCATAGAGTTCGGTGGCAACCACCTTGGAGTGGTTCTTGCGATCGACCCAGAGCGTGAACCGATGGTGTTTCGTGCGCATCGAGTAGCCCATCATGTTCTTGCCGCCCGAACTCCGCGGATACTGGCTGAACGCGGCGGACTTCCATGAGCGTTGCGGGTCATCCAACAAGGGCAGGAGACTGGTGCCTTCGAGGTGAGCCGGCAAAGGCAGGCCCGCGAGTTCCGACAAGGTCGGATAGATATCCACGAACTCGACAAGGGCATCCGTGCGCGTCCCGGAGTTCCTCATTCCAGGCACGGAGAGCAGAAGCGGCGCGCGGGCGTCATCCTCGGTGTTGGTGTGCTTGCACCATGCGGCGTGCTCGCCAAGTTTAAATCCGTGATCTCCCCAGAGGATGACTGCCGTATCTTTGGCCAAGCCGAGGCGATCAAGTTCGTCGAGCAACTTGCCGATTTGGGCATCGCTATAACTGATGGAGGCATAGTAGCCATGCTTAAGCTGCCGGGCGAGCTCATCGGGAACCGCACCTTGCGGAATGCCACGATAGTTGCGCAACTCCGCACCAGGGACCACCGCATAGTCAGGCGCATCCACAGGGCGAAATTTGTTGGTTGCGAGTTTGATTTCCGAAGGATCATAGAGATCCCAGTATTTCTTCGGTGCCACGAATGGCAGGTGGGGCTTCACAAATCCAACTGCTAGAAAGAAGGGCTCTTCCTTTACGGACAGCTTGCGCAACGCGCTCACCGCAAGATCGGCGAGCTTGCCATCGGCGAAAGTTTCATCGGGCACATCAGCGGCTTCGAAGGCAGGTCCGCGGGAGTTGAGTCCGGTCTTGCCTTTTTTCGGGTTTGCTTCCGAGAGCGCGTAGGTGGGCGCATCCGGACTCTGCCATGGCACCGACCAAGTGGCTGCATCATCCAACGATCCATGATAGATCTTGCCCATGCCTTGGACGAAATAACCATGTTGTTTAAAATGCTGGCCAAGCGTGACCACATCCGGCAGGGCCTTGCGGAAATGGGTTTTCAGGTCCCAGACCTTCGTCGTATCCGGCCGGGCCCCGGTCATCACGCTTGCCCGCGATGGCCCGCAAACCGCTTGCTGGCAGTAGGCCCGATGAAATACCATCCCAGCCTTGGCGATTCGATCGATATTGGGACTCTTGATATGGGATGCGCCATAACAGCCCAACTCGGGCTTTAGATCGTCAACCGCAATGAAGAGAATGTTCGGTCTTTTCTGAGGAATGGCTGCCGCTTGTGCTTTGTTTTCGAGCGGGAGATTCACTGCCGCGAGCTTGGTGTGAACCTCCTTGGTGACGGTGAACATCGTTCCGTGACGGATTCCTTTGGGGAACTTGAGTCGGTCGGTGATAGGCTTCCAGGTTTTCAGATCGGCGCTTTGCAAGCCCTCGTAGCGCTTGCGGGTGTAAGCGTCGAAATACAAATTCCAAGCGCCATCCGGGGTGCGCAGCATCGATGGCCCTTCGACCCAACTCGACGAGATCGGTGCGGACGCCGGGCCGAAGGGCCCTGTCATTGAGTCCCCCCAGGCAAGGCGGATATTTTTCATCGGTTCAGGAGCCTTGGTTTCATCCTTGAAAACTAACAACCACCGCTCACCCGCGCGGACGACGGTGCCGTCGATCGAATTGAATCCCGGATCATGGAACAAGCGGGTGTCGCTGAATTTCTGGAAGTCCCGAGTGGTGGTGAAATAGGGGCGGTGATTGGCCGTGGCACCGTCCCGCGTCTTGTCGCCTCTCGAGTGATCCGTATCCGGAAAACGACCGGGAATGGTCGAGGCCCAGAGGATCATGAATAGGCCGTCTTCCGGGTTGAAATGGAGTTCGGGTGCCCAGCTATTCAGCGCTGTGGGTTCGTGTTCCATGACCGGAAGCCAGCGCGGTTCCGACCAGGTGATCAGGTCTCTGGACGACGCGTAACCGATTCCTTTCTCCCACCA
>JBEGOB010000231.1:0-9246 GCA_041182265.1 Verrucomicrobiota bacterium | reverse complement strand
TCCGGGGTTTTCGCGGATTCCGCCATGGGATCGAGGGATTTTCCGAGGCTGATCACGTATTCGTAGCGCTCGGTCCAGTCTTGGAAAAGGGCGAGTTCTTCGAGGATTTGCTCCTGTTTTTGGGCGATGCTCATGACGTGCGGGAGTGGAGCGCGGGAAGTGGAACTTCGCAAGGGGGATCAAGTGGCAGGCGCGATTCTTTGCAGCAAAAGTGCGGAAACAAAGGCGAGCGGCGGAACGGCGAAACAGGCGATGACGAGGGGGGATGCCGCTGCGCCTGAAGCACTTAGAAAAAGCGCGACAGGCAGCAGCACGATCCAATCCGCCAATGGGATGCCGGCGAGCAGGCGAGAGACATGGTGTGGCACCGGTTTGCGCCAAAGCGTCAGGCTGAGGCCAATCCATAGTCCGTATGGCAGCAGTCCGGCGAGTGTGTGGTATCCCATGCCCGCCTGCCAAGTCGCCCAACCGCTCAGCCCGGCGGCGGTGACGAATAGCAGACGCGCGATTTGGGAAATTCCCGCAGGCGGATGGGCCAGGGATTCGTAGCGGGCGCTGAGGGAAAGTCCTGCGATGTGGCACAGCAAAGCACCCGCAAAGGCGATCGGTAAACTTCCGACATCACGGCTCACGGCGACTGCGCCCATGATGGGGAGAAGAGCGCGGCAGGTGCCCATCGGGATGACGGCCCAGGGGGATTTCTTGTGCCACAGGGTGTAAATCAGGATGGCCACCGAGATCGCGAGGGCGAGCCATCCCGCGTGCGGGTGGCAGTTTGCCGCGCTGGCTAGGCCGAGGGTGGCGGCGGCGAGCGCCACGATGAGGTAAAGTGTGGGTGAGAAAAGCCCGCGTGGGAGCGCACGTTCTGGCCGGTGTTGGGCGTCCCAGCGGCGGTCCATCCAGTCGTTGAGGAAATTTCCAGCGACGTAGAGTGAGATTCCGGCCACGACCAAGCTGAGTGCGGGTCGCCACGGGATTTCAAGCGAGTGGGCGGTGTCGTTGGCGATGATTCCGCAGACGATGCCTGTCCAGACATTGCTGACCACGCTGGGGATGTTCGCCAGCCGTGAGGTGGCGAGTAGCGCGTGGGTTTTTTCAGGAAATTTCATCGGCGCGCCGAGACTGGCTTGGATGCGTGGTCGCGGTAAAACCAAATCGCGCACTGTGGATGCGTGAAAAAATAGTTTCAACCGTCCGCTTGGCCTGCGACATTTGCATAAGGAAACCGTGAATAAGCCATGATTCAAAACCCCAGAAAACGTGTTGCAGGATTCACATTGGTTGAGCTGTTAGTCGTGATTGCGATCATTGCGGTGCTGGCAGTGCTGAGTTTCTTCGGGGCCACTCGCTTCATTGAAAAAGGGCGCACGGTGCAGGCGCTCGCGCAGTTCCGGGACTTCGAGGTGGGGATGAAAATGTTTGAGTTGGACTACACCAAGCCGCCGATTCCTCAGACCAAGCGGGATACGGGATGGGACACGATTTACGGCGATCCGGGCGGCTCCTACTCCAACCAATTCCTTGTTTCCGCGCTGGCGGGCGAGGACAAGGACTTCCCTTACAAGGATGAAAATTTCTCAGCGAAGGACGTCAATCCACGGAGTGAGGCCTACATGACCTTCCCTTTGTCGATGAATCAGAAAAGCGGCGTGGGCGCGGATGGGAAACTCTATGATCCGTGGGGTGGCGAGGTGATGGTGGCCATCAATGGCTTCAAGTCGAACAACGCCAACGATATTCTCGTTTCCTACGGCGGCGGACGGAATGACCGCCGACTGCACACTTGGAAACTTGCCGAATATTTGGAAACCCGGCCGCGTGAAGAGGCTTATGTGTTTTGGTCCTACGGCAAGGATCGGAAAAAGGGCAAAAACGGCGCGAGTCCCGGCAGCATCGTTTCTTTGAAAAACTCGGATGACGTGATTTCCTGGTGAACGGGAAAGCCGATGCGGCGCTGGGATTCAGCGTTGGATGAGCCTGAGAATCGGCGGCAGTGTCTCCTTCCAAGCGTGGGCGACTGCGCAGGCGACGACGGCCTCCTCGTCTTCCGATTGGGTGAAACTTCGGTTTTTTCGCAAAGTTTGTGCCGCGCGTGCAATCGCGCGCAGCTCGGGTGCCAGCGAGAGCAGGCCGACGGCGGTGGCCAAGGCTGTGGCAGCTAGCAGGATGGCGACGGCTCCGAAAATTGGAATTTTCGCCAGCAGCGCGGCAAACACGGCGACGAGTCCGCTGAGGGGCGGCACCGCCATGCCGAAGCGTCGGGCGCTTTCGCGTGAGGCGGCGGCTTTCGGGTCGAGGACGCGCCACTCGGCGAGCGCTTTGAGGCGGAGTTGGCGGCCGAACTCGTCAGCGGATTCCTCGGCACGGTGGATGATGGCGGAATCGTCCGGCGCGGGCATCCAGCGGCCAAGATCGCAGCGGCATGGGCGCGGGCCGAGTTGCGCGAGGATGCGGACGCCGAACCACCAGCGCAAAATCATGGCGGCGGCAAGCGGAAGTGCGGAAAGGATGAGAAGCAGGCGCCACAACATGACTGAGAAGAGAGAGAATCCGCAGCAACTTGGAAAGTCGATAGCGGAGAAGCGCGGGAAATTTCCCGATTTCGGTCGATCGCGGGGTGGTTGGCGTAAATCGCTCAGTCCGCGCGGTTTTTGGTTTTCCTGAATTCTCCCGTCGCCTAGACAGCGGGCCCGCATGGTCATCGCATTTCACAAGCCGTTTGGTGTGCTCTGTCAGTTCACACCGGATCAACCTGGGCAGCGGACGCTTGCGGATTTTGGTTTTCCAGCGGGCGTTTACCCGCTTGGGCGGCTGGATATGGATTCGGAGGGGCTCTTGCTGCTGAGCGATGAGGCGGGATTGAATCACCGTTTGCTCGATCCTAAAACGGCGCATCCGCGGACATATCTTGCACAGGTTGAGGGGATTCCGTCGGCGGAGGCGGTGGCGTGGCTGCGCAAAGGCGGCTTGGCCATCCAAGATTACCGGACTCGTCCGTGCGGTGCGCGCTTGCTGGATGCCGAGCCGGATCTTGCGCCGCGTGAGCCACCAGTGCGTTTTCGCAAGGCTATCCCGACTTCGTGGCTGGAGCTGGAATTGATCGAGGGAAAGAACCGGCAGGTGCGCCGGATGACCGCTTGTGTCGGCTATCCGACGCTGCGTTTGGTCCGCGTCGCCATCGGGAAACTGCGGATGCCGGGACTCGGGCCCGGCGCGTGGGAGGCTCTCGGGGCTGACTCCATCGCGCAAATTTGGCGGAAGTGAGATGTCATTCAGGTGCCTTGTCGTCCGGCGTCTCGATGCTGGCTTGGTGCTTGGCCATCAATTCCTTGAGTTCTGCGATGGTGGCGGCGGGCAGGGATTTTTCGAGGCGTCCGATGGCGGTTTTATTGAGGTAGTCGCGGCTGCGGTTTTCTGAGGCGAATAAGTCGGCCTCGACGAGGATGCGCGGGCCATCCGGCGTTTGGACGATGGGGTAAAGCGGGTAGAGTGCCTTGCTGCCTTGGCCGATTTTCAGGCCGACGGCGCACCATGCTTTGGCGGGATAGATGCCGATGATCTCGGGCGCGGCATCGCTGCGGCGCGCGCTTTGGATCTCATAGCCGAGGTTGCGGAGGGCGGCGCTGCGGCTGCCGGCCGCGTCGAGGACGGCGCTAAGGCTGAGGGCGCGTGGGAAATCGGCATCGCGAGTGGCGGAAATCCAGCTTTGCACCAGCGTGCGTGCTTGCTCTGGAGTGGTTGCGCCAGTGGCCGGGATGTCCTTGAGCGTCTGCGAGTCCGGGATGAGTTCTGCCTGCCAGGTGCGAGACCAGCGGGTGGTCTCGGCGGTGCTCCATGCTTGAAATTTCGCTTTTGCGGCGGCCGAGGGGATGGGGCTCCAATGCCAAGTGTCGGCGGATTTCTCAAAGTGGAAAATTTGCGCTTGGAAGCGGTCGGGATCGCGCGGGGTGACGGTTTGGAAAATCACACAGGCGGCGGATTCGTCGGCTGTAAAAGACAGCGGCAGGGGATGGCGGAGCTTGGTGGGATCGTGGAATTCCTGCCAAACGCGTGCGGCTTGGGCGCAGGCTTTGCGCGCGGCCTCCGGGCTTTCCGGGAAGTGGGCGAGGGCGAGAAGGGTGTGCAAATCCCGGCTGCGAAGCCCTTGGATCAAGGTTTCTCGGGCCAATTCCGCGCTGGCCTGAGGGGCGGCGGGGCGCGCGCTGCGATATTGAATGGGGAAGGCGTTCAGCAGGTCTGCATCCAGCAGCTCGTCTGCCTCGTCGAACGGGATTTCCGCGTCTTGCAAGAAGCGGGGTGGGGGATTGATCTGCCAGAGACCTTCGCTGCTTTTTGAAAGTTCGAGGTGGATGAGCTCGATCTCTTGTTTTGGCAATTTCGCGCTCGTGCTTGCGGGATCAAGGCAGCCGATGGAGACCATGGCGTTTTTTGGATCTTCCTCATTTTGGACGATGACGCGGACGACTTCCGGCGCGGTGAAAAGCCGCCATGCCTGCGATGCGCTGGGGCCGGCTTTGATGGCGCGCTCGATGGATTTTAGCCGAGTCGGCCAGTCCGCAGGGAGATTTTCCGCGAGTCCGCCGGTGAGTCCGAGCGCCATCGGGAGGTCGCCTTGCTCGCAGGCGGAGATGAAATTTTGCACCACTTGGAGCGAGTCCATGCTGTGCAGGGTGGCGGGGAGGATTCTGCTGCTGATTTTCCCACGCAGCTGGACGAGAGATTCTTCACGGAGTTTTTGGAGGTCTTGGACTTGTTCGCGGAGCATCCAGTCTTCCAAAGCTCTGAGGCGCTGGCGGAGGAGAATGGCGTAGCCTGCGCCAGCATTTTCAAAGGAGGCGGGCACCGGGGCCGCCGTCCAATCCGCGCCGCGCTTCACCATGGCAACGGCGAAAACTTGCAGGCGGGCGGGATCGAAGCCACCCAGCTTCCGAACGAGGACTCCCGCGTAGTTTTCGTCCATTTTAACAGCGGCGACTTCCAACCGATCAGAGCCAAGGTCGCCAGCCATGCGGTCGAGTCGGCGGGCGATGAGTTCTTTTTTTTCGCGTGCGGTCTGCGGCGAGATGGCAGTGTCACCGCCGGGTTCGAGGTTGAGATTCCGCACGCGGACTTTCTCCAAGAAGTCGAGCGCCACGCTGCCGGGGTCGCTCGGCGCGGCGGTGGCCGTGACAGCGGCTGCGAAAAGGACGGAAAAAATTTTCACCGGGAAATCCATAACGCATACCGCCGCTGACGAAAGCGAAGAATTGAGTGAGTTGCAGGAAATCCATTGAGGATCATCACTCTTCGACCGCGAGGAACTCGGGCAGGCTGCCGCTGATTCCTGCAAGGCGAGGGTTGGCCTCCCAACGGTCACGGCGGCCAATGAGCCGGGCTGTTTGGCGTTTCAAAGCCTCTGAGGTCTTGGTCGGCGCAGCGATGCTTGGGCGGAGCGCGTCGCCGGTGGCGTCGGCAAGGATCAGCCAAGATGCGGCGGGGCGGCTGTCCACCATGCCTTTTTTCACCCCCCATTCGCGGATCTCAGCGTGGCGTAAGTCGCCCAACCATGCGCCTTTCACGTGGGGGCGGGCGATCCACCATCCGTCTGTGATTGTTTGGAGCGTCTTGGTTTCCCGCATCTCGGACACGCGATCAAGCGCGGCGGCCCCGCGTGGGTAGATGGTCCAGCGCACGGGGCTTGTGCGTTTCTCGAAAACGCTGCGGTAGCCGACCCAGACTGCGTCGCCACGGTCCACCAGTGCACGCCACAGGAAGATCTGATGCGGCATGGGGGCCTCCATGCGCCGCTCGTGGTGGATTCCGCGCCGCTCCAAGTCGGCTGCGAAACTCGCTGAGACGAGCCCTTTCATGCTGAGGCTCAATAGGATATATCCAGCGCACAGGCCAAGCCCGCCGAGGCAAACTTGCCGCCGCTTCGAGCGCGGAACTGGCTTTTTCCCGCGTGGCTTTTTGGCGCTCGGAGGCGGTAAGAACATGAGCCAGACCACGGTGACTCCTAAAATCGCGGTGATTAAAATATCGGTTTCAAACAAATGATTGAAGCTGATGCTTTTTCCGGAAAACGGCCAGAGCAGGGCGGCACCGCGCGAGGTGGCGCAGTCAGCGATGAGGTGGGCGGTCCAGAGTGTGGCGACGCAGGAGGTGGCTTGGATGTGCGTGATTTTCTCGCGGATCCAGAGTTTCGAGAGTCCGCGGCCGAGGGCGAAGGCGGCGAGAGTCATGACGAGTAGTGAGTGGCTTGGGCCGTGGAGAAGTGCAATTTTATGGGCGTGGTCGAGCAGCGGGTGCAGGATGAGATTGAATTCCGGCAGCACGCCGATGAGAGCCCCCCAGGCGAGTGCGCGCTTGCCAAGCTGCCGCCCGAGTAGCCACTCGCCTAGCGCTGCGCCCAGAAATAACTGCGTCACCCAATTCACGCGCGCACCATGCTGGAAAATCAGGATTCTTAAATCTCAAAGCGAAAATTCTTCGCTCTGTCCCTTGACGCCAAGCCCTGTTCGGCAAGATGCTGCGCGCGCGATGAACGATAACACCCGTCCCTTTTCCAGTCTCATGCTCGATGGCCCTGACCGCGCTCCCAGCCGGGCGATGCTCTATGCGGTCGGGTTTAAGAAAGAAGATTTCAGCAAGCCGCAGATCGGCATCGCCTCGACTTGGAGCCAAGTGACTCCCTGCAATGTCCACATCGACAAGCTCGCGATCGAGTCGTCCAAGGGTGCGGATGCGGCGGGCGGCAAGGGGATTATTTTCAATACGATCACGATTTCCGACGGGATCTCGATGGGCACTGAGGGGATGAAGTATTCTCTCGTCTCGCGCGAGGTGATTGCGGACTCGATTGAGACCGTCGTGGGCTGCGAGGGGATGGACGGCTTTGTGGCGATCGGCGGTTGTGATAAGAACATGCCGGGCTGCCTGATGGCGATGGCGCGGATGAACCGCCCGGCGGTGTTTGTGTATGGCGGGACGATTTTACCCGGCTGTGCAACGATCAAGGGCGAGAAGAAAGATTTGGACATCGTCTCGGTGTTTGAGGCGGTGGGCAAGCATGCCAACGGCGAGTTTAGCGATGAAGAGTTAGAGACAGTCGAGTCCTGTGCGATTCCTGGCGCGGGTTCTTGCGGTGGTATGTACACGGCTAACACCATGGCCAGCGCGATCGAGGCGCTGGGGATGTCCTTGCCGAACAGCTCCGCGCAAAACGCGATTTCGGAGGATAAAATGCGTGACTGTTTCGATGCTGGAGCCGCCGTCGTCAATCTGATCACTCTGGGGATCCGCCCACGCGACATTTTGACGAAGGAGGCTTTTGAAAATGCGATCACGGTGTTGATCGCGCTAGGCGGTTCGACGAATGCGGCGCTGCATATTCCGGCGATTGCGCACTCGGCGGGCATCGAAATCACGATCGACGACTTTGAGCGGATTGGGAAAAATGTTCCGGTTTTGGCGGATCTCAAGCCGTCGGGCAGGTTCGCGATGTCGGACTTGGTGGCGATCGGAGGAACGATGCCATTGATGAAAATTTTGTTGGATGGGGGACTTCTGCATGGCGACTGCATGACTGTCACCGGTCGGACGATGCGTGAAAACATTGAGAAGTTTTGCACGGCGTATCCGGAAGGGCAGGAGATCATCCGTCCACTTTCCAATCCGCTGAAGAAAGACAGCCATTTGCGCGTGCTCTACGGCAACCTTGCGGAGGGCGGTGCGGTGGCGAAAATTTCCGGCAAGGAGGGTGAGTTGTTCACGGGCAAAGCGCGTGTTTTCAATTCAGAGGATGAGGCGATGAAGTCGATCCTGAGTAAATCAATCCACAAGGGAGATGTTATCGTCATCCGTCTTGAGGGGCCCAAAGGTGGACCTGGTATGCGCGAAATGCTCGGACCGACGAGCGCGGTGATGGGCATGGGACTCGGCAAGGACGTGGCGCTCATCACCGACGGTCGCTTCTCGGGTGGCAGTCACGGGTTTGTCGTCGGCCACATCACGCCAGAGGCATTCTGTGGCGGCACCATCGGAATCTTGGAAGAGGGCGACGAAATCACGATCGATGCGGTGAATAACCGAATCGATGTTAAGTTAGACGTCGAGGAAATTGCGCGTCGCAAAGCGGCTTGGACACAACCTGCGCCACGCTACACGCACGGGGTTTTGGCGAAGTATGCCAAGCTTGTTTCCACTGCTAGCGAAGGTGCGGTGACGGACAAATATCTATAAAACCGACGATCGGAATTCATGAACCACCCCTACCGCTGCCGGCACTGTGATGCCGAAGTTTCACTGGCTGATGTGAATGTCGCTTCGGATATCGCGCTGTGCCGTGGCTGTGGGAAGACGATGGCGTTTTCCGAGATTGCGCCGCTGCCAGGTGCGGCAGAGGTGGATGTCTCCCATCCTCCCAAGGGTGTTAGGATTGAGGAAAGTGCGATTTACGGGCAAAGAATCATCTACAAGAAGATATCTCCCATTCTGTTTTTCTTGATTCCTTTCACTGCGGCTTGGTCTGGAATTTCAATGTTCGGAATCTATGGCACACAGATTTCCGAGGGGAAGTTCGACATGACGCGAAGCTTGTTCGGTCTGCCATTCTTGATCGGAACGATCTTTCTGTTGAGTTTTATTCTATTCAGTCTGTTCGGGCGGTGGCAAATTTCTTTTCCCGGAGGAATTTTGGAAGTTGCATTGCGGCTGGGTCCCTTAGGCTGGACGCGACGGCATGTCTACGACGGAACGACGCGCGTCAGTATCTATCAGTCACCTAGCGTGCAGGTCAATCAGCGACCGCAGCGGGTGATCCTGGTGGAGACGCAGGGGAAGAAGCTCAAGTTCGGCACCACGATCCCGGACGAGGCGAAGGGCTTCATCGCCGAGTTGGTGCGGCGGAGGATTCATCCTTGATCGGCGAGCGCGGCGTGACGGGCGGATGGCAAGTTGGAACTGCGAATGTTACTCAGTGTTACGCTATTTTCCGGATGAGACATCTGGCTTCACCTCGATGGAATCCCCGACATGGATGGCTCTGAAACTCTCAGGAGGAATCGAATTTTTATCCAACGCACATGCTAACAGGATTGGTGCTTCGCCCATCGGTTCATCGGTGAGTTGAAATGTCCCCCAGTGCATCGCGACTGCCTTACGGCAAGCGGTTTCCAGAAAAACTTGAACAGCTTCTTCTGGGTTCATGTGCATGGATCGCATGATTCGGCGCGGGAGATAGGCACCTATCGGAATCATACCGAGATC
>JBEGOB010000230.1:0-4502 GCA_041182265.1 Verrucomicrobiota bacterium | reverse complement strand
CAGTCCATCGTTCTCGGGATCGACCACGATCACATGGCAGCCAGGATCTGCCGACTCCAGTCGAGGCCTTACTTCGTGTTCGTAGCGGAAGCGAAAAGCCATCGGGTCATCATAGACCAATATCCCGGCACCACGGGCGGCCAACAAACGGGCCACTTCATCGCTGCGGAACAAGCCGTCGCCATCGGCTACGGCCCAGAGGGGCGAAACCTCGGGGTGGATCTTCGCGATCAGATGTTCCTCAAATGTGCTCACGCGGGTTCAATGGAGAGAATGGTTAATGGTTCCAGTTCGGGAAGCAGTGCCCGCTGGCTTTCGATCTGCGCCATGCGCGCAGTTTCCTCGGCCTCAAGCTGCCGTGCGCGGTAGCCTCTGACCTCGGGCAAGCCAACTTGGGAGAGCATTTTGCGACGTGCCGCGAAGTGGTATTGTGCCCGGCCTTTTTCCTCCTCCCAGCGTAGCCGGTGCTGCCGCTCCATTTCCTGCCAGAGGGGCATACCTTCTTCGCCAGCGGCGGCGTAGCACTGGTCATAGATCGCCAACGCTCCGGTCCCGGACATGGCACCGAGTGGTTGCATGTCGAGCGATGGCAGCCGGTCCCACACATGGTTGGCGGTCTGGGTGAAGGCCCGGCCTTCTCGGTTGATGAATACTGGAAAGACCCTGGTGCGCAGGAAATCAAAGGATGTCATGCGCAAGACCCAAAGCGACCAGATCCCGTCTATTGACTTTGGCAGCCCGGGAATCCGAAGGCGGGCGACCGGTTCGCCCTTGCCGTGAACCGGAGCACGGCCGAGCAGACCCCGGATCTTTGGATGGTCCAGATTGAGGAGCGTGCCTTCTCCGTCCTCCTTGGCACCGGGAAAGCGAACGGCTTCCGTCTGATTCTCACCAGGCCATCGGACATGGGTCGTGCCTTTGCTCCCGGCACGGAACTCACCACCGGATGGCAAGACGTGGAATTTCACCAGCATCTCCAGAAGGTCGCCCACTGGTTGGCTGGATACCGCGCCCATCTCTGAATCGGTAACAACGCCATCGGCCTGCAGGACGTGGCCTTGCCGGTGCTCCACGGCTTCGAGACGGATGGTGTCGGCAATGCTGTCCACTTCCTCGGCGACCCGGTCTGGGTTCAGCAGTGCCTCGACGAATAGACGGTCGAACATCCGGTTGCCCTCGACCGAGTCCAGCAGGTCACTCGTCTTGTCCACACCGAACTCCACAAGGATGGTCTGCAACTTGGCTTCGAGCACTTCTTGAATGCGGAACTCCACGGAGTCTTCCAACAAGAAGTTGAGTGCCTTGACGACATGCTTCTGGCCGATCCGGTCCAAGCGACCGATCCGTTGCTCCAATGCCATTGGGCGCCACCCGAGATCGAAATTGATGATGACGTGGCAAAACTGGAGATTGAGACCTTCGCCACCCGCATCCGTGGAAATCATGATGCGGATGTCTTCCGAGAACCGCTTCTGAACTTCCTTCCGTTCTTCCATGCCCATGCTGCCGTTGAGGCAGACCACCGACATCCCACGATCTTGCAGGAATCCGGCGAGCATCGCCTGGGTGGGCACAAATTCCGTAAAGATGAGAACCTTGAGTTCCGGGTCTGCCTCTTCCGCCTGCATCCGATAGATCCAGTCCAGCAACGTGCTCGCCTTGGCGTCAGGTCCGGCGGCATCGACCCGGCGGGCAGCTTCCAGCAGGACGCGCACTTCGTCCTTCTCGTTGTCCTGTGCTTTGATGCGCTGGCGCAGGTCGGTGTCGAGTTGCTCCTGCCCGTCCATCTCATCCCAAGTTTCCATGTCGGGGAACAACTCCAGTTGCCCGCTTGGCTCGCTGAGCACGGCCAGGCGACGCTCCAGCGTGGTGGCGATAGCACGGGTGGAACTGCTGACCAACCGCTGCATCAGGACCATTAGAAAGCCGATGTGGGACTTCTTATCCCGCATCGCTTGGTTATAGCCCTGCCGGACATATTCGGTGACTGCATCGTAAAGTTCCCGCTGTGCCTCGTGCCCCTCCCATGAGACACCCACCAGCTTGGTAAGCCGAGGTTTGAAAAGCGCGGAACCATCGTGGTTGAGTGCCTGTCGCTTCTCGGTGCGGACAACGTAGGGTGCCACACGGTCCCGGGTGACGGATGCCTCGTCTGGAAACGCCTCGGCATCCAGTAGCGACATGAGCCGCTGGAATGCATCAGTCTTGCCCTGGTGAGGCGTAGCGGAAAGCAAGAGCAGATAGGGTGCCGCCTCGGCCAGCATCCGGGCCATCGCGTGCCGCGCCACCGTGTCGGAACTCCCGGCTACGCGGTGGCTTTCGTCAATCACGATCATGTCCCAACCTGCCGAAGCCAAGCCGATGATCCGGTCGCGGTTGAACGCTTCGATCCTCTGGCGATCCCACCCCTTGCGGGTATCGAGCGGCTTCACCGCATCCATCGAGCAGATTACCCGGTCATGACTTCGCCAGACGTTCTCCTCTTGGGCGATTCTGCGATAGGCGTCGAACTGGCCGGGATCGAAGTGCCGGAAATCCTCACCGAACTTTTCCCGCATTTCGACAATCCACTGCGGAATGAGTCCCTTCGGCGCTACCACCAGCACACGCTTCACCAGTCCCCGCAACTTCAGCTCCCGGATTGCGAGACCCGCCTCGATGGTCTTGCCGAGGCCCACCTCGTCGGCCAGCAGGTAGCGCACCTTGCCCGGATGGGCCACCACCCGCCGCAGGCACCGGATCTGGTGGGGCAGCGGGACGACTGCCGAATCCAAAGGGGCCAGCAACTTATTGTCGTTGAGCAAATCCATCACCCTGCCCGTCACCGCCGCGAATTTTGCCCGCGATCCGGCATGCTCGACACTTGCCGTCTGCTCTTCCTCACCGATCTCCTCCTTGCGATGAAGCAGGACGGCATTCAGCGAGGGAAGCCACACGCGGTAGCGTCGCTGCCCCCACAACTCGTCCACCTCCACGATCCTGCCCGGCGCACGATGTGTGCGGGACCAAATCCAAGATGTAAGGACTGAATCTTCCATTCTGTAAATCGGTTAGCCCTGTGCCCGCATCTCCGCCATGTCGTGCATCATCTGGAGTTGCTCGTCCTCTTCGATGACGTTGGCTGGTAAGTGGCCGGCGATGGCGAGGATGGTGGCGTAGTCCTTGGCAGCGAAGCATTCTTTGAAACCGAGACGGACGGCCTCAGTGCGGACTTCCTTGAGCTTCTTGCGTGCGGGTTTTTTCACCGTTGTTGGGATGACCAGCGGCAGGGTCCGCTGGGCCGTGGGACCGGATGGACGAGCGATGCCCGCCTCGGTGCATAGCTCCCAGAACTCCTGTAGCAAACGCTTGTTACGGACGGCTTCCACATCGACTGCCTTGGCCGGGTCTGGCACAAACCAGCGGTCCTTGGCGCGCGCTTGGAGCCGGGCATCGTCTTTCGACAGATTTCGTAGGTCCTTGTTCTGCGTGGAGAGATAACTGTGAATCTGGCTGGGCACCTCACCTTTGCCATCATATTTAAGGAAATTCTGCTCCAGCAACAGGCTTAGCTCCGGCCGAGCCTCGAACTTCTTCCAGCTCGCGCCCAGTTGCTGCATGAAATCAGGCTGAATGTCCTGGTAGGTGGACGGTCGCCCTTTTAGGTGATTACGCAACCAGTCGATAGCGCTTTTTTCGTCTTCGACGAAAATGCTCATCTGCCCAACGCCCTGCATTTGGGCACGCTTTTTGTCCCATTCCGCCACTTGCTCTGGCAGGAAGAACATGCCCTCACGCTCCGGGAATTTCTCCGCTAGCACTGCCTGAAACTCGGCGGAACTGAGCGGGACAGGCACGCCATGGCAGACGTAGAAGGCGATCATGCGGTCGTAAAGGATGCGTGGATCTCGTTCGGCGATAAACTCCAGTTCACCACCTCGCGGCTTCACAACAGGTAAGTTGCTTAGGTGAGTGCGCATAAAATCCCAGACGCCTTCTATCGTGTGTCCGCTATTGCGGAAGCGTTTCTCCAAACCGCCGTCGGGCTTGTAGGCGCTGATGACCAAATCCTGCTTTACGGCAGTCGTGGTATTTACAGCCTTAAACGAGCCGGTCTTCTTGTCTAATACTGACACATTCGCCACGACAAAACCAACTTCGGTAATTGCTGCCTGAATGCTATTCCACACAGAAGATTGAGTGTTTGAAAACTCAACAGTCATCCAACGGCCCGGCTTCAGCACGCGAAACGCCTCACGAAAGCAAATGCCAATAAGCTGCCTGTACGCATCAAGATCCTTTTTGTGCGCTGGATTTTCAATAGCTTCTGCGGTAATATTAGTCGCGACCTCCAGCCAGCACTCATCATTCCAATTTAATTCAGAGTAGTTGAGGTTGGCCCCGAATGGCGGATCAAGAAAGAGAAAATCAACACTAGAATCTGGCACAGCTAGTTGCCCAGATGAAGAAGTTCCGATAAAGCAACGTTCTCGAATCCCGTAGGCAGCTTTATAGCCACGCTT
>JBEGOB010000229.1:0-19584 GCA_041182265.1 Verrucomicrobiota bacterium | reverse complement strand
ATTGGCAACCGCATCCATTCATTTTCAGGAATCATCAACGGCACCTCCAATTACATCCTTGGCCGGATGACCGACGCTGGATTGACCTTCGAGGCGGCACTCGGCGAGGCCCAAGCCCTTGGCTATGCTGAGGCCGACCCCGCGCTCGACGTGAACGGTTGGGATGCCGCGCACAAGGCGATCCTACTCGCAACACTCGCCTACGGGTTTCCCATCGCCCCCGCCTCCATCCACGTCTCAGGCATTGAACAAGTGCGCCCGACAGACATCGCTTTCGCGAAAAATCTCGGTTATGCCGTGAAGCTGCTCGCCGTGATTCGCGAGCACCCAGACCACTCAGTCGAACTGCGAATCCAACCTTCTTTCATCGCCCAATCGAACATTCTTGCCTCCGTGCACGGGGTTTTCAACGCAGTTGCCGTGCATGGCGACGCCGCGGGTGAATCACTTTTCTACGGTCGCGGCGCAGGACAAGATCCCACCGCCTCCTCCGTTGTCGCGGACTTGGTCGAAGCCGCACGTTCACTTCGCCAAAATTCTGGGCATCGTGGATTCCTGCCTTACCGCGAAAGTGGTCGAATTCTGCCCGTCGGAGAAACTTCGACCGCATATTACGTCAGATTTGATGTCACGGACCGCCCCGGAGTCGTCGCGGAGATCGCACGCGTCATCGCGGATCATCGGATCGGCATTTCAGGAACCCACTCGCCCGTCAACCCGAGCGACCCAGATGCAGCCTTTGTGGACATGGTATTCCTGCTTCACACCTGCCCCTTCGGCAAACTTCAAGCCGCCTTGACGGAAATCGAAGCGCTCGACTGCGTCAACAGCTCGCCTGTCGTTTTCCGCATCGAAAACCTCGCTTAAGAAACCGGGTCAAAGTGCAGCACGAACGCGCTGCACAATCTCACAAGCGACCGGGAGCAGCACCAGCCTTCGAAGCTGGAAAGCGGAAGTGGCGGTGAACGCTGTAATCAAAAATCACATTCTCCCACTTCACCCCAGCACCCATATTGTGGACCACCCACGGCTCACCTGACCGCTCACCTGGACCGGGAACCACGATGCCAATGTGCATTTCCGCATTCGCCAAGGACCAAACTACAATATCCCCGGGCAAGTAGTCAGCCGCCCGGCGCGTCACACTCAAGGTCTCACAATTCCGCTCGAAGAAAACTTGGAGATTCTCAACGCGCCGATGGTCGATGTTCGTATCAGGCCCGGAAGCATCCCAAAGTTGCGGATAGAGCCTGAAATTCTCAGCCATGTCTTCGTGCACCAAAACCTGCAAATCCAAGCCCAACTTGCGAAAACAACGCACCAGCACATCTGCCGCAACTCCTTTACCTGGAGGCACATCACCATCCGGATAGCCAATTTGATAATACGCAGGATCGTAGGTAACCTCCTCGCCAGAGTGCCCGAGCGCCGCTGCGGCGAGCGCCTCGCCAAACACCTTGGACTCACCCAAGGCTGCAATCAAAACCTCTGCCTGCTCCGAGGATGCCTTCACCTGATTCGCCTTCAACGACGGCATCAGAGGATTCACAAACCAAAAACTCACCCCAACCGCGATCACAATGATCACCCAGCCGCCAAAGAAATTTCTCCGCTTCGGCTTTTCTGGACGCGGTCCGATATACTCAATCGTGTGATAAAATCCTGATCGCTGGCGAGCCATGGTTCCTGCGCGAGACTCCAGCAGTTGCAGGGCCGAAAAGCCATTAATATTATCGTTTTTTTGACCAAGCGATTCTCCTGACAATCATCTCCGCCTCGACATCGACCTCACGCCCCATCCAAATTCACCTCACATGACGATCTTCACCACCGAACAGACCCTACTTTGGGGGGAATTGGACGTGCCAATCTTAGGACTCGGCAAGGATTGGTTCGGAAAAACTGTCGAACCCATGGCAGGATTTAGCCTGATCCGCGACCCGCGCCACCTCTGGTTCATCGCAAATCACCGCCGCCCCGCGCAACTCCACCCCAAAGCCCGACCAGGTAATTTCCAAGCGGATCTCTGGCAATACGACGTCGCGGAGTTTTTCTTAGCAGACCCGCAAACTGGCCGTTATTTCGAGTTCAACCTCTCTCCCAACGGCGCTTGGTGGACCTGCGAGTTCACCGCACCCCGAGTCCGCGCCGATGCGGTGGACATCGCCATGCCAGACGTCGCCACCTTCTCCGAACTCGCACCCGATGGATCATGGCTCACCGCGATGGCCATCCCGCTCGACCTCCTGCAAGCCCGCCTGAATTTTGGCGATTCGACGCGAGTCAATGTGACGATGATTCTCGGCGCGCCGGACCCTCAATTCATCAGTGCCATCCCCCTTCCCGGAGAACCGGATTTCCACCAACCGGACCACTTCACCCAAGCCCAGTTCACTCCGATTCCCCGCTAACATTAGAAATCTGAGGCGGCCACAAGATCGCAGCTTGGTTTCCCCACCGCAAATGCTAGCGTCCGCAGCGTGTCACAACGCTTTCAAATTGAGGATCTCATGGGACAAGACGCCTCGTGCGTCACTTTCCGCGCCGTCGATATCACAACGGATGAGACAGTCTCCCTTCGCCGCTTCTTCCCATCTGGCCCGGATGGCACCGGCTTGGACACATCACAGCAAACCCGCTTCATCGAGGAAATGGACGGCCTCACCGCATTCCGTCACAATGCATTCAGAACCATAAAGTCCTGCGGGTGCGACCCTGTCGATGGCATGCCATTTATCGCCTCCGAGTGGGTCGAAGGCAGCACCCTTCTCACCTGTCTGAATTCCGCACCGCTCACACCCGAGATGGCGATTCATCTGCTGGACACCGCCTTGGATGTCAGTGAAAAAATTTCCGAACTCGCCTCACACGAAGCCATTTGGATCGCAAGTGGCTTATCAAATATTATCATCGGCACCGAAGAATGTGGCCGCCCACTCACCTTCTCCATCTCCCACTTCAAGTGGGTTTCTGAAGATATCGAAAAACCCCGCGGCCTCGATGCCCTCATCATTCTGACCGAGGCAATCATGGGCTGGCAGGGTGTCACCGTGAACGACTACACGGCAAACGGCCTTGGCGCTTGGTTCAGATGGCTCAAAAACAACGCGCAGACCGCCACCCTCGCCGAAGCACGCCAGAAACTTGCCGCCTGCATCGGCGCGGAGCCACCCAAGCCCATGAAGCGCCCCGTGCGCAAAGCTTCTCCACTCTCCAGAAAATCCGCAAAAAAATCCCGCATTTCAAGAGCCCGCCCCGCCATCTTCGGATGCCTAGCACTCGGACTAGTCGGACTCGCCGGCTGGCTCCTCGTCCGCCACAACTCCGCCTCGCTCCTCAAGCCCAACTCCATTCCTGAGCCTGCTCCCATCGCATCCACCTCCGCACTTGATGCCGGGGTTCCCGATGAAGTCCAGCTCCCCGATCCCGCGCTGGAAGGAACACCTGCCGAGCCGGAAATAGCCAAGGCGGAAGAACCTGCCCCTGATGAAAAAGTCGCGGAAACCCCAACTCCTGTCGAGAGCGCGGCACCCCAAAGTGATTCGGCACCTGAAATTTTCGCAGCCACAGACTACGACCGCCTCGTCAAGCAGCGGAACCAGATCGTAACGCTCGAGGGCCCCATGGAATCGATTGGCCACTCCAAATCGGGCAGCACGCTCTACCTTCAGTTTTCCCAAAAACCCAGCCCGCTCGACCCACGCGTCGGTATTATTGTAAAAACCGCACCCGCCAGCCTTGCCGAGTCGGAACTCAAGCTCCTCATCGGAAAGAAACTCCGCGTCACCGGCAAAGTGCGCATCGACCCCGTCGGAAAATCCTTCCGTCCCGTCCTCATCGTCCAATCCCCGAGCGCCATCAAAATCGTTGACTGAGCGCAAGCGCCCCGCATCAGAACAAGGCCGCTAACTTTCTCAGCTCAGAGTGACTGATCATCAGGAACACGTGCGCATCATCCGCCCATTGCGCCGTCACCCAAGACCCCTGTTTCGCAAACTTCGGCCCCTTGCACGTGGATAAATCACACGCCACATCCTCACGCCGGAAAATCACCATGTGAACCGTCCCATTCTCCCGCTCCGAAAAACACACCAGCGACCCACGCTTGCCATCGATCACCAACTCACGGCAACCAATCCCCGCAACATTCCGCAATCCCGGCGGTAAAATTTTCGGACACGGCAATTTCCGATCCTTTAAGTGCTTGATCAAGATTCGCTGATCATCCCGCTTCTCCTCCAATCGAAAAAATGGCGACTCATACGCTTGGATGAATCCCGCCTGCAACGCCTCAATCGGCACCGCTTTCTTCTGCCCCGCGAAACCCCTAGAATCTCCAGACCTCCCCACAGAAAACGCCAGCGCAATCCCTGCCGCCGCCGCCAAAGGAACCCACATCTTTCTAAAGATCAATGGCTTGGATTCCTTCATTCCTGCCGAAGCCTGCATCGCTGCAATCAATTCATCACGCATGGATGCCGGCGGCTGGATCGACAACATCGCCCCCACCCATGCTGAATCCTCCGCATCCAAGATCGGTGGATAATCCTCACGCTCACCCGCCATGCATGCCAGAATATCAGCGCGCAAATTGGGCGGCAAATCCACCGCACCAAGACACCTCGCAAATCCCGCATCAAAGGCACGCTCCTCAGCAAGCCACTCCCCCAACTCGCGGTCTTCGATCGCCATCTTCAGCGCCGCCGCAAAATCGGCATCCTCTGCATCCGCACCATCTGGCCGGAAACTCTTCAAAATTAAGCGAGCCTGTTCTCTATCCAGGGTGATGCAGCCCTCCAGGGGCGAGTGGTAAAATATTTTTGGGTGCGCTGGACGGCTCCTCCATCATGCGCCGCCTCAGCATTTCCTTCCCGCGTGAAAGCCGCGACATAACAGTTCCTATTGGGACATCTAAAATCTCCGCAATTTCTTTATAACTATGCTGTTGCAGATAAAAAAGTGCAAGCGGCACCCGATACGCTTCATCCAGTGCACCCAATAATTCAAGCGCACGCTGGCCGTCCATCTGACGCTCGGCATCGCCCTCAGGAGCCACCATCGCAGCAGAAGTCTCCTCATCCAACGGCTCGTCAGAATACTTTGCCGCACGCCGACGCTGCGTCAAAAATTCACGGTGCAAGGTCGTAAACAACCAAGTCTTCGCCTTCGAGCGATCTCGCAACTGGTCACCCTTCGCCGCCCAAATGCAGAATGTCTCCTGCACCAAGTCGGACGCACGGTCCACATCGCGCGTCAAAGACATCCCAAAGCGAAACAATGCTTGGTAATGCGCATCAACCAATGTGGAAAATTCACTCACGACACCCATAAGACATCGCTGAGTGAAATTTATTCCGGGAAAAATCCCACCGCGATCAAGCCTCGTGCTTCGTCTCCCAAGTCACTTCCTTGGCGTCTTTCCAAAGATCCTCCAACCCGTAATACTCGCGCAACTCGTCGTGCATCACATGCACCATCACGTCGATGTAATCCAACACGACCCAACGCGTATCCGCCTTACCCTCAGTGGTTACGGGCTTAACCCCATGCATCTCTTCGACTTGCCCCGCCACATCGCGCAGCACAGCACGCAACTGCGGCATCGAGGAACCCGAGCACACAACCATGTAATCCGTAAGATTGGAAATCCCACGCATGTCCCAGACTCGCACGTTCTCCGCCTTGATTTCATCGGCCGCCTTCGCGCAAGCCAGAGCCAGTTCTTCACCTTGTATCGCCATAATATCCCCTCGGGGAGCGGCACGATAAGCCCGCATGCCCCTCCACACCAACCCAAAATTGCAAGGACTCACACACTCCGCAGGATTTCAACTTCGAGATGTCACCTTGTTTTCTTCAAAAAGAAGACGATGGTTCCATTGCGTCAAACATCAATTATCCTATGAAAATCAAACTATTCGCCATCTCGGCACTCATCGCAGTCACCGCTTCATTCACGTCTTGCGTCCCCCTCGCTGTCGGCGCCGCCGCCGGATACGTCGCACATGACGAAGGCTACCGCGTCGAAAATCCTATCAAAAAAGTCGAACCCTAAGCTCCTATTGCCACGAAAATCTCCCCCCGATCGAAGCAAGCGGTTGATTTAGCAGGGAAAAATGACAGATTCTGCCATGGCCAGGAGTTTATAATAACTTCCTCCACTCGACCCTGCCGACACACAAGATCATGAGCCAAGCATTTCTAGGAACCAACCGCCGCGGCTTTCTTCGCGGCTTGGGTGCCGCCGTCGCACTCCCCGCACTCGACTCCTTCCGCCCACTGCTCGCCGCCACCGTCGAGCGCGCCGTCGGCACCACTGCGAGTGGCGCGCCCCTGCGCATGGCCTATCTCTACATTCCAAATGGCGTCAACATGGAGCACTGGAGACCGCAAGGCACCACTTCCAACTACAAACTTGGCGAGACTTTCAAACCCATGGAGTCGCTCCGTGACGACTTCCAAATCTTCACTGGATTCGAACAAAAAAACGCTTCATCCGGCGGGGACGGCCCTGGTGACCACGCACGCGGCGTCGCCTCTTTCCTCACTTCCGCGCGCGCGCGCAAAACCGCCGGCTCCGACATCCAACTCGGCGTCTCGGTTGACCAAATCGCCGCACAAGCCGTTCAAAACGCAACGCGCCTCTCCTCTCTCGAACTCTCCGCCGACGGCGTCCGCAAAGCTGGCCAATGCGACTCCGGCTACTCGTGCGCCTATCAATTCAACCTATCTTGGCGTTCTGAAAATCAGCCCATGACGCCGGAATCCAATCCCCGTGCCGTCTTCGAGCGTCTCTTCGGAGCCGGCAGCGCACAAGAGCGCGCCAACAGCCTTGGCCAGCGCCTCGCTTCCAAGAAATCCGTCCTCGACTTCGTCCAACAAGACGCCAAAGCCCTCCAAAAATACCTAGGCCGCAGCGACCGTCACAAACTCGACGAATACCTCACCGGAGTCCGCGAAATTGAGCGCCAAATCGAAAAAACCGAGGCCATGGGACTTCCTGTCGATCCCGGCGTCCCCGCACCGCGCGACAAACCCGGCTCTTACCAAGACCACCTCCGCCTGATGATGGACATGATGGTCCTCGCCTTCAAAACCGACTCCACACGCATCTCGACCTTCCTCATGGCCCACGACGGCAGCAACCGCAGCTTCCAAGACATCGGCGTCTCGGACGGCCACCACAATCTCTCACACCACCAACGCAAACGCGAAAACCTCACGAAAATCGCAAAAATCGACCGCTTCTACATGGAGCAACTCGCGTATTTCCTCGAAAAACTCAAGGAAACTCCGGATGTCGATGGCAAGTCTCTCCTCCATAACTCGATGATCGTCTATGGTGGCTGCATTTCAGACGGTGACCGCCACAATCACAACGACCTCCCCATCGTCGTTGCTGGCAATGCGGGCGGAGCCTTCAAGCCAGGCCGCCACGTCGAACTTGGTGAGGACGTCCCGATGTCCAACCTCTACGTCCGCATGCTCGAAGAATTCGGCGTCAAAGAAAAACGCTTCGGTGACTCCACCGGTTCACTTCGTAAAATCTAATCGAAGCGCGCAGGCAAAATTACAAGCGCACAGCCAAGCTTACCTGCTTGCTCAAGGAAAACTCCGCCTTCTCCCGCACATACGAGCGGCGGTGAATCCCGACCAGCAAGCCAACCGCTGCTAGACTAAAAACCAAACTGGTGCCGCCGTAACTCACGAAGGGCAGCGGCAGTCCATCATTCGGCAGCAGCGCGGTCGTCACCCCGATGTTCACCATCGCAGGCACCACGATCACGCAGGTCAATCCCACTGCGACACAGCGGTTGAAAACCGTATTTGCCTGCAACGCAATGCCACCGCCACTCAGCGCGATCAACACAAAGCAAAGCACCACACCCAGCGTCGCCGGCAGGCCCAACTCCTCACCAATCACCGGGAAAATAAAGTCAATGTGCGCGAATGTCAGAGTGCCGAATTTCTCAACGCCATTTCCCAAGCCCACCCCAGATGGGCCGCCATTCCCCAAAGCCAGAAGCGCACGCCACTGCTGCATGCCACGGTCAAGCTGGTGCACGGGATTTTCCAAGTCCAACCACGCCTCGATCCGCCCCCAGCGGTTTGCATTATTATACAAATAGTAAGCTGCCCCAGCGATGCCTAACAAAGCGGATGGCACCGCAAACAACATCCGCGTGCCCACACAA
This sequence comes from Verrucomicrobiota bacterium, assembly GCA_041182265.1. Classification (GTDB taxonomy): domain Bacteria; phylum Verrucomicrobiota; class Verrucomicrobiia; order Verrucomicrobiales; family Akkermansiaceae; genus Luteolibacter. The sequence goes on along the minus strand of JBEGOB010000229.1, from coordinate 11,389 downwards.
AACATGATGGCCCCCACCGCCACTGCCATCGACAGCGCCGTCCCCACATCGGTCTCCACCGCAATCAACCCGATCGGAATCATCGCAATCACACTCGGCGCCACAAACCCTCGCCAAAATGTCTGCACCTCCGCCTGCCAACGCGCAAACCATGAGGCAACCGCGACGACAATCACGATTTTCGCCGCCTCAGACGGCTGAAATTCACCCACAAACGGAATTTTAATCCAACGATTGGACCCATACTTCGGCGACTCAAAACCGGGCACAAAACACAGCAGCAGCAAGACGCAAGCAGCTAACAAAATCCACGGAGAAATCCGCCGCAACCACTCCAACGGAAAAAACGCCGCAACCACTCCGCCGAAAAGCCCGACACCCAACCACATCGACTGCCGGGCCAAGAAATGGTGCTCATCAAAGCCCCGCACCCAAGCCCCCGTACTCGTCAACATCACCAAGCCGAGCACGATAAGCGCGGCGACTGCGGTGCATAGAATGACGGAACAATGGCGGGCCATGGCTTGGCAAAAATTTCGGTTAAGGAATTACCAGACTCATCCCAGTCTTCATCTTGCGTGCATCGGTGATGCCGTTCGCCTTCATCAAAGCCTCTTGATTCACGCCGAAACGGTTCGCAATGCGCCAAATACTATCGCCGCTTTGCACCACGTAAGTCTTTCCAGAAGAGGCAGATGCGCCACCCGCCGCCGCTGCCAGAGGACGCACCAACTGCGCGCGCGGGGCACCACTGACATCCACTGGCAAGGCATCCACCAAGCCATCATCTGCGGCAGGAACCACCGGGGCCGCCGCTGGCACACCCTGTTGCGACTGCCGCAATGCGGTGACCTCAGGCGGCTCCAGCGCCACAATCCTCTGCGGCGGCACGCTGAGAACCGCGCCAGGGCGGATTTCCTTATCCTGATTCAAGGTCCTCAACGCCCCCTCATCCACTCCCTTTGCTGCCGCGATTCTCGCGTAATTGTCCCCAGCCCGGACGATATACGCCACCTCTCCAGACGACAATTTCGCCGAATTTTCGCGCCGCACCCCTGCCTCAGAACCACCGCTTTCACGCGAAGATTCCGTGGCCTCTGCAGATACCATCCCACGACCATCCAAAAATTTCTGATGCACGAAAATGAGGCCGATCGCCACGATGTGAATCAGGAAAATAATCGTCAGCGCTCGAGAAATCTTCGAACCGCTATCCTCCATTTCCAGATCCGCCGTCGCTGACGCGGCAACCCGCTGCTTCCGGCTTCCGGTCACAGCGCTCAGACGTTTGAAAATCCCCTTCGTGACGGGACGACGTTTGACAGGCAGGGTGTTGAGTTTCATGACAATTGGTTAGCAGAGTTGATGCACGAGATCGCGGAAGGTATTTCCGCGCTGCTCGTAGCCCGTGAACTGGTCGAATGACGAGGTCCCCGGAGAAAGCAAAATGGTCGAACCACTCGGCGCAAGACTTCGAGCGACGGCAACAGCATCCGCCAAACTCGACACAGCCTCACATGGAATGGCACTTGAAAATAACGTAGCTAACGGACGGGCGATCTCACCGAAGGTCACCGCCGCAAGCGTGCGCTCCGCAAGTAGAGGAACCACGGCAGAATAGTCGAGACCTTTTTCCTTACCTCCAGCGATTAGAACAACCGGCCGCGTCTGCGAGCGCAGGGCACTTTCTAAGGCATGAAGATTGGTCGCCTTCGAATCATTCAGATACTCAACGCCATCCAAAGTCCGGACCAACTCGCAACGGTGCGGAGGCGCGGAATAGCCACGCAGCGCCTCACGCATTTCCGCACGAGAAATTCCCAGCGCATGGCACGCCGCCATCGCCGCCATCAGGTTCTCCGCATTGTGCAGACCACGCAATCCAGTGTCCGCCTCCATGTCCAACCATGACTCACCGCGATACTCGATGATCTTTCCTGCGGAATACCAATCCGCCGAGGAATCCGTCGTGGAAAAACTCTCCACACGCGCCGCCACTCCAGAAATTTCCTCACCTAACCGAATCACGGCAACATCCTCAGCCGTTTGATTTTCAAAAATCCGCAATTTTGCCGAGCGATACGCTTCCACGGATGGATAGCGGTCCATGTGGTCTGGTGCGAAATTCAACCAAACCGCGACGTTGCAACGCAGCGAACGCACGGTTTCCAACTGGAATGAACTCAACTCCAATGCAACCACCGCCGGCGCGGACGCCTGCAAAACCACTTCGGCAAACGGCACACCATAGTTCCCACAAGCCGTGCCACCCAGACCGGCATGAGCGAGAATCCGCTCGACCAACTCCGTCGTGGTGGTTTTCCCGTTCGTTCCAGTGATGCCGATGATGCGCCCGGCATGATACCGCGACGCCAACTCGACCTCGCCCACAAGCTCGCCGGCATGCTGCGCGAAGGCTGCAACATAGGACCCGAAGGTGTCGATGCCTGGACTCACCACCAACAAATCCGACCTGACCCGCATCCCCTCCTCCGCCGTCGCATGCGGGTGAATTTCAACCGCCTCGGCCAGTCCGGAAAATGCCTCAGGCCCCGCCAAATCCCATGCGGAAACCTCAGCCCCCTCGCGCAACGCAAGTGCCGCCGCCGCACGCCCACTGCGCCCGACACCGAGGATCACAATCTTTTTTCCGCTGAATGACATGGATTTGTTAGGCAATTTTTAGAAGCGCCAAGCCAAACAAGGCCAGCATGATCGAGATGATCCAAAATCGAATGATCACTTGGTTTTCATGCCAACCCAACAACTCGAAATGATGGTGAATCGGCGACATTTTGAAAATCCGCTTTTTCCGCAACTTGAAGCTACCCACCTGCAAAATCACGGAGGCCGCCTCCATCACAAAAACTCCACCAATGATGACCAGCAGCAGTTCTTGCTTCGCACAAATCGCCGCAGTGCCAAGCGCACCGCCGATCGCCAGCGAACCGGTGTCTCCCATGAAAACTTTGGCCGGATGACAATTGAACCACAAAAACCCAAACCCCGCGCCAACCAAGGCCATCAGAAAAATCGCCAACTCGCCAATGTAACGGTTGTGAGGAATCACCAAATACTCCGTGGACATGTACCAATGACCCGCCAAATACGCAATGACCGCATACGACAGCGCGACACTGATCGTCGTCCCTATCGCCAATCCATCCAATCCATCCGTCAAATTCACCGCATTGGAACATCCAACGATGACCAACGCAAAAAACGGAATGATCATCCAGTGAAGATCAATCAACTGCACTTTGAACAAGGGAAAGGTGATCGCACCGATGCCAATCGGATTCTCTCCCAGACGATAGCCCGCCAAGCCATCCGCAAGCTGCTGCGGTGTCGCGCCAAACCCGGAAATCTCCTTCTTAAAATACAGAAAACACGCGGCAACCAGCGCGATCACAATTTGCCAACCCAACTTCTTGCGACTGCTGATGCCGTCTGACTTTTTCTCCCTAACTTTCTTAAAATCATCGCAAAATCCTAACAATCCGCAAGCCGCCATCGTGCAGGCACAAACTGCGATGAACGGATTCAAAGGACGGGCACAAATCAGAGTCGAGACCAGAACCGCACCGATGATGAGCACGCCGCCCATCGTTGGCGTGCCGACTTTCCCGCCGTGAAGCTCCGCCAGGCGATGCACCTCCGCCGCCGTGCGGATCGGCTGGCCGACTTTGAGCGAAATCAAACGCCGGATCACCCGCGGCCCAAAAATAATGGATAGAATGAACGCCAACAAACCAGCCGCCGCCGCACGGAAGGTGATGTATTGGAAAAGGTTCAAAAACGAAAAAGTATGCGCCCAGCCCTTCGTCCCCGAGGCAAGCTCAGCTTCGAAGGCCTGAAACCAAAAATCATAAAGAGCAGGAAGCATCAGTTTTTCGGGAAAGCTGCGTGCATGACGCGTTCGACAGTGGCGCTACGACTCCCCTTGAAAAGGACGACGTCGCCGGGTTTCACCTCGCGTTTCAGCCACTCTGCGGCTTCTGCTTGGTCCAAAAAATAGGGAGCTCCCCCAGCACCCGCTGCAATCCCCTCAGCCCCCTCGCCCACGGCCAATACCATGAGCCGATGCTGCGCGGCCAGCGCGCCGACGCGCCTGTGTGCTTCCGGCGCATGCGGCCCGAGCTCGCCCATCCGCCCCAGAACGATGATGCGGCGCGCACCTTCACCAAGTGGCGTTTCCGCTAAGGTTTCAATCGCCGCCGCCATCGACTCCGGGTTCGCATTGTAAGTGTCGTCGAGGATCGTCACCCCCTTGCAATCATAGCGCCCCAAGCGCCCACCCGTGAGTTTAGCATGCGTTAGCGCATCGGCGATTTCTCCAAGCGGAATACCCAACTTCCAAGCGACCCCAGCAGCTAACAAGGCATTCGTCACCATGTGCCTGCCACTCACCGCAAGCGAAACTTCGGCCGAGCCGCCACCCTCGATGACCAGCGTGAACGCGGTGCCATCCGCAGTGAAACTCAGATTTTCCGCACGCACGGATCCACGTCCATTGCCGACGGCCAAAATCGTGGCGCGCGTCCGCTGGCGTAAATAATTGTAAAAATCACAAGTCACGGGCAGCAACAAAACACCATCCGCCGGCAAAGCGCGGGCCAGCGTGCCTTTTTCATCCGCAATCGCCTCGCGCGAACCTAAAAACTCGATATGCGCCGTGCCGATGTTCGTGATGATTCCAAACTTCGGCCGGGCGATCTCACACAACGGCGCAAGCTCGCCAGAATGATTCATCCCCATCTCCCAGACCGCAGCCGTGTGCTCACTTGTCGTCGCTAAAACACTGAGCGGCACGCCGATGTGGTTGTTCAAATTTCCCACCGTGGCGGAAACCTTGAAACGCTTGGAAAGAACCGCAGCGGTGAAATCCTTGGTGCTTGTTTTCCCGTTAGACCCAGTGATTCCCACCACCGGAATATCGAGTTGCGACCGCCACCAATGCGCAAGCCGCTGAAGGGCTAACAAGGGATCAGCCACGACGATGACCGCTGCGTCCGGTGCGACCTCACCCTCCCAACTTTGCACAACCACAAGCGCCGCACCCGCCGCAAGCGCTTGGCTTGCGAAGGCATCTCCATTGAAGTTTTCACCGCGCAGCGCAAAGAATGCGGCACCGCGCGGCAGCTTGCGCGTGTCCGTGGAGACACCGCCGGAAACGAGCGCATCCGCCGACCCTGCGGCGACTGTCGTGCCGAGGATCTCCGCAATTTGTTGGGCGGTGAGCGGCTTCATCTCATGTCTGCGATTTCCTGTGCCCTATCTCTCAAAGCCTTGCTCGCATGCTTGCGATCGTCGAAGGGGATCGTCTCATCGGCAAACTGCTGGGTGGTCTCGTGCCCCTTGCCTGCGATGAGAATGATGTCACCTGAGAGAGAATTTTTCACCGCGAAAGCAATCGCTTCCGCCCGATCCGGAATGCTGCGGTGCGCCTTGCCACCGAGGCCCTTCTCCACATCCCGGATGATGGCAAGCGGGTCTTCCGAGCGCGGGTTATCCGAAGTGATGATGCAGGCTTCGCTGTGATTTGCAGCCGCGGCCGCCATGAGCGGACGCTTCCCTTTGTCGCGGTCACCACCACAACCAAAGACAGTGATGAGGCGGCGTGGGCTCAACTCGCGAAGCGTGCGACATGCGTTTTCCAAGGCATCCGGCGTATGTGCGTAGTCCACAAAAACAGTCGCGCCACCTGCATTACCGATGTTTTCCATGCGCCCTGGAACCTGAGGAGCCTCGGCAAGAGCCGCCACCGAGTCACGCGGACGGATCCCACAAGCGCTCGCCGCCGCAATCGCTGCCAGCAAGTTGTAAACATTGAAGCGACCAATCAATGGCGCACGCACCAAGTAGGTTTTCCCCTTGGCTGAGAGCTGAAATTCCATCCCACGCGCACTTTGCTGAAAGTTGTTGGCTCTAAAATCACAGTGCACCCCGAAACCAAAACGAATGATTGGTAATTTCCCCTGCAAGGAATCCGCAAGATCTTTGCCATACGCATTGTCTATGTTGATGACCGCAACCGGCTTCTTGCCATGCGGGTCCATCGCCAAAGCATGAAACCACTCAGCCTTGGCCTGATAGTATGACTCAATGCTCCCGTGATAGTCGAGATGATCTTGGGTGAGGTTGGTGAAAACACAGGCGTCGAACCCGATCGCCGCCACCCGCTTTTGGTGAATCCCATGTGAGGAAACTTCCAGCGCCGCACCGCGACAGCCGTTTTCCCGCATTCTCAAGAGGATGCTGGAAAGCTCAATCGAGCCGGGAGTCGTGTGTCGTGCTGGCTCGACCAACTCGCCGTCATCCACCAGCACCGTGCCTAACAGACCCGCGCGATGCCACACCGTTTTCATCACATGATGAAGCAGATAAGTGGTGGTGGTTTTGCCGTTGGTCCCGGTCACACCGGCGACTTTAAGATCCTTCCAAGGATGCCCGTGCAAGGCGGAGGCCAAGCTGGCTAGCGCCGCACGGCTGTCCGGCACATGCAGCCAAGTGGCTGGCGCCGTGTAATCCGCTGGAGGCGCGGACTCCGATAGAATCGCACTGGCTCCCGCCGCAAGCGCATCATGAATGAAGCGGTGGCCGTCCAGCGTCGTCCCCCGAATCGCTGCAAATATCATGCCTGGCGCAACTTCACGCGACGAGGCGGTAACGGCTTGAATATCGGGATCGAGCGATCCTGCGACCGTAACTCGTGAAAGGTTAGAAACTAAATCGCGGAGAATCATCGTGTGGCGTTGGCAAGCGGAGTTGGGACGGGTTCAGTCGGTTGTAAATTCATGCGTGAAGCAACCCGAGTGGCGATTTTGCTGAAAACGGGACCGGCGATGGAGCCTCCGTAAACATTGACTTTTTTCGTCTTCGGATCGTCGATGACGACGATGCAAACGAAGGCTGGATCTTGTGCTGGCATCATTCCAGCGAAGGAGACGATGTAGCTGTCTTTGAAATATCCACCTTTGGGATTGTGCTTGTTGCAGGTTCCAGTTTTGCCTGCCACGCGGAAGCCGGGAACTGCGGCTTTCGTCGCGGTGCCGCCAATTTCGACGACTTTTTCCATGGCCGCGCGCATTTGGACCAAGGTCTTCGGCTTCAAGACCTCCGCGACGACTTCCGGAGGGTAATTCTCCACCACCGTCCCGTCGTTAGCGACGAGAGACTTGATGATATGCGGTTTGCGCAGCTTGCCATCTCCAGCGAGCACTGAGTAGGCGCAAGCGAGTTGCAGCGGGGTGACGCTGGTCGCATAGCCGAAGCAAGCGCGTGAGAAATCCACTTCATTTCCCGTGTTTCGCGCAGTCCCAGCACTTTCACCGCTGAGCAAAATTCCTGTTTTCCGGCCAAAACCATATTTGTGCAGGTAATCGTAAAACCGCTTGGACCCAAGTTGCCGGGCGATGGAAAAAGTGCCGATGTTGTTGGATTTTTGAATCACACCTTCCGTGCTCAGCGTGCCTGCCGGATGAGAGTCTTTCACAACCACCGCGCCCGTGCGGAAGTATCCATTGTGACAAAATACGGAAGTCTGCGGCGTGATTAGACCTTCATTCAAAGCTCCGGACACCGCCACAACCTTGATCGTGGAACCCGGCTCATAAATGGCTTGGATGGCATAGTTATATCCATTTTCCGCAAGGTTCTGCTTGTGGTTCAGATCGAAATGCGGGCGGCTTGCCATCGCCAAAACCTCACCCGTTTTCGGGTCCATCAAGACCACCGCACCGCGAACCGATTCAAACTCTTGCAGTCCAGCGTCCAGCTCTTCTTCCACGATGGCTTGGATGCCCATGTCGAGCGTGAGCTGCACATTCAGACCGGAGCGCGGCGGCATGAGGCTACCAGCATCGCCCGGAACCAAAAGTCCACGCGCGTCACGGCGGTGTTTCCGCCAACCGTCGCGACCGGCGAGAAATTCTTCCATCGCCGACTCTACGCCAAAACGCCCAAGCACGCGTGTGCTCGCTTTACCGTCTTCATCGGTCACTTCCACCTCACCCGTGAATCCTGTAAGATGCGTTGCTAGATTGGGAGCGGTATACCAACGCTTGATTGAATTTTCAAATTCGAAGCCGTGAATGTGATACGTGCTGATGGCTTCGCGCAGTTGATCTGCCACGTCTTCCGGCAATTCCTTTGCGATGGCGACCCACTTGCCGCGGCTCTTTTCAATTTTTTCACGCAGTTCCTCGCGCCGCATGCCGAGTGGCCTAGCAAGAATACCGACGGCATACTCAAGATGCCTTTGCACGATGACGTCCTTCGTTTCCAATTCAAGGATCTCACCGCGCAAGCCATGGATTCTACGACGGCGCTCCGTGGCGCTCAACTGCTCCCAACCCGGTTCGCGTGTCGCTTGCTGATAGGCTAGACCGTAGCTGGCGAGCTTCGGGTCATTCAGATGGTTTTTATCCACGAAAACCGTGGCCACAGGAATGCTTCTTGCCATCGGTTCCTCCTGACGGTCCACAATCATACCGCGAATGGCTGGCAACTTCTCCGTGCGGTGATAGGTCTTGCGCGAACTTTCCGCATAACGCTGACGGTCCACCAACTGAATTTTCACCAAGCGAAATGACAGCACGCTCAGCCCGATCACAAGAATTGTGCAAAGGGCAATGCAGCGATTTTGGAACGATTTATTCAAGGACTACGGTTGGGCGGATGCGACGCTGTGACGAGTTGTGATGGCAGGATCCACTTGTTCAATCGCGCTCACGGGAATAGGCCGCAACAGCGAGCCGCCCTCCTCGATTTGCTTACTAATGACAAAACGATTCAAAAGAAGATCCATGCGCATCTCCGTGTTGCGGACGTCCAAGGCATACTGCTCGACGCGGCGATCAATCGCGTCGATTTCCCGGGAAATCTGAATTTGCCGGTTTTTATAAAACGCATGCAAGACACCGCCACTTGCCGCGATCACGGCAGCAAGAAAAAGCGCGATGAAGGCAGAAGCGGGTGTCCGAGTTTCGTTACGGCGGCGGTTCATGGCTCAGTGTCTAAAAGTTGGGCAACCCGCAGTTTGGCACTGCGGGCTCGCGGGTTCAGGGAGATTTCCTCGGGCGTTGGGGCGATGGATTTCCGGACGAGTAGCCGGAATTGGTGATCAGGATTCGGCCGCGGTTCCGGCCAGCCCGGCTCATCAAGAAATGCCGTAGAGCGGTGTTTAAGGAAGCGCTTCACCATCCGATCTTCCAGACTGTGGAATGTGATGATGAGCAACAGCCCTCCCGGTTTGAGAATCTTCGGCGCGGCGGCCAGCGCGGTGGCCAACGACTCAAGCTCTTCATTCACCGCCATGCGGATTGCCTGAAACGTCTTCGTCGCCGGATGAGTCCTTCCATGCCGACCGATCGTGCGCTCAATGCAGTTCGCCAAATCCAAGGTTGTTTCGAAAGCGCGCTGCGAGCGCTGCTTGATGATGGCGGCAGCGATCCGGCGCGCCTTCGACTCCTCGCCGAACTCGAACAAAATTCGCACGATCTCCGCTTCCGACCCGAAATTCACCAAGTCTGCTGCCGTGCGCGGGCTGGAAGGCCCCATCCGCATGTCGAGCGGCCCCTCACGCATGAATGAAAATCCACGAGCCGCCGAGTCAAGTTGGCGAGATGACACCCCAAGATCCATCAGCAATCCATCCGCACGGGCCCCACCACGAATCGCAGGACTGTCCTGAAGTTGAGAAAAATTTCCCTCCCACGTCGAAAAGCGGTCTCCGAACCCAGCCAAGCGGGCGCGCGCATGCGCCAAAGCTTCCGGATCACGATCCACACCGAGAACGCGTGCACCTGACTTCAGGAAAATTTCACTATGCCCGCCACCGCCGATTGTGCCGTCGATGATGAAACGATCCGGCGCGGCCGCCATCCATTCGCCAACCTCCGCCGGAAAAACCGGGAGGTGATACGCATCTGGCGCAGCTGACTCCGAAAAATGCACTGCTGCCGTGTTAAAATGCACGGAACGCCCTGCCGACAAACAGCCAGAAGCAGCACGGACGTTCGGTGAACCCACCAAGCCGCACACCGTCCCAGGCGCGCCGCTTGGCTTTGATGGAAAATTTTGAAATGGCCGCGCTGACAACCAGCCGGAAGCAGCGCGGACCATCGTTTCAAAAAGCGCGCGAAGCTCTGTCCCGAGAGATTCTTGACGCCCAGCCAGGAAAAACAGCGGACGCCGCACCGACAACCAGCCAGGAGCGGTGCGGACATCCGTTTGGACCCATGAAACCGCTGGCTGTCCCGAGCCGGCGAATTCACCTCCATGAGAAAAAAATCGTGCCCCAGCAGCCATCATACAAGCGAGACGACCCGCTTTTTTGCGGATCGGCACCGATGCCGAGATGGATGGAATAGCCAACATTGCTGCCTTTTGCTTGGGAAAATATGGGGACGGGTTTCTGATTATAAGATGCCGAGCTCGTCCTCATCGCCCTGTTGCATCTCAATCTCGAGCGCGCGCTCGAAATTCGCTTTGTTCCAGACCTCGAAGTGCATGCCGCGTCCCGCCAGCACAACTTCGGAGTCCCCTGAAATCTCAGCTTTTTCACTCAAGTCTTTGGGAACCAGAAGCTTACCTTGATCATTCACCGTCGCCTCACGGCACAACATCGAGAGACTGCCGAGCAAGGCGGACTTTTTCGCAGGTGTCAGATCGCTCGCTTTGACCGTGTTGACCCGCTCGTCAAAAGCTTCTTGGCTCAGCACCTTCACCACCGGCATCTCGTGCGCACGCGAGAATAATAAGAACAAAACCGCACCCGGCTCAGGCCGCCAAAGCGTCGGGATGGACACCCGGAACTTGGGGTCCATCTTGTAGGGCGTGAAGCCCTTGTAACGCTGTTCGGTGGTGCTCACGGGTGACTCGAATGCAATCGCAGTGCCCCAAAATACACATTAGTGCACTTACGGCAATATTAATTTAAATCCGCATAATACTTTCCTAAAAACACTGAATTTCAGAGACTTATTTCGCCAATCCTCCTCGGCACTCAGCAATTTCTCGGGAAATCCTGGGCGATTCAATCCCGAAATTACCCGATATTTTTTGAAAATTTAAAATTTTCTAGGGTTTTTTGAAATTTTTGCATGCCGGTGTACTTCTCGCACGTCCGCGAATAGAGAGCCACCCCCACTGCACTTGGAATGCCGCTTGCTTTCATCCACAGGAAGCTTAAGAACCCGCCCTTGTGAATCCCCCCATTAAGCTATTCACCATCATCCTTTGCGCATGGTGCCTCGGCATCCAAGCTCAGGGCCTTCCTGAGGAAATTTTCAAACCGACCACTCCGGCCGCTCCCGAGTCAGGAATCCAAGACCAAAGCCGGGTTTTCGCTCGCGACAGCCGTTCCTATCAAAAGATTTCCGAGTCG
>JBEGOB010000228.1:0-10234 GCA_041182265.1 Verrucomicrobiota bacterium | reverse complement strand
ACAGCTTCCTCGCTTACGAATTGGAACCAACCTATTCCTATGGTTACGCGACTTCGCGTGTTCTCGGTGCTTACACCACTTGGTCCACGGACAATGCGGTTGGCTACCGCTTCACGGAGCGCGTTGGAACCTATTCCGGCCTTAAGTTGATGAATACGACTTACTCGGATGCTGAGGACAATGACCGTTTCAACTGGGAGCTATACAATCAGTTTCGTTACCAACTGTCACCTCAGACCGTTTTAACGGCTGAGTATCGGTTTTCTCAACTTGATGCAAGTGGTGCGGCCTCCGATTCCCAAAACCACTTCTTCTTGGTTGGAACCGAGAAAAGATACAGCTCGACGCTGAGCGGGACCCTCGCAATGGGTCTTCAGTATCGTGAGGTGGACCAAGGGGCTTCTGAAAGCAGCCCCTATCTCCAGTTTGCGGTCAACGCCAAGGTGACTGAAGATTTTATGTTCCGTGCATTCACCCGCTATGGAATTGAGGCTTACGACACTGTTTTGACTCACCCGGATTCAGACATTGGTTTGGTTGAGTTCGATGACCGAAGAACTCTCCGTATCGGCGTCTCTTCTGATTATGCAGTGTCTCCTACGCTGTCTCTGGTGGGTGGCTTGGATTACATCCCCACTTCTTTCCAAGGCGGTCGTTCTGTGTCTGGCACTTCCTTCACTGGCAGCATCTCAGATGTGGAAGATGATATGGTCAACGCCTACATCGGCGTCTCGGTCAAAATCAATGAAATGGTTTCCGCGAATAGCTATTACAACTACACAGATTCCTCATCGGACGCTCCAGGCAGAGCTTACGACCGTAGCCGGATCAGTGTGGGTGTCAGCGCGAAATTCTGATCAGTGGTGCATAGATCACTAGCCCTAAATCGAATATTGCTTGCCTGATTTAAACTCCCGCAATGTTTTCATTGCGGGAGTTTTTTCTGGAAGTTAATCGAAAATTTGTAAGATTAAGACCAATGAATCTCCCGTCTCAACAATCGAATGAGGCCGCCCTGCATGCGGTCGACTATTGGCAGGTCATCAAGAATCGCTACGGAATCATCCTGTTGACTCTGCTCCTTGTGTTCATGACCGCAGCGGTCATCACGTATGTGATGCCAAAAAAATACGAGAGTCTCGCGACGATCGAGGTGAAGCCGAAAACATTCGGTATGTCTCCCCTTGGCACGGCGCTGGCACAGTCCTCGGGTGCGGGTGCAATGACTCCGCAATTCTTCGGAACTGAATTTGAGAAGATCAAAAGTAGCAATTCACTCGCCAAGGTCGTTGAGAAACTCCAGTTGGTGAACAAGTGGGGCGTCGACAAGGAGACTGCGATCCGGATTTTGAAAGGAATCGTCAACACGCAGAACATCCGGGGAACGGATTTGATTTCAATTCGTGTGCGTCATACAGATCGCGAGGATGCCCGCAACGTGACTGAGGAAGTTGCCCGCGCCTACAAGGCTTATCGCTCGGAAATCGAGGATCGTGATGCGGATAAAGCACTCTATGAGCTCAATAAAGCTGTCAGAGATCAGGAAGATAAAGTTGAAGAGCGCAGACGCGTCCTTGCGACGATTGTGAGGACGAAGGGAATCATTTATAAGGGCCAAGATTCTTATTACGGGACCTCTGGAGTTGATGAAGATCAAGGTGCAAAGAACGCTCTGCAAACTTACAATCAGCTTCTTCAGGACAAGATGCAGCTCGAGAGCCAAATCAACAGTCTTCTCAAATACGACAGTGAACAACTGATGGTCTATGCATCCGGCCTCGATTTGCCTGATAATATCATCAGAAATCTTTACCCGCAGTATTTGGATGCAACGCGACAGCTGAATAATCTGAAGATCAATGGTTTGGGTGATCGTCACCCGACTGTGATGGCGGCGATCGAAGAAATCAGCGCCATGAAGCGCCAACTCGAAGAAGGCGTTGTGAATTTGCGCGCAACCCTGCAGGCGCAGCTTGCGATGGCATCGGACCGCTTGAAGAGCGTCGAAGTCATGAAGGACGACACTCGTGAGGATGCAATTAAGCGGGGCCTTGATGCTCAAGACTACGTTGATGCCAAGCGTGATTTCGAAACGGATCAAGAACTCCTTCAGACGATGAGGCTCAAACAGATCGGTGAAACGATCACGCGGAAGATGCCTGACGAAAGTATTGTGGTGCATGAGGAACCTCAGATTTCGCAGAGCCCGGTGAGTCCAAATGTCACGCTGAACCTAGTTCTTGGTGCCGTTGTTGGTTTGATCTTCGGAGTGGGTATCGCCTTTTTCCTGGAATATCTTGATACGTCGGTGAAGAGCCTTGAAGACGTGGAACGCTACTTGCAAGTCCCAGTGCTTGCAGTTGTTCCGAAGGATGTCGGAGTGCTGCACAAGCAGAGCGGCATGAGTCCGGATGCTGAGGCCTATCGAATTTTGCGAACGAACATCGAGTTCAACCGGAAGAATCCTGAGGATAACGCCATTACTGTTGTATCTGGTGGCGCCGGCGAAGGTAAATCGACAACTTTGGTCAACCTTGCCTACATCTGTGCGCAAGGGGGATACACCACTCTGATGATTGATGCTGACCTTCGGAGACCGCGTCTGCACACATTCTTTGACATCAATAATTCGGTGGGTCTGACCAACTATCTCACCACCGAATTGATGCTTGAGGATGTGATCCTCCAGACTCCGGTTGATAATCTCTATTTCATGCCATCGGGCATTCTTCCTGCTGATGCGGCTGGAATTCTTAACTCTCGCCGCATGTCTGAGCTCATTCAGGACGTTAAGCAGCGTTTCGATTTGGTGCTTGTCGATAGTCCGCCAATTCTTGGAGTGAGTGACGCTTCAGTGCTGGCAAGTGAAGTTGACTTGACGATGATTGTGGTGCAGCACCGTAAGCTCCCAAGAAACATGCTGCTTCGTGTGAAACAAGCTGTTGAAAATGTCGGCGGGAATGTGATTGGTGTGGTGCTTAATAACGTGGACGTCCGAAGCGATAGTCAGTATCAATACTACACAAGCTATTACACCTATTATGCACCAACCGAATCTCAGTCGAATACCGGTCCGGTTGTTGCACAGGCTTCAAATAAGCCAGTTGCTGCCGCTCGGGGAAATGACAGTGAGTTGTATTAACCCTTACTGAAAATATTATGAACTTTAAGAATGTTATTTGTGGGATCCTGACTCTGTGTTGTGCGCTGGGGACGATTTCCGCCCAAATTCAATCGGGTAAGGCGATCAATATCACGATTTCAAACGTTCCAGACCAAGACAAGTCAACGATCAACAACACCTATCCGGTGTCAGATTCCGGCTTGATCAACATGCCCTTTATTGGGCAGGTTCGGGCGGCAGGTTTGAGAAACGAGGAGTTAGCTGCGAATCTCCAAGCTCGCTACAAAGATGCGGGAATCTACACGAATCCGACCATTCAAATTCTCACGACTCGTGAAAACGTGAATGTTGCCGAGGAGATTGTGACCGTTGGTGGTCAAGTGCGGAAGCCTGGTCCCGTTGCTTTTGTCAAGGGGCTCACTTTGTGGCAGGCGGTCCAGTCTGCCGGTGGACCAACTGATTTCGGAAGTATGAGGCGCGTGACCTTATTCCGGGACGGTAAGCAAAAGGAATATGATTTAAAGAATCCAGAACTGATGAGGATTCCATTGCAACGTAACGATACCATCGACATTCCTCAGAAGACGATTTTGAACCGCTAAGTCAGGGCTTTAAGATCGGATCGCTTCGTGAAAGATGCTGAAGATTCTACTAACTCTGTGGTTCGTGGTATCTCCCGGCATGAGTTTGCTGGGGAGTGAACTGCCTCGGTCAATCGTCGAACAGCTTGCATCTCCAAGTTTTCGTCAACGCGAGGCCGCTCAGGTTAGTTTGCTTTCATGGAGTCGGGCGCGTCCATCCGGAGTGATGGCTGATTTATTGAAGCAATCGAGGGTCGCGTCTGACCCAGAGGTGAGGAGTCGCTGCTTGTCGGTTTTGAAGTCTCTCGTGACGGATCAATATTTGAAAGAGGGTGAGGGATTCGTGGGGATTGCTCTGAGTGACGAGGAGAAAATCATTCCTGGCGATCCGAAGTTGAGACAGGTGATCCGTATTTTACAGGTTCAAATGGATTCTCCAGGTGAGAAGGCGGGACTTCGGGTGAATGACCTCATTGTGGGGATGGATCGCCAGATTTGGTATGGTGCCGCTGCAAGTCCACAGTTTCGGGAGAAGATTTTGGAATTTAAGCCTGGAACAACTATTGAGCTTCAGGTGTTGCGGGATGCGCGTCTTGAGACATTCAGGGTTACTTTAGGTCGTAAGCCAGTGTCTCCCAGTCTTTCGATAAACGGATTGTATCGTGATTTGGAGGCGATGGAGAATGCGGCGAAGGATGCTTATTTTGAGAGATGGTTAAAACTGAATCCAATCGCCAAGTGATGAGTCAGGTCTGATTTTTAAAAAATCGACATCGGAGAAAGCCGTGGCAAGTTCTTGAAACAATTTAACAACAGTTCCGTGTGATGATGATGACTCTTTCGACTTTCCGAAGGGCGGTATGTGCCGCTGTAATGATTGCTGTCTCGGTTCCCGTGGGGGCGCAGCAGGCTGATTTCAATGAGGTCGGCAGGCAAATGGCCATCATGTTGCAAAACAGTCATTTCGCGAAACTGCCCTTCAACTCGGAGTTGAGTCAGCGCTTTCTTGATGACTACTTGAAGGATCTGGATTTCCAGCGCTTGTATTTCACGCAGGAGGACGTGGATGGTTTCAATCAAAAGTATGGATCTGAGCTCCATACCCGTCTTCTTCATGGAGAGAGTATGGAAGCTGCTACGGAGATTTATCGAGTGTTCGACAAGAGGGTTGAGGAGCGTGTGGCGCTTGCGGAAGAGATTTTGGCGAAGTCAGATTTTGATTTTTCGACACCGGAGTTCGTGTCAATTAGCCGCAAGGAGGCTGCTTGGCCAAAAAATGATGAAGAGGCTGCAAAGTTGTGGGCTCTGCAAATCAAAGAAGCGGTATGGGGAGAGACCTTGCGGCGGGAACCATTGGCGAGACTTTCAAAAGAGCAGGGGCCAAAGGATCCGGGCAGTGACGATAAGAGTCCTGCTGCGAAAGTTTCTCTGCGTTACAAACGCCTCCTGAATAGCGTGAAGGACGTCGATTCTGAGGAGATTGCGAGCTACTTTCTGAGCTCCGTTGCACGTGCGTATGATCCGCATACGGATTACATGAGTTTCCGGGAAATGAATCGGTTTAAGGATGGAATGAAAAATGAGCTCGTTGGGATTGGAGCCCTGCTGCAGGGGGAAGAAGATGGTGCGACGAAGATCATGGGAATTGTTGTTGGCGGGCCAGCGGATCGTGAGGGCACTTTGAAGTTGAACGATCGCGTTGTGGCGGTAAATCCTCTGAATACAGGGAAAGCCGAGGATATGGTCGATATCATGTTTATGAAAATCGACAAGGTCGTGGACTTTATTCGGGGTAAGGAGGGGACTTCTGTTGCGCTGAAAGTTGAGCCTGCGGGTGGTGCGCCTGGCGAGACCAAGATCGTGGTCATTCAGCGTGGCAAAGTTGAGATGAAGGATGAGCAGGTGAGTGGAGATGTGATTGAGATGAAGGACAGCTCCGAGAAATTAAGAAAACTGGGAGTGATCACCTTGCCGTCTTTTTATGCAGATTTTGAGGAGGGTAAGATCCGCTGCTCGGTGGACGTGGAAAAGATTCTCAGGCGTTTGATCGATGAGAAGGTTGACGGATTGATTTTGGATTTACGCAACAACGGAGGCGGCTCTCTGGAAGAGGTCCGGCGCATGACTGGGTTCTTTTTGGAAACGGGTCCAGTGGTGCAAGTTAAGAATAATTTAGGACAGGTGCAGGTAAAGGATTCCGACGGTGGAAAACCCATTTATGACGGCCCAATGCTGGTGATGACGGATAAGAGCAGCGCGTCAGCCAGTGAGATTCTCGCGGGAGCGCTCCAGGATTTCAATCGTGCTGTTGTGATTGGTGATTCATCGACGTTTGGCAAGGGGACGGTACAGCAGCCTATGGACATTGGGCGGATGTTGCCATTGTTTGCGGCGAGAAGTCGCGCGGGACACTTGAAAGTCACAATTCAAAAGTTTTACCGTCCATCTGGCTCGTCAACTCAGATGGATGGGGTGGTTCCAAACTTGGTCATTCCAAGTATCACAGATGCATTGGACATGGGCGAAGCTTTTTTAAATCACCCACTCCCGCATGATCGGATTCGTCCGGCGAGTGGCTATAAGCCGCTGGACCCACAGGCCTTGTTCATTCCATCTTTAAAGGAGTTGAGTGACAATCGAATCAAGGTAAGCAAGGATTTTTCATACGTTATTGAGGATGTGATGAAGGCCAAGGATCGGATTAAGGCCAATCGTCTTTCCGTGAATAAAGGGGAACGTGAGAAGGAGTTGGCTGACTCGGATGCGCTTCAAAAAGAGAGAAATGCCGAACGTCGGATCCGTTTTGCGAAAATGGTGGATGAGGACAAGAAGTCTCTAAAGTTTTATAAGTTAACCTTGGACGACTTGGAGAGTGGTGGAGCAGTCAGGCCTTATGATCCTTCAGAAGAGAATGCGGAGTTCATGCGCAGGGCCAAGGACGAGACGGATGATTTGGATGAAACTCCCAAATGGCCGACGGGGCTTGATCCACTCAAGCGCGAGTCTTTGTATGTTTTGAGAGATTTGGTCGAATTCACAGAAAAGGCCAAACTCGATGGTGCTTTGAAAGAAGCCGCAAAAGTCCGTTGATGAGTGGTGTTGCGAATCATCTTCTTCAGGTCAAATCACGGATTGATTCGGCTTGTGTGCGTTCGGGACGTTCCTCGGGCGGGGTTTCGCTGATCGCGGTGTCAAAGACCTTTCCTGCGGATTCGATTCGCGAGGCTTATGAAGCGGGGCAGCTCCAATTCGGTGAGAGCCGTATTCAGGAGGCAGAACCAAAAATTGAAGTTCTTCCGTGTCAGCTTGAGTGGCACTTCATTGGTAGAGTTCAGAGGAACAAGGTTCGAAAAATTCTTCAAAATTTCAGGGTGGTTCATGGCGTGGATTCTCTCCGTCTTGCGAGTTTCATGAATGAGGTTGCCAAGGATCTTGCCGTCACTCCGCAGATTTTTTTACAAGTCAACCTTGCGGGAGAAGTCTCAAAAGGGGGATTTTTGGAGTCGGATTTATGGAATGAAATGGATTCTTTGCTGGGCCTTAAGCAACTGGATCTTGTTGGACTCATGTGCATTCCTCCAGCGGAGGTGAATAAGGCTGCCTCGCGGCGGTGGTTTGCGGCTCTTCGAGATCTGCGGGATCGCTTGGAGTTGCGATTTGATGTCAAATTGCCATCATTGAGCATGGGGATGAGTGGAGACTATGAGATTGCGATCGAGGAAGGCGCAACTCACGTGAGAGTTGGTTCTGCAATTTTTGGGGGGCGTGCCTATCGAGTGGACGGCGAACTCGGATAGGCTCATGCTGCGGGTATGACAATTATTTTGGACAATGCGACTGTGGTCGGGGATGAGCTGGCTCTATCATTTCGTGATGGATTTGAAGTCTATTTGAAGTTGCCTATGTTGCGGCGCGCATGTCCATGCGCGGCGTGTCAGGGCGAGCCTGATGCCATGGGGCGCGTGTATCGGCCACATGTGAGTTATGGTGAGCGTGCCTTCGATCTTCAGAAATTTGATATCGTCGGTGGTTATGCGATTCAGCCGTTTTGGGCGGATGGTCATTCGACAGGGATTTACAGTTACCAGTATCTGCAAAATCTTTCGAACTTGGCAGATTCTTCTCAGAATTAAGCGGATTCAAGGAATCATCCATGGTGTTCTCTGCGAAAGACGAGCTTACGAAGCTGTCGATATTCTCCTCCAACGAGGAGCGTGCATTTGCTGCGTTTGGAATTCTGAGGGTGGGGGATTTATTGAATCATTTTCCGAAGCGATATGAAGATCGGCGGCGATTTGATGCATTTCCAGCGTTTCCTTCGGCGGACGCAGTTTGTCTTCGTGGAGTTGTGTTAGATGCGGGTTTGAAGTATTTTGGGGAAAGTCGTCATGTTTATGAGGCCGTGATCATGGATGGTGTTGGCGGTGTTTTTGGATCTGGAAAGATTACGTGTCGGTGGTTCAACATGCCATTCATTCAGAAGTTACTCGCGACGGGGCACCGTGTGAGCATCTATGGGAAAGTGAAGGATGTGAATGGAAGGTTGATTATTGATCATCCGGAGTTTGAAGTTTTAGGGGAGGAGGAGGATCCGTTTTCGATTCATCTGGAGCGGATTGTTCCCATTTATCGGAATGTTTCAGGGATCGCCCAACGTCGTTTGAGAGAGTGTGTTAATTTAGTGCTCCACCAAGTGGATCCATTGACGCTTAATGCTCAACATCCCGTTGATGCGGGTGCGATGTGTCGAGCTGAGGCGTATCATCAGGTTCATTTCCCGAAGTCGATGGAAGCTGCGGAGTTGGCTCGGCGTGGATTTGCGTTGGAAGAGTTTTTTTTGATTCAATTGAATGTTGTGTGGAGGCGAGCGCGTCACTTTGAGCATTTGGGGCGAGTGTTGGGGATGCGGACCTCATTGATGAATCGGTTCTACGAGAGTCTTCCATTTGATCTAACCGGTGCTCAGAAGCGGTCGATTCGTGAAATTCTATCTGATATGAGGACGACGCGTCCGATGAACCGATTGCTGCAAGGCGATGTTGGCTCTGGGAAAACTTTTGTTGCGATGGCCGCGATGTTGCTTGCGATTGGTTCCGGGTGTCAGGCGGCGTTGATGGCACCGACTCAGATTCTCGCAGAGCAACATTACCTTACATTTTTGAAGTGGTTGGAGCCATTGGGTGTTAGGGTTTCGCTTAGAACTGGAAATCGTGATGAGGGAAATCATTGCGCTGCGGATCAGCCTCAGATTGTGATCGGGACGCATGCGTTGCTGTATGATCGTTCGTTATTTCAAGACTTGGGTTTGGTTGTGATCGATGAGCAGCATAAATTTGGTGTTGCGCAGCGTGCGTCGATGATCCGTCAGGGGGTGATGCCTGATGTCTTGGTGATGACAGCGACTCCTATTCCGCGCACATTGACTATGACGATTTATGGGGATTTGGACGTGTCGGTCCTTGATGAAAAGCCGCCTGGGCGAGCGCGAATCAAAACAGCGATGCGAGTCTCACCGAAGCAGACGGATGTGACAAAGTTTGTGAAGAGTCAGCTTGCAGAGGGGCGGCAGGCTTATCTGGTCTATCCACTTGTTGACGAGAGTGAGCGTTTGAAAATCGAGTCTGCCACGGAGGCATTTGAGAAGTGGAAGAAGCGTTTGAAGTCATATCGGGTAGATTTAATTCATGGGAAGCTACGTCCAGAAGAGAAGGAAGAGGTCATGCGTCGGTTTCGGGAAGGAGAGACGGCGGCTTTAGTATCGACGACGGTGATCGAGGTCGGAGTGGATGTGCCGAATGCCAGTGTCATGATTCTCCATCATGCCGAACGTTTTGGACTTTCACAACTTCACCAACTTCGCGGGCGGATCGGTCGTGGCGGTCACAAGGGCTATTGTATCCTGCTTACGGATGGAAAGAGTGAGCTTGGTTTGGAGAAACTTAGGGTTTTGGAGAGGACGTCAGATGGTTTTGAAATCGCAGAAGCGGATTTACAACTTAGGGGGCCAGGAGACGTTCTGGGTGCGGCACAGAGTGGTAGCGCGGATCTGCGGTTTGCGGATTTTCTAGGTGACACATTGCTGTTGAGGGAGGCTCGTGTTTTGGCAGATCGCGTAATTGATGAAGACCCTCGCTTGGATGGCCTGCACCATCATTTGAGAGAAATGATTCATGAGGCAATGCCTGTTGGAGATCTCTCAAACACGGCCTGAGGTGAGCTAGATTTTTGGACCACCTCCCTTTCCAAGATGGTGAAAAATATGTTAGGCGGGCGACGGTCGTTCTCAGCGCCCGACGCCGATTTTGAGCGAGTGATTTTTTCGAGATCGGCGTTCATGGTGCAGACCGAGACGACGCGGACATCAGTCATGCCGAGGGGAGTCGGGAGATGGGTGAAGTAGGCTTGGAGGTTTGCAAGGTTGGCAGTTGGGATAAGCCTGCGATTTTCCGGCGCAAAGACCGGGCCAAAAACGGTCCGGGGTGTGTGCCCGCGTGAGCGTGCCGCGGGGAAGGCGCGCGCGGATGCCGGG
>JBEGOB010000227.1:0-6334 GCA_041182265.1 Verrucomicrobiota bacterium | reverse complement strand
GCGCAGACAATCGGTCAATTCAGCATGCCGAATCTCAAGATTTGTCATGCCGAGATGACAATCTCCTTACGTAAGGAGATCCAGACCTTGCCAACCGCCGCACTGGAGACAAGCCGGGGCGCCTCTTGTTTTGATCGGCCAAAGCCTTAGAGCCATGTCGCTGGCCCTGTGCTAACGTATGCAATAAAAGACGAATTTCGGCCATTTTTTCATTTTACAGCACATGATTGGGCGGCCTGAAGGCGGGTTTTTGGCCAACAGGAATTACCGGAAATCTTCTGACGACAGGAGATTTGGCGGCACGGGAACCGAGATCGCCAGTGGGCACCAATTGTCGTTCCGGAACGAGATTCAACCAGTGTTTGTCCTGACGGCAGGACAAATGCCACGCATTTCTCCCTGACCCATCGCCGCGAGAACTTTGGCCCCGGAACGAAAGTTCATTACGCAATGAACTTTCTGGCCGGCCATGAAATCCATCCTGTCAAAGATTGTTCTACCGGCAGAACAAATCCCAAAAGGTGTGTACGACTACACAAAGGTGTGACCGCTCACACTTTTGCCGCTCGCATGCGGGTCCCGTGCACAGCCGTGAGCGATCACGGATTTTCCCCGTCGCCAAATCTCATGTCGCAATGAAATTTGTTTTCCGGCGAGGAGTGCTGGTTGACACGGCGAAACGGGCATGTCCTCGCAATCCACCACCATGTCTTGTCGTGAGCAGCTGCTCACGGACTTCGAAGCCTGCGAATATCTCCGCATCCGCAACCGGCAACTTTATGCCTGGCGCATGCAGGGTCTGATACCGTTCATCCGCATCGGCCGCGCCATTCGCTACCGCCAGCGCGACCTTGATGCCGCTTTGGACGCCCTCACCTTTGGAACTGCAAGCGGAAAGGAATTGGCGTGAACATCGACAGCTCTAAAAACCTTGGTGGATCGATAGGACCCGCCATTCCCCCAGATTTCAACAAGCTGAGTCGCTACGAGGCCGCGCAATACTATGTCGAGAAACTCGGCTGGGCCATCCTCCCCATGTATGGTCCGAATCAAGGACGGGGCAAGGAGCGGGGCAAGCGCCCTGCCATCAAGAATTTCAAGCAACACACGCTTGAGGAAACCACGCCTGAGTTTCTAGCCCTCCACTTTGGCGGCAAAAAGGGCCGCAATGTCGGCGGCTTGATCCGTGGAGACTTCGTCCACGTCGATCTCGACTCCAAGCCGGACAACGGTGCATCCGTGATGAAATGGCTATCCGGCGTGTCATCATTGGCCGCTGTTCCTCGCGAGCGCACCGGTGGCGGCGTCCACCTGGTGTTCCGTTGCCGCGACCTGCCGATTTCCATCCAGATGGCGAAATCGGCGCTGACCCACCAGATCAACGACCAAGTTACCGCCGAGTTGTTCATTCCAGGCCTACCACTCGTGCTCTCTCCGTCGGTCCATGTCACGGGACACAAATACCATTGGGAAGTGACCGGTGAAATCCCGCTGGTCAGTTGGTCCGACCTCCGCGCCTGGTTCGGGTTCGGCTCTGAGGACAAGAAGCCGGGTAAAAAGAAAGACCAGAGCTGGAAGTTCCAGTGGCCTGAAGATCTCCGCACACTCGATTTGCCGGCGGTGCTCGGCGATCTCGAAATCCTTGGCGAATGCATGGATCCCGACGCATCTAAGTTCTCGATTCTCTGCCCATGGCGTGCGGATCACAGCGATGGTGGCGGGCATTCACCCGATGGAGGCACCGTTGTCTTCAACCCACCCGAGCGGATGCCGGCCTTCAAGTGCCTGCACGCCCATTGCGCCGGTCGTGAAATCAAAGACCTACTCCAATGGATTGAACATACCAAACCCGGCCTGATTTCCTCTCATTGCTCGCGTGAGCGCCAGTGGACCGATGGCCATCAAACCATGGATGGCCGCCCGAGGGTGCTCCTGCCAGGCGCGGGCCGGCCTGACTCCGTTTTCGCTGCCGAGGTGGGTTCCCATCTCGCCCCGCGACAAGTCTGGTTCCGCAAGGGGAACTCGGTCTGCACCGTAGCGATGCGTACGGTCTCGGAAAAAATCACCACGCTTGGATTCTTGCCGATCCAGCCGGTGGAAGCCGTCACTGCTCTGGAGGTATTCGTTGAGACGGGCGGCCTCAAGGAAGTGGAGGTGGAAGGGGAGAAGCAGATGGAATTCATTCCGATGAGTATGTCCCGCGAGTGCGCTGGTAAACTGCTCGCCTCACCCCAATTCCGGGAACAACTGCCTGAAATCATCCGAATTTTGGATATTTCTCTACCGATTGCCTACGGCGGTGAAATCGTGTTTCCGAAACACGGCTACGATGCTCGGTTCCGCTCCTACTGTCCGGAGGACGCACCCCGACCCGTGCCGATGGGTTTGGACGAAGCCCTCAAGCTTCTCCGTGAGTTGCACGCCGAGTTCTGTTGGAAAAATACGCAAAGCGTCACGCACGCATTGGCGCGGATCATCACCCCTTACTGCCGTGGCCTCATGGGATGGGACGCACGCATGCCATTCTGGCACTATTGCGCGAACCGTCCGCGGGCCGGCAAAGACTACTTGGCAGCGGTCTGCCAACTCACCCACGAGGGGCGTAGCTGTGAGGATGCCCCTATCGATCGTGATAGTGAAGAAACCCGCAAGCGACTCACCGCCGCACTCATGTCGGGTCGGCGCAGCATGCACTTCGCCAACTGCCAAGGGCACATTCAGGATCAGCATCTCATCGGTGCCATCACCTCAAAAACCTTCGCCGCCCGCAATCTCGGCAGCACCGAAGCCAAGGCGGACCTCGTAATGCCCAACGAAATCGAATTCAGTATCTCGGCCAACGTCGGACTGACTTTCCGCGAGGACGTCGAGCCACGCACCCGCAGGATCGAGCTGGAGTTTTACGAGGAGAATCCGAATGGCCGCAGTTTCAGAAAGCCTGACCTCCACGCCTGGGTGACCGAAAACCGTTCTCGGATTCTGGGTGCCCTTGCCGCTCTCGTTCAACATTGGATTGCCCAAGGGTGTCCGTCTGGCAAAACGCCGTTCAACTCATTCCCCGAGTGGGCGCGGGTGGTCGGTGGTATCATGACCTGTTGTGGCCTGGGCGACCCATGCCTGCCACATGGGAGCGAGCAGGAAATCGGTGGTGACCGATTGGAACGGGCGATGCGCGCGATCTATCAGATCGGCTATGAGAATCATCCGGACGAGTGGATCACCAAGGCCCGGCTTTTCGATCTGCTCGATGTCGCTGACAACGACGACATCGGGTTCTTCGCCAGCGGCTGTGATTCACTCTCCTCGCGAGAGGCACGGACCCGCGTAGGCAAGGCCATCCGCCAATTTCGTGGTCGTCATCTCGGCGGCATCCAGCTTCTTGTCGACGACCACGGGAAGGGCCAGCGCCAGACGGTCATGTTCACGCAGCCTTCTTCGCCAGAAACCGTCGATCTCGACTCGTTTTTCGGGAAGGTGGAGAAGGTTGGGAAGGTTGATGTTGTGCCAGAGGTTCAATCTGTTTTAAAAGGCATGGTAGAGTCTAATCTTATAAAAGAGGGGTATATAAAAGCAGCAGACGCACCTTCCCATCCTTCCTCACCTTCACATGACGCTCCCCACATCCTGTGCACGAGCCGCGCTGATCTCGACCGTGTAGCTCTCGACCTGGCCGGAGCTTCCCGCATCGCCCTGGACATCGAAACATACGGAGCTCGCAAGGGCGACGGGCTCGACCCGTGGAGGGGCGAAATCCGCCTGCTCACCCTCGGCCGTCATGGCGGCACCATCTGGTCCGTTGACCTCCGCGCCCTTGGTTATGATCTCGGCCCGCTCAAGCCCCTACTGGAAAGCAGCACGGTCATTGCCCACAACGCCAAGTTTGATCTACTTTGGCTCAGGGTGAAATCGGGAATCAATTCCCGGAAGGTCATCTGCACCCTGACTGCCTCACGCCTGCTCGTCGCAGGGACCAAACCTGGCAACAACCTCGACCACTGCCTCAAGCGTTATCTCGGTGTGGAACCTGGTAAGGATCACAGTCTTTCGAACTGGGGGGCCATGTTGCTAACGGCCGATCAAATCGCCTACGCCGCCCGCGATGCGGCCTATCTCCACGACCTCGCCGGAGTGGTCGAACACAAGTTGGAAATCGCAGGACTCGATGATGTGTGGCATCTTGAAAAAGAGTTGCTGCCATACATCATTGATATGGAGGAGTCTGGGGTATCAGTGGATCGCGACAAGCTAACACGGATCGCAGCAGAACAAACCCTGGTGGCCAACCGCATCGCCGGTGAACTCCGCGCTGTCCTCGGTGCCCCTGACCTCAACCTGGCAAGTCCGGTGAAACTTCTGGCAGCTCTTCGTGCTACGGGTCTGGATTTGAAATCCACCCGCGAAGAGGAACTGAAGTGTTGTGATGAAGGCGTCACGATACCGTTGTTGCTCGCTCATCGCGAGGCTATCAAACGGCTACAACAGGCAGAAGCACTGCGGGATCACATCGGTCCTGATGGGTGCATCCATGCGCGTTTCGAACCTACCGGCACTGTAACGGGGCGCTTCTCCTCCAAGGATCCAAGCCTGCAGAACATCGCGCGCGGCGAATTGCGCGAGGCATTCACGCCAAGGCAAGGTTGTAAGCTGATCGTTGCTGACTACTCGCAGGTTGAATTGCGTGCCGCTGCGGCTGTCGCGGGCGAGACCAAGATGATCGAAGCCTACAAGTCCGGTGCCGACCTTCACCGTCTGACCGCCGCAAATGTGCTGGGCAAAGCGGAATGCGATGTGACGAAAGAGGACCGTCAATTGGCGAAAGCGGTCAATTTTGGACTGCTCTATGGCCAGACGGCCCAAGGACTGGTTCGTTACGCTGCTGCCGCATATGGAGTCCGTTTGGAGGAAGACCAGTCGCGCGCGATCCGTGCCGCATTCTTCCGCACCTACACCTGCCTGCGCCAGTGGCATGGCGAAAGTCACAACCGTGCCGAAAGGGGTGTCACTGAAGTTAGAACACGCATGGGTCGCCGCCGATTAGTTCCCGAATCCGCAAGCTCTTGGGAGCGTTTCACCGCTCTGGTCAACACTCCGGTTCAAGGCGGAACCGCCGACGGAATGAAGCGGGCGATCATTCTCGTTTCCCAAAGACTCCCACAGACAGCCCGGATCATTTCTACCGTTCACGATGAGCTGATCGTCGAATGCCCAGACAACTTGGCGGAGGAATGCCGGATCATCGTTTCGGAGGCGATGGTAGAGGCGATGGCGAAATTGTATCCCGAGGTGCCTATCGAAGTTGATGCAAACATCTGTGAGAACTGGGGCGAGAAATGAATGGGTCGAATGTCTAACGGAATGCCTGAAAATGAATCATTTCCCGTCAATCGTGCTCCACCAGACCACACGATGCGTCAGTATGCCTCTTTATGCGTAAAGGAATCTTTTACGGACCCGCGTCATGGCTGGGATGTCGCGACCCTCGTCCAATTCCCGTGAAATGTGCCATCGTCACTTCCCACATAACGGAGCCTTTTGGCGTTGACTCCGGGTGCTAGGGAAATGGTTGCAACCCGCTTAGAATCTAGGTTTCTGCTGCTCTGGAGGGTGGCGCAAGGTCCGCCTCTGGAGCGGGAAGTGAGGTTCCAGACTTCCCGTCGGTGGCGCGCCGACTTCGCACACATGGGAAGCCGAACTCTCATCGAAATCGAAGGCGGAATCTTCATCCCCGGCGGTGGCCGACACAACAGGGGAGGTGGCTACGCGAAGGACGCCGAGAAGTATCTCGAAGCCGTGCTTGCGGGCTGGACGGTGATCCGGCTGACGGCTTACCAGCTCGAAGTGGATTTCATCGAACGGATTGTCGCGTGGATCAATACTCCTCCGGGAGCATCACACACGATGATTGGCGATCAGCCTCCGTGATGATGTAGATCCGATTCCCGCCGCCGACCTGGTAGCAGCTCAGGATGCGGTCGCCGTGGATCAAAGCATCCTCGTTCGATTGCTTGTCCTCGTCGCAAAGGTCGCCCCAGTCGCCGCAGTGGTGGCGGTGCATGTAGGACGCCAGGTCGATGCCCAACGCCATTGCTCCGGGTGTCGCCACGGTCTGCCCAAGCGGGAAGCGTGGTTGCATGATGCGGTATGCCATGGCCGTTTCAGTCGTTGGAGTTTCCCCATTGCGGATGGCGCTCACCGGTGGCGACTAGGCCGGAGGCGAGCATGTCTTCGACCAGTGCCTTCGGAGGCCACGGGCGGTGAGGTTTTCCAGTCTGCATCTTGGACGCTCGGGCGGTGGCCCGGCAGTAGGACGGCAGATCGTCCCCCGGGTTGAAGC
>JBEGOB010000226.1:0-24623 GCA_041182265.1 Verrucomicrobiota bacterium | reverse complement strand
AGTAGCGACTCGATGTCTGAATCCGAGATGCCAGCGTCCTTGAGGAGGATGACGGTTCCGGAGACGCTGCCGTTTGCGAGGTAGTGGAGATCGACAGCAGCGGCGTCACGACCGTCGATCTGTGCGAGAAAGCGCTCCGACGTGGGAGTGCGGAGGGTGCGTTTCCAAGAAAGGTTCATGCGAGGGAATTGAGAAGCCAATGGGTGAAGAGAACGGAGGACGGGATGGCGGCGAGGATCACTAGGCAGCCAGAGCTTTTCCGGTAGCCGATGCCCGTGCCCGGAAGGCTAAACGTCGTATGCCGCCTGCCTTTGGGGGTGACGCCGGTGCGAAAACCTCGACCACCAACAGAAGCCCCAATGCCGCCCTTGCTGAGGTTAACCCTGAAGGGGCCGAAGTTGACGGATTTGCGATAATAAAAGCCCATGGAGAAAATCGGGGTAGCGATTAGAAAAGGGAGATAAATGAGCGCTGACTCAAGCCGAATCGCCGGATTGTTGGACTTTATCGCTATTTTCGAAATGCCGCGCCGCTGCGGCACGAATCCTGGGGTCCGAATCGGCGGCGAGGAAGATTTGCAAACCCAGATGGCCAAGGCCGGGGTGCTTTTGAATGAGGTCGCTGAATTCCGTAAGCATTTCCATTCTGCCAGAAACGGGAACTCTTTCCATCAGATAGTGATAGAGCGCCAACAGGCCGGGAATTCGGCGACGGTCCTGCGTCGTCCCGTATGCAAGCAGTTTGAGTGAGAGCGCCTCCCTGAGCGAGTGGCCATCCATCCCGGGCCAAGCCGCTGGGTTTTCTCCAAGTCTGGAGAGGCTGCGGCACTCTAGAGCCCCCGACAGATCGGGACGGGAAGAGGGAAATGGGGGGGTGGAACGGATCATTTTGAGCGGCAATCGACCCCCATTCAATCACAGGGGGTGGGACAAATACGGGGGTAGGTTCAAAAAAGTTAAAAATAAATCAAACCCGCCCGGGCGATCGCCCTCCATGACCACTCACGATTCGCCTGATTCCAAAAAAACACCCCGCAGCCGCCAGCGTGCCGGTCACTCTTCATCCGGCGGCGGAGCGTCGTAGGGCAGCTTGAAATAAAGGAAGATGTCCCGTGTGCGGTTGTAGATGTCCATTTCGCTCATTTCAGCCCGGTCCATCATCGAGTTGAGCGGGCCGAAGTTCTTGATGATGAAGTTGAGCAGGTCCATCGGGTCGTATTCCACGGCGGCGTTGGGTTCGCCGAGGCGTTTGAATCCCTTCAGATTGGGCAGCAGGCAGAGGGTCATCATCTGGAGTGTCTCGGTGTGGAGGTCGCAGAAGAAAAACCAGTAAGGCCAGACCTGGTGAAAGTGTTGGTAAAACTTCCGGATCTCCGGAATGGCATAAAGTTCGTTTGGATCGTCGTTCCAGCCGTCCACGAGGAACTGGAAGCTGTCCATCATCGACGCCAGCTCCGGCCCTTGCGGTAGCGCGTCCGTGCCGAAGTTCTTAAGGAAGTGGGCGAGCTTGCGCTGCCGCACCTGCTCCTTGCTGAACATCACAACGATGGCGTCTTTATCAGGAGGCATGGCTTTAATTGGAGGAGGGATCGAAACTGCGATGGATGATCTTCATGTCGAGCGTCAGCAGGGTTGCTATGGCGTGCCGGGGGAGCGGTTCATGTCCTTTAGGGGTGTGGTGCCACCGTGTGCGCTTCATAGGAGAAAACTAACGACCGCGCTTAGCCTTTGGCCAGACAATCTGGCTGCAAGTGCTTGCCTCTGGAAGGGTCCGCTGCCAATCTACTGGCCCGGCGACCTCTCTCGGTCGGAGCTTATTCCTATCTGCCACTCATGCCCCTGCACCCCGCCACGCTTCAAATGATTCGGAAAGTCGAAGAGCTTTCCGGCCTGCCCGTGCATGTGAAAGAAGATGCGAACCTAAAGGTGATGGCGACGGTGAGCCCGGCACGTGGCCCCGCTCCGGCGCATTTCCTGAGTTACCGTCCGGGCACTCGCGCGGTGGACTACCTGATCGCATGCCAGTTGGGGTTTTTGGTGCGGTTGTATTCCTGTCCGGTTGAAGATCGCCGGGAGGTGGTGGCCGTTTCGCACGAGCAGCAACGAGGAATCGAAGCGATGGGACTCGCGGACTTCTCTCCGGGTTTTGCCCAGGCCACGGTTTCGAGCATCATCCAGCAGGTGCGGACCTATCCCGTGAGCACCCGCGTGGACGACTGGATCTGGAAACATCTGCCAGAACTCCGGGAGCAGCAGGAACATTCGGTGCGGTCGCAGCTTGCTGAAAACGCGAGGGCGCTCGCCCCGGAGATCCGTCAACAGTTTCCCAAAGCGCTGGTCGATGCGAACACGGCTATGAATGCCGCATACGCGGAGTTGTGGGGCCTCGTGCTTGGCGACGCGAGGTTTGCCATTCCCTACAAAGCCCTCGGATACGGGACACTGGCGGCGAAGCTATTGGCCGTGCTCAGCGAGGTGCCGGACGATCCGGCGGAGGACCCTCTGCTGATCGAGCGCTGGGCCGACCTACTTGGCCTGTCAGGCTCCTTTCATTTTTCACCCCTATAACACTTGCCTGATGTCCGAATCACCCCAAGAAGTCCACTTGTCGCTCGCGGAGTTCGACCGCAATCAGTTGCCGCCTCTCGAGCGGGATCTCACCGGTGACACCTTCCGTGAGGCAGTTCGCGAACATTTGTCCGAGCAATTCGCAGGCACGGGTGGAGCGGCTGAGGTGGTGATCACGGAGGATCGCATCATCATCCGCTGGACAGACTCGACTGAAGGGAAGTCCATTACTGAGCGCGGGGTGGACTACCTTAAGGGGGGCGATGTGGAGAAGGGTGTGGCCTCCTTGCGATTGGCACTGAAACGGAACCCGTCCGACGACAAGGCGCTGTTCAACCTGGGCATGGCGCTCAGCGAGCAGGGCGAGCTTGAGGAGTCGCTGGAGCTGCTAAAAAGCTTGTTGGCACAACACCCCGGACACGCCGCCGGTTGGGTGGCGTTGGGTGTGGCGCAGGCCCGCATGCAGCGGGATGACGCGGCGACCGAATCCTTGCACAAGGCGGTGGAACTGGCACCGGCGGATGGCTACGCCCGCAAGAACCTCGGCGCGATCCTCGCAAGGGCCGGTGAGCTCCCCGCAGCCATCGAACATCTGCAGCATGCAGTGAGAATCCTGCCGGCGGATCGGCAGGCTTGGCTCAACCTGGGCATGGCTCTGGAGCAGTCGGAGCAACTGAACGAGGCTGACGTTGCCTACCATCAGGTGTTGAAGCTCGACCCGACGGGAGAAATTGGAAAGCTGGCAGAGGAAGGTCGCAGTCGAATCGTAGCGGTTAATTTCCGCAAGAGCAGTGGTGGGATGCGGGCGAACGCGATGGCCTATTGCCTCGGAGCCTTACAGCGCTTCGAAGGTATGCCGCGAGCGGACGTGCAGAAGATCGCATTCGAGATTGCGATGCTGGGCAGCGGCGGACTCGACGTAACCAATCCGACCGACAAATACACTCTCCGCTCGATCCCGGGGAAATTTTCCGGCCTGCATCTTCTGTGTATCCAATACGTGGGTTTCCAGATCATCGAGCCATCGCTCGACCTCGGCTTTGATCTTTCCCACGAGTATCATGCGGCGCGACAGATGCACGAAGGGAAGTCGTAGGTGAGAGGATGGTAACTAGGGGGCCTCCTCTCCCTCCCCCTCCACCTTCATCCAGTGGTGCGCATCGAGGGTGCCTTGCAGGTAAGCGTGCTTCAGTCGGTCCGAATCCAGTGCGGCAAGTGCCACACCGTGCTTTTCGATCAACAATGCTGCGTGGTCCGTGTCGCGTGAATCGATGGCCTCGACATCGAGCAGCCATGAAGGAGCGGGAAATAGGTCCGGGTCCATGACCGAGAAAGCGAAGCGAACGATATCCTCTGACGAGCGAAGCACTGGCTCCTTCGGCAATTCTGCAACCTCCGGCAGTCCGAGTCGGCGCAGAGATCCGTTGAGATGGTAAAAACCCTTCAGGTGCTTGAATGGAATGACTTTCCCCTTGTTGACCAAATCATGGAAAGTGCTTCGTGGCAGCGGCGGGTTGAAATACCGACTGATCGTTTCGCGCCGGACGACATACTCCGGGCTGTCGCTGGGCGAATTTTTAGGAGGCGTCCGACTCATCCATTCCATGTTCGCCAGCGGGGGCGTCTTGTCACCTGAAACAATGGTTAAGATATCCAAAATAGTTGCCAAACCAGTTGCCAATTTTGCACCATTAATCCGGATTTGGGCGTATTTCGGCGGACGTGGGCGGAATCGACTGAAGTCAGCCTGATTGACATAAGCCCTTAATTTACAGGGTTTTCAGGCATTTAAAGTGGTCGGGCTGGCGGGATTCGAACCCACGACCCCCTGCCCCCCAGGCAGGTGCGCTACCAGACTGCGCTACAGCCCGTTCCGTGAACGGATGGGGAAAGAAACAGGAGCCGGGGCGATTGGCAAGCACGGAAAATCGTGAAACACGAGCGCATGCAATAGGGCTCACACTTTGGAGTCGTAGTCTGACATCATGCGGCGGATGTCTTTTCCTTGGCCAAATAGGACGAGCACATCGTCCGGCTCGAAGGCACGGTCTGGCAGAGGAATGCCCAGCACTTTGTTGATCGGGTGGCGCGTCGAACTGAGCGCAGTTGCGACTCGGCCTTTCGCGATTGTCACGAGATTGAGGTCATAACGGCCGCGAAGTTCTGCCTCTTGCAAGGTCTTCCCAACGAGCGAACGCGGCACGAGAACTTGGGCAATTTCATAGCCACTGCCGAGCTCCAGACTGCTTAAAACATCCGGCGTTTTGAGCGAACGGGCCAACCACGCGGCAGCCATGGCTTCCGGAATGAGGAGCTCGTCGATTTTCAACAATTTGAGCAATCGCCCATGAAGCGGGTTGATGATGCGGCTGATGATGCGCTTTGCCCCGAGTTGCTGGACGTTTGAGGCAATCGAGAGCGAGGCTTCAAAATTCTCCCCGATGGCGAGAATCACGGCGTCGCACTCACTGATGGGAATTTCGTGAAACGCCTCCAACCGTGTGCAGTCCGCTTGAATGAGATACTCGATTTCATCCTTCAGGGCGTTGATGTGCGCGGGATCGTTGTCCACAGCGACGATTTCATGACCCTCGCGGCTCAGTTGGCGAGCGAGGTGGGTGCCGAAGGTTCCTAGGCCGATGATGCAAAATCTCATGGTGCGGGTGAGTCAGTTAAGAAGGATGTTTTCCTCGGGCTTGCCCGATGGCGGACGCCGGTCCGGCTTGATGAGAGTGGCCATGAAGGTGAGCAGGCCGACCCTGCCAACGAACATGTTGACGATCAAAAGCGACTTCGCTCCGTCCGTAAGTTCTGGCGTCAAATCCAGGGACAAGCCGACTGTGGCGAAGGCGCTGATCAATTCGAAAAGCAAGGTGGTTTCCGGGATTCCACTGCCCGCTTGGAGCACTTGAAGAACGATGAAATTTCCAATCAGCCAGATGCCAGCTAACACGATGAGTCCCAGCGCCTGCACGCCCGTTTCACTCGGAATCGTGCGGTTAAAAGCAATCACACCCCGTTTCCCAGACCGGAGTTGATTCCAGAGATGGGCCAGCCCGATGGCGACCACAGTCGTCCGCAAACCGCCCGCTGTGCCGCCTGGCGAGCCGCCGATGATCATCAGAATCATCAGCATTTGCGCGGTGAGTGGTCCGACTGCTGACATGGAAACTGTGTTAAAGCCCGCAGTCCGTGCGGTGACGGAATGAAACAAGGCCGTGAGGAATCTCCCACCGTTTTCCGGGCCATTCCAGAGGTAAAACTCGGTGATGAGAATGACACCCGCGCCTGCGACGATGAGGATGGTGGTGACCAACAGCACCAAGCGCGTGTGAACTCTCAGACGCAGTCGCGGCCCGTCGTGATGCACGCGCCGTTTGATTTTTGCGACCAGCCAATCTTTAATATCTTCATTGGCCAGCGAACCCAGACCGCCGATCACGATGAGCAGTATGATCATGATTTGCCAAACCGCGTTGCCTCGGACCACCCCACTCGCAAGGCCATCGGGAAGCGTCGAAAATCCCGCGTTGCAGAAGGCTGAGACGGCGTGAAATACCGCATGAAATAGGCGTGTTCCCGTGGACCCTACGCCATCCATGCTTTGAAAAAGCACCAGCGCACCGATGCCCTCGCAGACGAAGGTCAGGGTCACGATGAACGCAAGTGTCTTGCTGAGGCGCGCCAACCGATTCTCTTGCAGCATTTTCCCGAGAAGCAAACGGTCATGCAACGAGAGCCCCTCAAACAGAACCACTGCGGCGAAAAACGTGAGCGTCATGATGCCGAGCCCCCCCACTTGGATCAGCAGTAAAATCACCATTTGGCCAGTCGGCGTGAAAAACGTCGCCGTATTCTGCACCGCCAAGCCCGTCACACACACCGCGCTGGTGCTGGTGAAGGCCGCATCCATCCATGTGCAAACTTGGCCTGGCACTGTGCAACGCGGCATTTTCAACAACAAAGTGCCCACGATGATGATGAACAAAAACGACACGATGAGCATCAGGCCCGGATGAAACGCACGGGCGGTGAAGCGCGTTTGATGGTGAATCATCGAAGCCAGTCCAGAAACCAGCACTGCGAGCAGCACAAACGCATGCGATCCAAGCGACCAGGTGCCTGTCGCCGAAAGCGGCATGAAAATCAGCACGACAGAAACGAGAAAAACCAGCACCGCCAACCACGCATGCAAGCCGTAGCGCCGCCGCTCCTTGCCTCGCGGCGCCATGGCGAAAAACACCAGAACTCGCTCGGCGGCAAATACCGGCCCCATCCACACCGTCGCCCAATGCTGCCACGTCGTGATCTGCCCAGTCCAACCGACGACGGCCAAAATGCACGCCGCCGCCGCAAGGGCGAGCAGCGGATGAAGCACTTGCCTACACGCCTGCAACCCGAGGATTTTCAGGCGAGATTCGTTGCTGTCCTCCATACGCCGCGATTTTATTCATGCTCGAGCGAGTTCTGGCAAGAACCCTTATCCGTGTGCCGGGCTGCGGGAAACCCTCAGAAATCCAGATAAATCTCCGTCCGCCGGTTCGCGCGCCGACCTTCGGGATTGTCCTCGCCAGTTTCCGTCAGATTCGGGCGGCGCGGTTGGCTATCGCCCTTGGCCGCAGTCACGATCTGAGCAGCAGAGACCCCGGATTTGACGAGGAAATCCCGGACCACCACCGCTCTCCGCGAGGAGAGCTCGTTGTTGTAATCCTTGGTGCCGAGCGCGTCCGTGTGCCCACTCAAGGTGATTTTCTTGCTGGGATCCGACTTGAGAATGAGCGAAACAATTTCGATTTGCCGGCGGGTTCGCGAGTTCATTTCCGCTTCGTCGAACTCAAAATACAACGCAAGCGTGTCACCTCCCGCAGGATTTTTCACGAACGGCGAGTAATACAGATCCCCCCCGGCGACGCGCCGCGCGTAGTCGGCGAGCAATGTGTTCAGATTGATCTCGGAAACCCGCCAGTTCGACGGTTGTGGCGGCTGCCGCAGCGTCATGGAAAACTCTGCGGCTTGTGCGCCATCCGCCGATTCCACATGGACCAAGTAGCCGACGGTGTCATCCCGCGAAAACAAGGCGCGGAGCGGCTTGGACTTGCGCAACCGGTATTCCCCCTCCTCAAAAAGGATGCAAAGCCCTGCGATTTTCGCGTCGGAAACGGTGGAGGAGTCCACCAAAGCGCGCGCAAACTCGAATTCCTGCCGCAGCACCGCCTGCAAAAACGCATCCGCCACGCCAAGAGAATCCGCGAAAACCGCTTTCGGGATCGGCTCACCCGGACGCGGCGGCAAGGTGATTTTCTCCACCGTCCACTTGCCATCGCGGCGCCGGAGATCGAGGAAAATCCGGTCGCGGCCAGGCTCTTGGCCTTCCAGTTCCAAGGCCCAACGTGAGCGAGCGTTGAGTTCAATTTCGCCGACTTCGCGCACGCCGTTCGGTTGGCGGAGGCGCAGCGGGGTAGCCGCAAGCGCTTGAAGGCGCGCGCTCGCCTCGGAATCCAGCGCATCTTTCCCGATCAAGCGCCCGACTTTCGCAAAATCCCCCGCCTCAAGCGCACTGGCGATTTGCGCCACCAGCACCGCCGGGTCTGCCGACGCCGCACCCACGCCCAAGTCCGACAGCACGCTCGCCGCATCTTCTGGCACTGGCGGCTTGGCGAGATTATCGATTTTTTCCGGCGCGACTGAATCGGGAGTTTCCGCCGCCGATGTCGGGCGGGCGGCGGGCGGCGCGGTGGGAGACTTCACACCCGGCTTGACGATCAGCAAGACGAGGGCGGCTGCGGCAATCACCGCTGAGAGACCGAGAAAAAAGTAGGGAAGCTTGGAGCCTTGCATGGAGTGGAGTGGAAACGAGGAATTGTCAGAGGAAATTTCACCAAATGGCAGTCAGTTTTCCGCCGTGAGAATCGGAACCGTGATGCGCAGAATTTGGCCGTCGCGGACGACGTGAAGCACCGTTTCATCCGTGCCTGCCGAAGCTGCAAGATAAAGCGCAAAATCTTCCGCACCGCCAACACGCGAGTTATTCACGCCGATCACAAGATCGCCCAACTTGAGCAACTTCCGAGCCAAGCCGCGCGCAGAGACCTCCGTGACGACCACCCCACGGTAGCCGCGCATGCGCTCAGACACGGATAAATCACGCACTTGTACGCCGAGGCTGCGCAGGGCTTGGTCCGGCTGCAGCGCCTTGTCGGGCTGGGTCGGGTCTGCTGGAAATTGCGCTGCGGGACTGGGCGCACCACTTTCCGCAATGTTTGCCTGCAGCTGCATCGTCGCGCCATCCCGCCAAATATCCAAGCTCACCGCCTCGCCGACGCGTGTCCGCTGGATGCGACTCAGAAACTGGGCCGCGCTGGTGATTTTCTCGCCATTGACCGCGCGCACCACGTCCCAGCCCTGCAATCCCGCGGTTTCCGCCGGCGAGCCGGGCACGACCACCGCCACCACCGCGCCGAAATCATCCGGATAGCCGAGCGCCGAGCGGATGGTCGGATTCAGATCTCGCAATTGCACACCCAGAAAGCCGCGCACCGGCCGCCCACGCTCCAAAATCTGAAACAAGGTCTCTTTCACATCATTGGACGGAATGGAAAACCCAACGCCCTGAAAGCCCGGATTTTGACGGTCTGGCGAAAAAATGGCGACGTTGATGCCGATGATCTCGCCCTGAAGATTCACCAGCGGCCCACCGGAATTTCCCGGATTGATCGCCGCATCCGTCTGGAAAAGATCCCGCTGATTGTCCGACAAAGAGCGCTCCTTGGCGGAAATAATCCCCTGCGTCACCGTCTCACCCAGCCCGAAAGGATTGCCAATCGCCATCACAATTTGCCCAACTTTCGCCTGCGACGAATCCCCGATTTTCAGGGGGATAAACTCCTCGTTGGAAACGATTTTCAACACCGCGATGTCGAGCAAAGTGTCCTCACCCACAAGATTCGCCGCGTAGGTCTTGCCGCCATGGAGCGTGACTTGGATCTTCTGCTGGCCAGCGACGACGTGGTGATTCGTGACCACATGTCCCTCACGCGTCACGATCACGCCAGAACCTTGGCCTTGTGTCGGGTAGTCGCGCATCCGCGTTCTCCCCCAAAGATCCATCAGCGGTTCACTGCGGATTCCCGTGGTGTCGATGCTGACGACGGAAGGCACCACCGCCGCCGTGAGCCGCGCGTATTCATCATTCAGCCGAGACAGCAACTCGACATCACCGAGGGCAAGCGGCGCACTCTCGGGCAAGGTGAATTCCTCCGGCCGGAACTGGCCGGAAGCCGCAGGGAAGCCGGGAAGCAACGAGCGCCAGTCCCCTCCCGCACGCCAATTGCGAAGCGCGGCGACTGCGAGAAACGCGACAATGAAAACGACGACGAGCGCGAAAAATCTACGAATGGCTGGATTCATGCAGAACAGTGGACGCCTGCAAGCATGCCCCAGATTTCCAAAGATCCAAGTGCGGAAACCTCGAGTCTACACGCCGCCCACCCCACGCGTGAAAATTTTTTCTTCCGTCTTGGCCCACGCGCTTGAATTTGGCATCACACAGCCATGCGAGTGCCCATTCTCCTAGCCTGTTCGGCGTTTTTGCTCAACACCCTCTGCGCCCAATCCCTGTCCGAGGCAGACCGCGAGGCACTTTTGGAAAGTTTGGATAAACTCCGCGAATCCGCGAACTCGCGCGTGGATGCGAAGTTTCGCACGGCACTCAGCGCATATCGCAACGCCATCAGCAGCGATGAGGCGGCCATGGATCTTTACCTGAACTGTGTGGAAAAAGTGAATTTCCAAGATCAGAACCGGAAAAACTCAGACTTCCGGGACTGGAAGCGCAAGGAGGCGGAAAAACTCTCCGACAGCGGACTGCGGCTCGCTTTGCGCCACCAACTCCGCTGGCTGATTCTCACACTGCGCGCCGCATCCGAGGATGCTGACCGCTCGCAAATCGCCGCCGAAGCACAGGATATCATCGACTCGATTTTCCGCGACTGCGAGCGGCTAAGCACTCAGGAAGAACTGCTTGGCCAGCCTGTCAGCGCCTCAGTTTTTGCCCGCGCCTATGAGATCAACGGCCTCAACGTGGACAATTGGCCGCTCGCGCCCGCCGCCTTGGAGGAAATTTACGAAAAAGTTCTACTCCCACCCTACCGCAGCAGCAGCCGGACGGACTCGCTCCGCTCAGGCTGGCTCAAGCGCATCCAACAGGAAACGCAAAAAGCCCAGTATTGGGGCGGCCAAGGGCGCGCGCCACGCACGGCCACGCCATCGCCACAATTTGCCAAATTTCTAGAAATCGCCGCCCCGAAATTGCAGTGGGAAATGGAAGTGGACCTCTTCCGCAACGGCGACGAAAACGGCTCAGCCGTCCGCATGCTCGCCCATTTGGAGAAATTCATCACCCACCCCGCCGCCCGCGAGTGGAGTGACGAGTTCCGAGCACTCCTCAAACCCGGCAGCACCGAGGCCGCGGAGGCCACCGAATAAAAAGGCTCAAGGGAGCTGCCACGCGCGGCGGAATTTCTCATATTCCGCCACGGGTAAAAGCACGTAAAGCGGCCGCTGCGTGGGGTCGATTTCTGAAATAAGCCACTCAAGCTTCGGCTTTTCCATCGTCGTGCAACCCGCAGTCGTGCGGGTGCCTCCGCCGCGCCACACATGGAAAAATATCGCAGAGCCCGCACCCGGAATCACCTTGGGCGGCGCATTGTGCGCGATGAACAATTTGAGCGAGTGCGCGGCGTCGCCCTGCTTCATTTGCTGCTTTTTCTCCCAAACACTCTTCGGCTCACGCTCTAAAATGACATTCCGGTTGTAATCAGCCGAAGTGGAATCTTCCACCCATAGATCACGCGAGGTCACTTGCCGGTAAGGCAGCTCAGGGTGCTTGCGGATGCGGGCATCATAGCCCCACGCGCCACCCAGCGAGAAAACCCCGGCAGGCGAGCGACCGTCGCCCTCCTTTTTCGTGAGCACCCCAGCCGGCAACGGGTGCAGGCCATGCCCCCAGACCAGCCCGTTTCTCCCGAGGCGCGCCTGCCATGGCGCACCCACAAGCTTCCAAGCGGCACCTTGTTTCTCGTAAAGACGCAGCGTCACCGTCGTCGCATTCCAATCCGCCGCCGTGCCCACAAGACACTGGCGCGTGCCGGATGGAAGTTGAAACGCCGCCACTGGCAACAGCGCGAGCAACGTGAAAATGAGAATTCGAATCGGCATGGCAGACGGCATTTCATAAGACGCACCCCGCATTCTCGCAAGCGCTTGCCGCACGACTCGCACTTTTCGCGCAATTTCCCCAACCCATCGCCGATCTCACGCATAACTGAATTTTCGAAAAATTCTCGGAAATTCAACGAGTTACAAACATTTCAAGGCGCTCAAATCAAGCCCGGGTTTTTTCTGCGTGACGCCGGGGAAGTGGCTGGTAGAACCCCCCCAGCGGAATTATGGCGGGCAAGCTAACTTACCAACAGGCAGGAGTCGACACGCGTAAAGCGGCCGCTCTCGTGGGCGACATCGGCACTCACGTGCGCAGAACTCAACAAACGCGCAAGCTGTGGGGAGCCTTCGGACTCTTCGCCGCATGCTACGATCTCAGCAGCTACAAGGAACCCGTGATGGTGACTGGCTGCGACGGCGTCGGCACCAAGCTGGAGCTCTTGCTTGAGCACGATCTTCTGGAAACGGCCGGCAAGGACCTCGTCGCCATGAGCGTGAACGACATCCTCACCACCGGCGGTGATCCGCTCCTTTTCCTCGACTACATTGGCATCGCCGCGCTCCATGAGGAGAAAATCACCCGCCTGATCTCAGGCATGGCGGACTATCTTGAGGCCTGCGACTGCATCCTCGCCGGCGGCGAAACGGCGGAAATGCCCGGCATCGTCCCCGAGGGAATCATCGAACTTTCCGGATTTTGCATCGGCTGCGCGGAAAAGCCCGACCTCGTCGATCCAACGACCGTCGCCGTCGGCGACGTCCTCATCGGCTACGCCTCCGACAGCATTCACGCCAACGGTTGGTCACTCGTCCGCCGCGTGCTCAATGAATTTCCCGGCGAAGTCACCGATGCAGAACTCCTTGAATGGCTCAAACCGACACGACTTTATCATGACGTCGTCCGCGACCTGAAAACCGCTGGCGTCAAGCCCAAGGCGATGTCGCACATCACGGGCGGCGGACTTCCTGAAAATCTTGAGCGCCTTTTCCGCGGAATGGGTGCCGATTTGGAAATCCCACGCTGGGAGCTCGCCGGCATCGAAAAACTTCTTTCTCACGTGGATGCGAACGATCGCTTCCACACCTTCAACATGGGCATCGGCTGGGTTGCCATCGTTGCCGAGGCTGACGTCGAGGCCGCTCTCAAGGCGGGCGATGGCGGTAGCGTCCTCGGCCGGATGGTCCCCACGGAAGGTGTCCGCGTTCGCGTGATTGGCGAGTGATTTCAAGATTGACCCACGAATGAGCGACTTCCTCAAACACGAATGCGGGATCGCTGCGGTGCGACTTCGCAAGCCCCTCGCGTATTATTATGACCGCTACGGCACCTGCCTCTGGGGCCTGAATAAGCTGTTTCTCCTGATGGAAAAGCAGCACAACCGCGGCCAAGACGGCACGGGAATCGGCTGCGTGAAAATCGACATGCCGATCGGCCAACCCTACGTGAGCCGCCGCCGTGGGATTGAAAAAGACGCCCTCGCGGAGATTTTCCGCAAGGAGATCAAGAGCTTCTTCAAAATGTCACGCAAGGGGCTGATGGATCACAAGGATCCGGAAAGCGTGAAGAAAAATTTCGACTTCGGCGGGGAAATCCTCGTCGGCCACCTGCGCTACGGCACTTCGGGAAAGTTCGACGAGGGCTGCTGCCACCCGTATTTACGCCGCAGCAACTGGCCGACGCGCACTCTCATGGTGCTTGGAAATTTCAACATGACCAATGCCAGTGAGCTCAACGACGTGCTCATCAACCGCGGCCAGCACCCGGTCTTCGGCACGGATACGCAGACGGTGCTTGAGGAAATCGGCTATCATTTGGACGAGGCGCACACCGATCTCTACCGCCAACTCCGCGACGCCGGCGTGCCCGGCCCCGAGATGCCCGCACGCATCTCCGAACAACTCGACGTGCCACGACTCGTCGCCGAGTCCGCCGCCTCTTGGGACGGCGGCTACGCCATCTGCGGCGTGATTGGAAATGGCGACATGTTCGTCATGCGCGATCCACGCGGCATCCGTCCCTGCCACATGCTCATCACCGATGAGGTCATCGCCTTCGCCTCCGAGCGCGTGCCACTCATGACCGTCTTCGAGGCAGACGCCAAGGACGTCAAAGCGGTTGACCCCGGCTCGATGATCACCATCAAGTCTGACGGCAGCATCCATGACAGCGCCTTCGCCCCGCCGCAGCGCTACACGCCATGCTCCTTCGAGAAAATTTACTTTTCACGCGGCAACGACCCACAAATTTACCGCGAGCGCAAGGCCATGGGCGCGGCCCTCGTCTCACAAGTCGTCGAGTCCATCGGCGGCGCTTTCGAGAAAACCACCTTTTCCTTCATCCCGAACACCGCAGAGACCGCCTACTACGGCCTCATGGACGGCCTGCGCCTCTACCGCCGCCAAGAAGTCCGAACCTCGATTCTCAAGGCCGCCGCCGATGGCGCACTCACGCCGGAACTCGTTGATGACCTGATCCTCCGCAACTGGCCGAAGGGTGAAAAAGTCGCGCACAAGGACATCAAGATGCGCACCTTCATCTCCCAGGAAAAAGGCCGCGATCAAATGGTCTCGCACGTTTACGACATCACTTACGGCGTCGTGAATCCAGGCGATTTCCTCGTTGCTTTGGACGATTCGATTGTCCGCGGCACCACGCTTAAACAATCGATTTTAAAAATCCTCGCCCGCACCAAGCCGGCGAAAATCGTGGTTTGCTCGACCGCACCGCAAATCCGTTATCCAGATTGCTACGGCATCGACATGTCGGAACTCGGCAAGTTCATCGCCTTCCAAGCGGCGATCGCCCTGCACCGGCGGGCCGGCCGCCAATCCTTGCTGGACGCGGTGTATGAAGCCTGCAAGGCCGAGCTCAGCCTGCCGATTCATGAGCGCAGAAATCGCGTGCAAGCCATCTACGAAGCGTTCACGGACGAGGAAATTTCCGCCGAAGTCAGCCGCATGGTCTATCCAGAAGGAATCGAGTGGAATGGCGAGGTGCAAGTGATTTTCCAAAGCATCGAGAACCTCCACGCCTCGATCAAAGGCCCCTGCGGAGACTGGTATTTCACAGGAAACTATCCGACACCCGGCGGCTACTCGATGGTCAACCTCGCCTACCTGCGCTGGTATGAAGGCGTCGGCGGGCGCAGTTACGACCTACCTCTCTAACCGCATTGCACGCGGCGGAATGACACCGGTGGGGCGTTAAAAAACAGCGCCTTCCGCGTCGTCATGCCGACTTGCTCTTCTCATGAAGTGCTAGAATGCGGATGATGCTTTCTTCGAAGGCCTTTTTGAAATCGGGATCACCGGCATAGATTTTGTAGAGATCGAGATCCTTCTTGCGCTCTTTATTCACGGCTTGAGAGATCAGACTTTCGAGGGCGATGCGGCGGTTCTGCTCGTCAGGATTATCCACGACTTGCGCCTTGTAGGCTGCGCTCGCTTGCACGCGCTCCATGATGTTGATCAACTTCACGCGCTGCTCCTCCGGCGTGGCGTCCCAAGCTGAGAAAAAACGCTCGTTGAAATGCCGGATGATTTCGTCGAGCGGCGATTCGTCTTCCCCGTCACCATGATGGCCGCGCACGTTAGAATTTTCGGGCTCCAGTTCGGTTTCGGCGCTGTCGAGTTCGATGTGTTGGTTCAGGCGCACGCGTTCAAGTCCGTAGGTGGATAGATCCACGCTTTCCAACAATTCGTCGAGTTGGTCCTGCTCCTTGAGCTTCACCTTGAGCTTGGGAATCAGGAATTTCAGGAACCAGTGGAGCTTTTCCCATGCGGCATTAGAAAACGGCATGATGCACGCGAGCTGGCCGTAGAGTTTCACGAACTGCTTGGCCTTGATCTTGAAGTCGATCTTGTCTTCCTCGTCCTCGACCATATCGAAGCGCACGACGGTCTCGTCGATGATCGGGTGAAGCTGCTCGGCATCCACGCCATTGAAGAAGAGTTCGTTGAATTTCTCGATGTCCTCTTCGCTGTAGAGTTCGGCATCGTCGAGTGCGTCCTTGAGATCGTGGAGGACGTTGATGTCGGTTGGCTCGGTCAGCGAGGTGGCGGTGTAGAAGTCGTCGAAGGCGGCTTTGATCTCGGCGGCGGTGTTGTAGAAATCTAGGATGAAGGTGTCCTGCTTCTGCATCTTCGCATTGCAGCGGTTCAGGCGGGATAGGGCTTGCACGGCGAGCACGCCTTGCAGGCGCTTGTCCACATACATCGTGTGAAGCAGCGGCTCGTCGAAGCCGGTCAGGTATTTGTTGGCGACGACGAGCAGGCGGTAGTTGGTTTCTCCGGCTTTGACGTTGCCGGCCAGTTTGTCCGGGATGTCCTTGGACGGGAAACCATTGAGCGATTCTTCCGTGTATTCGATGCCATCCACCATCTTCTTGCCGGAAAAGGCGACGATGGCTTGGAAGGGGGCGTTCGCCTTCTTGAGTTCGTCGCGGATGGCGAAAAAGTAGCGGATGGCGCTCTCGATGTTGCGGGTGACCACCATGCCGCGCGCCTGGCCCCGCAGTTTCTTGGTGGCGACGACCTGGCTGAGGAAATGATCGGCCATCAGCGCGGCCTTGGTGCCGATGGTTTGCGCGTGGCTCTCGACGTAGGCGCGGAGTTTCTTCTGCGCCTTGACGGTGTCGAACTCCGGGTTGTCCTCGATGGATTTTTGGACCTCGTAATAACTCTTGTAGGTCGTGTAGTTGGCCAGCACGTCGAGGATGAAGTCTTCCTCGATCGCCTGCTTCATCGAATAAAGGTGGAAGGGATCGAATCCACCGTCGGCATTGCGGGTTCCGAACTTTTCAAGCGTGGCTTTCTTCGGCGTGGCGGTGAAAGCGAAGTAGGAAGCATTGTTGCCCATCTTGCGGCGCTCCATCGCTTGCAGGATCTTGTCCTGATAGTCCTCCGGCTCTTCCTCTTCAGTCGCACCGAGCACAGCGGTTGCGGAATCGGCGGCGCTGCCGCTTTGAGAGGAATGCGCTTCGTCGATGATCACGCCGAACTTCTTGCTGCTCAAGTCGGCGATACCATCGACGATGAAGGGGAACTTCTGGATCGTGGTGGTGATCAACTTCTTGCCTGCCTCCAAATGGCTGCGGAGTTCGGCGGCGCTGTTGGCGTGGGCGAGGAGGTTCTTCACCTCGGCGAACTGCCGGATG
The DNA here is from genome assembly GCA_041182265.1 of Verrucomicrobiota bacterium. Taxonomy (GTDB): domain Bacteria; phylum Verrucomicrobiota; class Verrucomicrobiia; order Verrucomicrobiales; family Akkermansiaceae; genus Luteolibacter. Next base: position 7,681 of record JBEGOB010000226.1, on the reverse strand, counting down.
TTCTTGTCGATCTGGCGATCGAGCACGCGGCGGTCGGTGACGACGATGACGGAGTCGAATAGGTTCTCCTGCCCGGTCTTGTCGTAGAGTTCCACGAGCTGATAGCCAAGCCAGGTGATGGAGTGGGATTTTCCTGAACCGGCCGAGTGCTGGATGAGGTAGCGCTTGCCGGTGCCCTTCGCCTGCACATCGGCCAGCAGCAAGCGCACCACTTGGAGCTGCTGATAGCGCGGGAAATAGAGCGTCTCCTTGGACTTGCCCGCCTTGTCCTTCTCCACCGTGAGCTTGGCGTAGTGCTCGATGATGTTGCTGAGGCTGTGGCGGGTTAGGATTTCCTGCCAGAGATAGGCGCTCTTGTGGCCATTCGGATTGACTGGGTTGCCTTTGCCTTGGCCATTCGGCAGGCCTTTGTTGAAGGGCAGGAAATAGGTGCTCTTGCCATCTAGCTTGGTCGTCATCCACACCTCGTCCGGATCGACGGCGAAGTGGACGAGGCAGCGCTTAAACTGGAACAACGTCTCCTTCGGATCACGGTCGTCCCGGTATTGCTTCTTCGCTTGGTTGACGTTCTGGCCGGTCCACGGGTTCTTGAGTTCCAGCGTGGCGAGCGGCAGGCCGTTGAGGAAAACCACCATGTCCACCGACTTCTGATCGACGCTGGAGAAATACACCTGCCGGGTGACCGAGAAGACGTTGGACTCGAACTTGGCGGTGACGACCGAGTTGAGCTCGTTGTAGGGCAATCGATAGAGCAACGTGAAATGCGCATTGTCCACATCCAGCCCTTTCTTTAAGACCGCAAGAATGCCGTCCTTCTTCAGCTTGCGGTGCAGCCTTTCGAGAATCTGCCGCTTCCAATCCGGCTTGTAGTGGAGCTTCGTCAGTTCCGTCGCCTGGGTGGATTCGAGAAACTGCCAGAATTTCGCTTCATCGATGGCGAACTCGGAATTGAAATCCGTGGACTTGCCACGCTGATAGCCTGCCCCCTTGCTGGTTTGATAAACACCGACATCGTCCGACATGGGACCGCCGGGTGAAGGCATCACGCTCACGCCGCCGGTGAGATGCCGTTCGATACACGCTTCGAGAGCGGATTCTTTGGTGTTGGTGCTCATAATGATTCTGTGGTCCAGCCGGAGTGAGGATGCCAGATCTTACCGCGAACTTCTCCAGAGAGAATTGGCAGTAGGAATTCCGAGAGCCTTGCGATCACTTCCGGTAGTTCCGGAGCGTCCAGCTGCCCTTTCTTTCTGAATGCATTCCACTGGAGAGTCTTGCCGGCATCCCTGCTGAAAACCTCGCTGAGAGCGGTCGGGGGAGTCGAAGGAATCACGGTGCCACGACGCGCAAAGGTGGCCTCAACCGCCGCGAGGAGTAGCCCTCCATCGAAATTCTGATGCTCTCTCAACCAATGCAGGTCGAAAAAGTCCTTCATCCGGCTGTTCTGCAGTCCGAGTGTCACCGCTGCCTCCAGCTTCTCCGCGATCACGGTCTCAGGCGGATAGGCCAGGAGGCGGGCGACCGGGAAGTCGAGCAGCTCCCGCCAATCCGTCATGATCGCCTCTGGAGTGATGGCGTCGCCAAAGCCAACGTCGATCTGAAGGAAAATGCGAGCTGCTGCGAGGCGAACCGTCAGCACGGCGCGAACACCTCCATAGGCCAAATCATCGCGAATCGCTCCCGTTTCGATGCTCCCCCACTCGAGGCCATCCGGTGGGTCAATGGATGTTTGCACCAGTTCGGTGAACACGCTCTTGATGCTTGCTTCCGACGAATCTCCAAAGCCAAGCAAGTCGAGATCCCGTGTCGGCCGGTGATGTTCCGCACTCCAAACCCGAAAAAGCTGGGCCCCTTTCAGAACAAAGCGATCCCGGTAATCACTTTCGGCGAGGCGGTAGAGAAATCGTCCCGTCGCGTATTGCTCCATGAGTCGGTCGAGCGGTTCACCGCGTTCGCGGGACAAATTCAGGAGCCGGGTCCGGACAGAAGCAGCCAGATTCTTCATATCATCGCCTCCAGGTAAGGTTGCATCACCTTGCCAACCCGCAGCAGTCGGCCCATCTCTCCCATCTGTCCGATCGTCGCTTTTCTCGTGCGCAGGGTTTCACGAAGTGCTTCGACACAGACGTCGATTCCGATCTTGTTGCGTTGCTTGAAGCAGTCCGCCACCGTGCGGGCGGGAGTGGTGACAGGAACGATTTCGCCACTGAGGCGGTGTCGCTCGACCCCCTCCGTGAAAAGCGAGTCCACGGAGCTGCGAATGATGCGTACCGGCGGCCACTCGATCTTCGGGGCATGTGCCTTGATCGGCAGTTGAATCCAAACCTCGTGTGGATTTTGCGTCCCAATCCCGTGAAAGCGCAGCGCGCTTAGGAGAACGACGACGGCTCGCGGGGCGCCCTTGATGGCGTTGACCAAATCGTGATGCTCCGTGATGGGTGAATCCGGTAGCCGGTAAACCCCCCTTCGCACCTTCTCCAGTTCGCCTCGGCGCATCAGCCGGGTGATCGCTTGGTTCGATACGCCTGCCTCGACAAGCTCCGACGTCCGAACCGCCTCACGGCTTGCGGCCAGAGCTTGGATTCTTTGAAGTGGAGAAGTCGTCATGGGGTAGGCGCGTCCGTTAACCTCGGTATTTGTTCATATTTACCTAGTTTTCACAACACGGTATTCGCAAAAGCCCGTCGAACCGGTCGCTGGAGTGACCGAAAGGCAAGGTCGTTACAAAACAATGACCTAGCTTTCGGACGACGAAATCGGAGAGCGTGAGCTTCTGGACGAGCGCGGCCACCGGAACAGCGAAGTCGGAACGAGCAGAAAAGTCAGACGCTGTCTGACTTTTCTGACCTGAAGCCAATTCCGCAGACAGCGTCTGTGGAATCTCCAAGTCTTTTATCTTCTGCATGTTGATGAATTCCACAGACAGTGTCTGTGGAATCTGGGGGTAAGCGGAAAACAGACGCCTACACAGCTCCAGGGTTGTCGGAGTCAGCCCTTTGACATCCAGCGCGTTGGAAACCTCGCGGATCAGACTCGCTCCGTATTCGGCTCGGTCGGCCCCATTCTGCTCGAACTCCACGATGTAAGCACCCACCAACCAGTTCCGCAGCGTCAGCCCGACATTCGCTGTCCGGATAACCTGCCCCTTGAGAGAGGTATCAAGTTCCCGGAGACTGGTGATGAGTTGGTCGAAGTTCATGGCAGGAGAAAACGGTTGAATGGTTCGTGAGGTTCAATCGAGCAGAGCCATCAATTCCTCCACGGGTTCCTCACCCGGCCAAGTTCCCCACAGGATCATCGGGTCAACGCGGCGGTCCCGAGCAAGTTCCGGAAACGGATCGTGCGCAGCCGTGACGGATTCGGTGGATAGGCTCTTCTCAGGCATGATTTTCAGTTTGGCTTTTGATCCAGAAACTCGTGAATCCGGTCCGTCTCCTCATACGAGCAGAACAGCGCGCAGACCTCCTCGCCGATGGCGCGGCTGTCGGGGTCGATCTCCTGGTGGTGGGGATCGTAGATCATGGCGGGGCGGAGAGCCGGGTGCGCGGCGCGGAGGTCGTTCCAGCGCCAGCCCCATTGCTCCATGGTCCCGAGAATCCTGCCGTGGCGGCGGATGATCTGGAAGGCGATCGGGCTTTCCTCGGCGATGTAGTAATCCAGCCTCACCTTCTTGCGGGTCCGGCCGTCCAGCGTGGTGCCGGGCAGCGCGATCACGCCGTGATCCTTGAAAACGCGTTGCAGCGTCTCGTCCGGGATATCCAGCGTGCGTGGCTTGAGGTCGCTCAGGTAGTGGAGATGCGCGATGGCCACCAGCGCCTCGGCGAAGACGTGCAGGTCCACGCCCTCCATGCCTTTAGGAAACCAGTGGAACAGCTCCAACCCGTCGCGCTCGATCCCGCACTCGGCGAGGATTTCGTCCAGATGCCGTTGCACGGCGTCCGTCTCGATGTTTTGGCCTTGACCGACGAGCCAGCCGAGCGTGCGGCCACGGTCGGTCACTTTCAGGCCGGCGGGAAGATGGTCCTCCAGATCCACCACGATTTGCCAGCCGTCCGGGTAGGTCTGCGGCAGCGCGAGCGAAAGCCCTTGGCGGGTCTTGGCGATTTCCAGCGACTCCTGCCAAAAGGCGTGCAGGAGCTGGCGGACGGTTTCGGGTGTGAGTGGTGCTGCGAAGGTGCTCACAACAAACCTCTTTTCCACCATCCCGTCAATCGCCCCAAACGCCTCGAAACTCAACCCGTAGCTGCCGTGCTTCTTCGGCGACACACCCTGCCCCGCGACCAATGCTTTCGGGGCTTGGACGATCTCGTGGATGCGGGCGGCGGTGTGGCGGTAGGGCATTGGCAGTCGTTATGTCAGTCGTTAGTCAGCAAAATTTGAGTTTGTTGCTCTTCCTTGTTCGCAGGAATCACCAAAGGGAGTTCCAATTGCACCTTCTGAATACGCTGAACTCTCAGCTTCGGCTTTTTGTAGAGAGAGCTCCTCATGACCTCTGCATGAACCTGAACAACTTCCTGGTAGTAATCGATGTAGTTCTTTGATGTCAGCCCCCTGGCTGGCAAGGCCTCAAGGTTGTGATCCTCTCCCTCGTGATGAATTTGGAGTGTAAGTCGATCTCCACGAGTCGCCTTGAGACTTGTAACAGTTCCATTCAGGTCGTAAGAGTTCCCGTCGAATAAATGCGGCAGGATCATGTCATCATCCGCTAGGTAGTCGGAAAGGTTCGCCTGATCGACGCGGGCAGAGTCCTTGAACTGGGAATTATCGCTCAATTCGATCGATGCCGCTTTATTTTCGGTCATCGGTATCAGTGCCTTCTTGAATCCTTTCTTTTTTATGAGTTTTTGGAGCGCCAACTGAATTCTTCTCGGGATCTCCTTAGCGTTTGGTTCGATACGGCGTTTGAAGTCGCCGGCCTTTTTCATCAATCGCGTGCACACCTTGGCGAACAATCCTGCGAGTATGGTACTATCGATGGGATGTTCCGACACCCAATCATTAAGCGTTTTACGAACCTCACCAAGCTCATTGAAGAAGCGCTCAGCTTCCTTCGCTTGAGCTGAATCCGCAATATGGAGAAAAGTAAGAAAATCTTCTACCGCATGGAACGGAAGAGCATCTGATGCCTCCTTCCAACAGGCAGCAATGTCGACAATGTATGAGCCCTCGCGGTTCGCTGTCGCCTTTACTTCCGGTTCAATGTCGATCCGGAGAACGCGGGCGAACTCTTTGAATACTGCATCAAAGCCAGCCAGAGACATTCCAAGCTCGGCTAATGAAATATTCGAATCTTGCGCTTCATCTTCACCTACATAGCGGAGAAACAGATTCGGCGGGGGGGATTTTTCTTCGTTGGTCATGCTTTATCTTTCAGGGCTTTTAATATCGGTAGGCGTGGTGGTTTTGCCAGTTCATCGGAGGAGGATTTGACACGAGCCCTCCACCAGCTCGACAAACGCCTCGAAACTCAGCCCGTGGCTGCCGTGTTTCTTCGGCGACACACTCTGCCCCGCGACCAAGGCTTTCGGGGCTTTGACGATCTCATGGATGCGGGCGGCGTTGTGGCGGTAGGGCATCGCGAATGGTGATGATGGCTACAGTTCTTTAATTCGCTCAACGCTCCAAATGTGCTTGATGAGCGAGGTGTAAAGCGCCCGCCGCTCCATCTGCTCCTCCTTACCGAATGCAGTACAGGCTTTGAATGCGTAGCCGTTCGCCTCGCGGAATGTCTTGAACCGTGGCAGGTGGGAATAGGGCAGATCGGTCAACGATGCCGCCAGCAGGTTCTCGTCCTGATAATGGGGCCGCTTGTCGGTGTAGGGTTTGTCGTTCAGGCTGGCATTCTTGCTTTTCGGCAGCAGGACCAATCCACCGATGTGGTTGCGCCATTGGTTGAACTCGTCCTCGGTTTGGAACTCCGTCTCGAAATCCTCAAAGTGATACGGCCAGAGGTGTTCTACCTCGAAGGGGTTCTTTTTGCTGTCGGGCAGCCAGTTCGTGTAGGCCGCGAAACGATCGCCCTTGTCGCAGGACACCTCCACGTATGCCGTCATCCGCGCCAGCAGATAATGGATGTAGCGCTTGCTGAACATGTTGAGCCGGAAATCCGACACCCCTTTGCGCCAGCCTCCTTTGGCGGATTCCAAGGTCGCGTCGTCTTTTTCCAAGCGCTGGACCAGAATATCGATCAATTCCTCCGGCGTCTTGTGCCTGACCTCCTTGATGAGCTGAACCATCGTGTATTGCACGGCGGAGTAACCGACGCGGATGTAATTCACCACGCGTCTCACGAGGAAATGATCCAGATAAGTCGCCACGATCTGCAACTTGCGGCGGATGACTTCTTCCGAATCGTCACGCTTCACCGCTGCCATCAACACGGTGGTTTGCAGCGTGAAGTCATTATTGTCATTGTAGTAGATGCCTTCCAGTCCGGGAGTGTAGTTGTGCGTCGCATCAAGAATCATGCGATACACCCGCGCAAAGAACGGAATGTCCTTCTGGATGAGTTCCACGAAATCCGCTTCCTTATTCAGCCCTAGCAAGCCCTTCTGGTCATTCACCCATCGGTGGAATGCACCACCGATCTTTTCCCAGTCCTCCTCCTTCGCGTTCGCCTTCCGCTGGCGGGTATCCCGGCCATACTGGGCACGCAGCCACGTCTTTAGGAAATTGGACTCGATGTCATCATCCTTGCCTTTGCCGTAGTGCATGAGTGCCTGGATTTCGGCCTTCCATTTGTCATTCGCGGCAGAGCGGACTTCAGTATCCTTAATCCTCCCGAGCAGATAAGCCTTCAACATGTCCGTTGGACTCAGCGGCTTGCCCCGATCATTCATCGTTTCGAAAATCGTGTAGGCGTAAGCGTCATCGTCTGTGGCGATTTCGATCAGCCCCACTTTCCCCATCAGCCAATAGGTAAAATGCTCGATCGCGGTATCCATCGGGTCTGGCTCCCCGGGCTCGGCGTCCAGTTCGGCAGCGATATCGTTGTAACGTGCCACCATGTTCACCAGCGATTCCTCCTGGTGGTCGGTATTGAACGTCGTTCCTTCGTAAAGTGCCTTCAGCACCGGCTCCCGGTCAGGGATCTTCAAATTGAACGAGTAAGAGCCGTAGTCATCCGAGAAAATCAGACTCTCCAGCTTGCTCTTGGCGTTTGAGTTCAGCGCGCTGAGCCGATGATAGAGGTAGATCAGTAACAGCGTCAGAGAGGTTGTCCGCTGCTGTCCGTCGATCAGGAAATTTACACCTCCCCGGCGGCTGACAATGATCGAGCCTAGAAAGTAATTGTCGTAGCTGCTGACATCCTTGGTTTCATGCTCTGGTTTGTAGTCGGCAAAAAATTTGGAAGTCAGATCGTTGATCAGCTCGTCGATCTGTTTTTTCTCCCATTTGTATTCGCGCTGATAGTCGTCGATGGAGAATTTCTCGTCTTTGAGTAGATCCTGGACGGTTTTGTAGGTTGGGGTGACAGTAGGCATGAGTTAGACTTTGATTCTGCCGGTGACGGCGTGGGCGATGAGGGTGCTGCGGAGAGTTTTGAGAGATTCAATTTGGAGTTCTACAGCAGAAACAGTTTTTTGAGCCGATATTTCCAACCGACCGACAAACTCCTCAATTGCTTGGGTATCTTCAACCGCTGGGCGGACAATCCAAACCTCCTTCGTAATCTCTAGTG
>JBEGOB010000225.1:0-10701 GCA_041182265.1 Verrucomicrobiota bacterium | reverse complement strand
TGGTTTCCAATTCATCGCCATCGGCCCGCGCTGAGCCATGGTGCCACCTTTGTCTAACTTGATCCGATGCGCCGCCCGCCCTTTATCGCTGCAGGGGTGCCAGTCTTCTTTGCCTGGCTGAGCGCACGCCGGGTTGTTGAGTTTGCCCGCCCTTGAAGAGACTCCGCCTTTCAGAACCTCCGCTTCAGCACTCCTTTTTCCCGACCGTTATGAATCCCCGCTTTCCGCTTTTCCTTGCCGCCATGGGCGCGCTGCTGCTGGCCCCTGTGGCGCAGGCCCAGATCCAGTTGCAGCCACCGGTGTTTTTTAACAATCTGACGACGGTGCCGGCGGCAAACCGGGCGCAGCCCACCTCCCAGCCCGCGGGGATCGGAGCGGCGGTGGTGACCCAGTTCGGCGGAGTCGGGGTGACCTCGGCCAGTGCGGGGCCGTATTCCACGAACCTTTATCCCCGTGCCGAGAACAAGGATAGCCAAGGGGTGGTGAAGACCACGGTGACGCTGAGCTCGGCGCGGGTGGGCAACAGCTTTGCCGCCGGGGTGCCGCGCTACTATCTGGGCGATCTCATTTTGCCGCCGGTGTTCGAATATGACGGGGTGACGGTGGCGAGCGCCAGTTACTGGCGGCAGGCTCCGGCGCGGCCGGACGAGCGTTTCACCAACCCGACGGGCGGAGCCGTCACGACGCCCGTGGCGGCCTTGGCGGCGGGTGAACTGGAGGATTTTTACTACAGCCCGCACGCGAACCGGGTGTTTGCCTCGGCGCCGGGCTTGGTGACGGTGCATTGGGTGGCCAACGCGCTGGTGGGCGGGCAATACCAGATCAAGGCGGAGAGCTTCATGGTTTCGAGCTCGACTCAGATCGAGACGCGCAAGATGGCGTGGACGGAGAAATCCTTCAACGGCCCGCGGATCAACATCCCGATGGGGCGGATCCAGAACGTGAACCCGATTTACAGCAAGGTTTTCAAGTCGACGGTGCCCGAGGCGCAGGAATACCAGCCGGCAGGCTATGTGCAGAACCCGGACGTCAACGCGCGGCCGCCCAAGGAACTGCGGACCTTGTTTTTCGAGAAGGTCGTCGGCATCGGCCAGTTGGCGGCATACAATGTGACCGGGCGCATCCTCGTCGAGTATCTGGGAACGGAGATCTCGCCCGGCCAGCAGGAATTTCTCGGGATGGACGTGGTCGAGGTGACGCAGGTGATCGGCTCGAAAAACGTCACGGTCACCTTGGGCGAGACGCTCAAGCCGGAGGATGCGGACCCGAGCCTGGTGCCGTCCCCGGTGCTCAATCTGGCGCAGACGGGCAAGCCCTACTACGGCACCCGCACGCTGGCCGATGGCCTGACGTATTACGACGCAGAGCGGGAGAATCTGGACCCGGATCAGGTGATCTTTTATTGGTTGAAGGCGCAAGACGCGGCGGCCCCCCCCAGTGGTGCCAGGACGCCGCTGAGTATCTTGTGGCCGAAATACCAGAACCGCTACCTGATGGTCTGGCCGACGGATCTGGGACAGTTTGCGCACGTCACCACGGGAGCGGGCGGGAGCACGGATGCGACGGGCTTGCAGTTCGGCGAGGGCGACCAGCCGGAGGTCATTTTCCAGGACGACGGGGCGCAGACGGAGTCGATTTACAAGGCGGACCTCCGCCGCTTGGTGACCACCGTGGCGGGTGACGGGCTGAACCGCACCTTGATCAAATTCAGCAGGGGCAGCGAGGTTTGGTATCAATTGCTCTACACCCAGACGGAGAACCGCGCGGCTTACCAAGAAGCGGACGGGTCGACCCTCCATGCCAGTGCGACCGTGGGAAGCCGCATCGAGCGGCCCAGCGCCGACTACGCGGTGGCGGGCTACATCGCCGCGGGTGGCAATGGCTACCAGGCGGCGGCTTATCGGGATCCGTATGCGGTTGGCGTCGAGACGGCTGCCGCGGGCGCGATCATCCCGGTGAATGCGCTGGCCGGTAATGACGTGATGAATGTGCGCTGGTTCAAGAAAATCGCGCCCCCGAGCGCGAGTTTCAGCGCGTATTATGTGCCGTCGAAGGTGGGCCACTACACGGTTTCCTATCCGCAGGATCTGGGCACGTGGCAGACGGCGGCGGCGATGATGTTGGAGCGGCGCGACCACACGGCCACGTTGCTGGCCGACGGCCGGGTGCTGGTGGCGGGCGGCTACCAGACGAGCGGCCAGACGGCCAGCGCGGAGATTTACGACCCGGCGACGGGTGCTTGGACGGCGGTCGCGGACATGAGCGGGTCGCGCAGCCGCCACACCGCCACCCTGTTGGTGGATGGCAAGGTGCTCGTCGCCGGGGGCGACGGTGGCGATGCGACGGCGGAGGTTTTTGATCCGGGCACCGAGAGCTGGACCGTGGTCGGTCCACTGGCGCAAGGGCGCGGCGACCACACCGCCACGCTGCTGGCGAATGGCATGGTGCTGGTCGCAGGCGGCCAAACGACGGCGAATACGGCGGGCCTGCGGACCAGTGCGGAATTGTATGACCCGGCCACCGGCAGTTGGACGGCGACGGGGAGCTTGAATGACGCCCGCAGCCGCCACGCTGCGGTGTTGCTGGCGGATGGCAATCTGCTGGTCGCGGGCGGGGCTTATTCGGACCCTGTCACCAGCGAAGTTTACGACCCCGCCACCGGCAGCTGGACGCGCCGAGGCAGCCTGACCAGCGCGCGCAGCAACCCGACGCTGTCGCTGCTGACGAACCAACAGGTGTTGGTCGTGGGTGGTGCGGCCACCGCGCAGCTTTACACTCCGGCCACCGGTCAGTGGGCGAACACGGGCTCGCTTGCCCAAGCGCGCAACGGCCACACGGCGACCTTGATGCCCGATGGCAAGGTGCTCGTCACCGGCAGCAGCACGGTGGCGGAACTTTTTGACCCAGGCACGGAACTCTGGACAACGGTGGCATCGACCGCCACCGCGCGCAGCGAGCACCGCGCGACCTTGTTGGACAACGGCAAGGTGCTGCTGACAGGCGGTTACAGCGCGGGGATTTGCGCGCGCACGGTCGAGCTGCTCGATGCGGTGGGACAAATCGTGATGGCGTCGAACCTGGGCAGCCCTGATCTCACGGCTGCGCAGGCGGCAGGTTCCATTTATCAGCAGAATCTCGCAGACCAAGCGGGCTTCAATCCCAACGAGGAACACGCCGTGAAGGTCAACGGCAGGTTTTACGCGCTGCGTGATGATTTGAACGTGGCGACGAGTTCCCAGCCTTATGTGTTGGTCGCCTACACCCACCCGGCCGACGGCCGTCCGGCGATGCGGCTCTTCAAGGTGGTGCGCGAGGATTCCCGCTTCCAGTTCAGCTACCCATGGCTGGCCGGCACCAAGATCCAAGGCCCGGAACCACTGCCGAGCCTGCAGTTGCCCACCGAGGCGGACGGCACGGTGGCCAACCAGGAGGTGGTGGCCATCACCGACCCCGCGAGCTACAAGCCGGATGCGACCTACGACCGCTTCACACTGGAAGACCGCCAAGGCTACAAGTGGGTCTATCGCGGCCCGCACAACGGCGGGGTGCCGGCCTTTGGCATGCAGTGGTATTACCCGATGAATGCGGACTTCTTCATCCCCGGTCTGGCGACGCAACCCGCGGTGGGAACCGCGCTGCCCTACCTGCGTCCGCTGACCAGCGGAACCCCGCAGGGCGATGCGGTGACGGGAACCTCCTTGACCGTGTCCTATACCCCGACCTGGCCGGCGCACCCGCCGGAACTGCGCGTCGCGGAGACGCTGACGCTGGCAAAGTATGGCCTGCCCGACGTCCGCAACCAAAGCAGCGCCTTGGTTTACTACCAGCAGTCGATCGCCAACATTGGCACTGACGCGACCAGCGTGACCTTGCACGATCCGACGGTTTACAAGATGGCGAAGTTGTCGACTTTCCTGGCGAAGCTGCCGACCTCGATCCGCACCAGCACGGTGCAGGGGAAAACCTATTTCCAAGGATTGCCGCCACACTTGCAGGAACGGTTTTTCCTCGATCCGCTGGCCGTCGCGGGTGGGATGCTGGTCTTGAAGGGCGAGTTCCACAACGAAATCTCCGGCGACGATTATCTGGATCTCAACGTCCTATCCGCCGCCGACGAGGACGCGCTCAAGGCACTGGCCGCCAGTGAGGATGCGGCCACGGCGGCGAATTGGTCGGCCGCGATCGAGGGGCTGGCCACCTCGCTGGACACCTTCAAGGAAGATCCGAACAAGCGCGATACCTTCATCGTGGATGCGGGCCAACACCGCGAGATCGGCGAAAACGATTTGGTGAATCTCACTCATTCCGACACGCCACGGGACAGTTACGCGCTGACTGCCAGCGGCCGCGGCACCGGCTATGTGACGCTGCTGTTTGGCAACGGCAAGAACCCCGCGCAGACGCCGCAAGGCGATCCGCCGGTGATCCAGATCATCAAGGTCACTCCCGAGCTCTACACCGGCGACCTTAAGGTCAAGCTGCCGAATAATCCGCTCGATGAAAAAGTCACCTTGCGCCACAGCGCAGACTTTGCGGCAAAACCGGAGGACTATGAATTCGAGTGGCGCTACGCCGATTCCACCACGGATGCCGACGTCTATCTCTTCACCAAACAAATGTATCTGGGCAACAGCGCCGCGCCCAGCTCCACGCAATGGTTGCAAAAGCGCAACCCCAGCAGCGTGCTGCCGGGCGATTCTGAGTTTTCGACAGGAGCTCTCACACTCGCCAACCAAGTGACGATCAACGATTCACAGGCCGATACCAGCGGGGCGCTGCCGGGGCTGGTGCTGAAAGCGAAAAGCGGGGTGGATTTCACCAGCGGCGTGCCTTCCAAGCTGGTCTTCAGCGCGCGGATGGATTCTCCGCTCGATGGTTTTGTGCTCTATATCAATGGTATTGAGGCGCTCGCCTACCAGGCCCCCGCGGCATTCACCAGCAGCGCCGCCGCCAGCGCCCTGAGCGCGACGGGGCTGGGCCAGCAGTTTTCGCTGAACAGCCGGTTGTTCCTCAAGGGGCCCAACAGCGTCACAGTGGCGCTTTACAGCAACGCCGACGCCGGCAGCGAGAGTGAACTCAACTTCCGTCTCGAAGGATCCGCCAAGGTCGATCAAGTCACGGCCCAAGGCACGCCTTGGCAAACGCTGTCCGGCACGCTGTTGAATATGATTTCGACGGGTGGCTCGCCGACCGCGCCGCTGGGCAGTCCGCTGCTGGTGATGCAGGATAACTTTTTCACGATGCGCTACCGGCCGAAGGTCGGGGTGGGCAATGTGCTGGCCACGGGCAGCGATCAAAACGCGGTGGCATGGTCGGAGTGGTCGGACCGGACGCTGATTGAGGGCTGGATCAAGCGGGCGCTGGCGAAGATCAACCCGTTCAATCAGCGGATGACCGATCTGCAAAACAATGCGGTCAACACCGACGTGAGTTTGTTGACGCAAGCAGGCACCAAGTGGGAAGGCGATGTCGCATTGACCGCTGACGCCCTCAACGACTACGGGTTGATTGAAATTTACGAGACGCTGCTCAATCGCGCCAAGCAGATCAGTGTGGACTCTGGCTATGACAAGCCGGGCGTGAACAACGCGCTGCTGTTGGCGGCCGGATACCTGCACGATCTCTACACGGTCCTCGGCAACGAGGCCTATGCCGACGCCGCCAATCCGACCATTTCGATCGACGACCAAAGCACCATCACCGAAATCAACACCAGCCGCTTCTCGTTCGAGGGCCAAGTCTCCAGCGTGCTGGAAGAAGAGCTCTCGCTCTTGCGCGGTCGCGATGATTTTCTCGATCCGAAGGTGCGGACGGCACCCTTCTACAACCGCTTGTTCTGGAACTACACCCGCGGCATCAACGCAGGTGAAGCACTCTATGCGGTGAATTACAACATCAAGGAAAAGGCCGGCAGCACGACGGCCAACGGTTCGGTCGACGCCGCGGATGCGCAGCGGATGTTCCCACAAGGCCACGGCGACGCCTATGGCCATTACTTGACACCGCTGACGGGCTACTACCGCCTGCTGACTCACCCGCACTTCACGTGGGAACCGCGCAGCGAAACGCTTAGTATTTTGGGCCAAAGCGTGACCGTGGATTACCAGGACGAGCGGAAATTCGCCCAAGCCGCCGCCAACGTCACCCGCACTGCGCAACAGGTCGTGGCGCTGACCCACCGCAAGCTCTATCACGACGAACCGGCTGACGGCTGGGGCCATTTCCGCGATAACACCCCGAACGACAAGACGCTGACGACCCGTCACTGGGGGCTGGACGAATGGATCTCCCGCGCCGGCCAAGGGTCCTACTACCACTGGGTGGTCGGCAATTCCATCCTGCCTGATGTGGACAGCGTGCACGCGAGTGGCAGCATCCAGAAGATCGACCGCACGACGGTGCCCGAACTCGGCCTGCTGGCCACCGCCGCGGAAAGTTTTCAGACGACCCGCGACAACGCCGACTCGCATCTCAATCCGCTCGGCCTGAGCCCCGGGGCGATCGCGTTCGACATCTCGCCGGGCGAACTGAAGGCGGGGAAATCCCACTACGAGCAGATCTATGCGCGTTCCCTGAGTTCCGTGCTCAATGCCAAAGGTGCCTTTGACCAAGCGGGGAAGATGACCCGCCTGCTGCGTAACCAGGAGAACATGGCCGACGATCTGAACACCGCGAGCAACGACGAGGAGCGCGCGTTCAACTACAGGCTCATCGACATCTATGGCAGCCCCTATCCGGGCGACATGGGGCCGGGAAAAACCTTCAGCCAGGATTACACCGGACCGGACACCATCAACTACTTTGTGGTCGATCGTCCGTCGGACGTGGTCAATACCTCCGAGCCACTGGTCATCGCCGGTCGCAAGCAGATCAATATCCCGGAGTTTGCCGGATTTGATCTCACCTCGCTCACCGGCACGCTGCCCACCACTTGGGCGGATACGACCTACACCATTCAACCGGATCAGTTTGTCCAGTTTGCCGATGTTTGGAGCCCGCTGGATCTCGGTAAACGCAAGGTGACAGGTCGCTTGCAGCAAGCGCTGACCGACTGCCAGCTGGCCTACATGGCCGTCAAGGCGGGGAATGAGCGCCTGCAAGATGTGTATTTGAAATTTGACCGCAAGACCAAGCAAATCACGGAAGTGATCCAGTATCACGCCTCGTCTGTGACGAAAGCGGAAGACTCTACCAAGCTGCAGTTGGAATACTCGCAGGGGATCATGGCACTCAATATTGTCTCAGGGGTGGCCAACGCCGCAGCGAAAGCTAGCGAGAATACTGCGGTGAATCTCTCGGAATTCCCTCCCAAGTCGGTTGGCACGTCCACCGACGCAACGTCCACCATCCGCGGGACCATTAAGACTTCCGGCGGAATTCTGGGGGGTGTTTTCTTGGTGGCTTCGAAGGTCGCGGACGTCGGAGCAAAAGTTCTTTCGAGTTTGAAAGAAAAGGAGCAGAAGAGTCTCGAAAAGGCGCTCAAAGCCATCGGTGTCAGCCTCGAAGAGCAGCAACTCGCTTACGAGTATGAAGCGCAATACCAAGCCATGATCCATGCCATGAGCGAGACCTCCGGGCTGGCGCTGCAGTTGCAGAAGGCATCGGAGAACGTGCGCAACGTGCTGGCTGAAGGGGACAGGCTGACGGCGGAACGCACGATCCAGCGCCAGCGGGTGGCGACGGTGGTGCAGGGCTACCGGACCAAGGATCTGACCTTCCGCAATTTCCGCAACGAAGGGCTGGAGCAATACCGGACCCTGTTTGACCTCGCCAGCCGCTACACCTACCTCGCGGCGAAAAGTTACGACTACGAAACCGGCTTGCTCGGAACGGCGGCCGGCCAGTCGGTGATCTCCGGCATCGTTTCTTCCCGCGCGCTCGGTGACTTGACCAACGGCGTACCGCAATCGACCGTCAGCACCCTCGGCGACGCCGGATTGGCCGGCACGATGGCGCAGCTGCAGGCGGACTTCTCGGTGGCAAAGGGCCGGCTGGGGATCAACAACCCGGACCAGAACGGCACGCTCTTCAGCCTGCGCAGCGAGTTGTTCCGCATCCGCACCGACGCGACCACCACCAGTGACGATGACGCGTGGCAACAAACCTTGGAGCAGCACATCGTGACCAACCTGATGGCCGACGCGGATGTGGCCACCCACTGCCGCAGTTTGAAAAAAACCGACGGCAGCGCGGTGCCGGGCATCGTGATCCCGTTCACTACGACCATCCAGCACACCAAGAACTTCTTCGGTCAGGAATATGCGGCGGGGGATCACAAGTATTCACCCAGCAACTTCGCGACCAAGATCTACAGCGTGGGCATGGCCTTGCCCGGTTACGTGGGCATGGATCCCTACACCTTCGGCTCCGCCTATGCCGGAACGTCCGATACCAGCAGCGCCAATGCCTTGGGAGCCACACCCTACGTCTACCTCATCCCCTGCGGCAGCGACTACATGCTGGCACCGCCACTAGGGGATACGGGAGAGGTCAGGAGCTGGCAGGTGGCCGATCAGGCGCTGCCGTTGCCTTACAATTTGGGCGGAACCTCGTTCAATGGTAATCAGTTCTTCAACGCCAACAACACCCTCAGCGAGCAGCCTTGGATCCTGCGGAAACACCAGGCCTTTCGCCCGGTCAACGATCCCGCGTTTTTCTACAGCACGATGCCCAACGAGTTCACGAGTTCCCGCTTGGTAGGCCGAAGCGTCTGGAACGGCCAGTGGAAGATCGTCATCCCCGCCTACTCGCTGCTCACCGACGAGCAAACCGGCCTTAACCGCTTCGTCGCCAGCGTGAAGGACATCCAGCTGTTCCTGCGGACCTATTCGAACTCCGGGAACTGATGACGAGGGCGGAGGAGCAAACGGTGGAATTGCCGCTGGTCGCTGCGTCAGGAGCCAGCGCAGAATCCTCGCACGCTGATCATGCCTGTTCCTGATTCACCCGCCGCGACCATCCAGTCCCCGGGCGCTCCAGCGCCGGGCGAGGCTTCGCGCGGCGGTGGCTGGCGGTGGGTCGGCGAGCTGGCAGGCGCGGCGTCGGGCGCGCGGCTCGGGCGGCGCGGGTTTTGGATTTTCCAAGCTGTGATCTGGTCGGTCGGCGCGGTCACCTTGGTCGGGGTGCTGCGGAATTTCTCTCCGGGCGGGGTGGATGGCGCGATTGTCGCCGGTCGGATTCTCACCGGCTTGTTGCTGACGACTGCGCTCCATTTCGCCTACCGCCATCGCTTCACCCAGGGGCTGCCGGGCGGCAGCCGGCTGCTGTGGATCATCGCCCTCAACATCGCTGCGGCCTGCGCCGGTTCCGGAGTTTGGATGCTGCTGAGCGAACTGAACTTCCACGAGGTGCCGTCCGATACCCCGTTCGCAAGTTTTACCAGCGCGCGTCTTTATTCGCTAGTCACCTGGAACCTCGCGTATTTCGGGCTTGAGCTGGTTTTGAGGCATCGGTCGGCCCGGCTGGAACTTTTCGAGGCGCGCGAGGTGGCCCGCGCGGCGGAGCTCAAGCAGTTGCAGATGCAGCTCAACCCTCATTTCCTGTTCAATGCCTTGAATGCGGTGATGGGGAGTTTGGAGCCGAAGCACCAGGCCCGTGAAATTGTCCAGAACCTCGCTGACTTTCTGCGCTTTTCACTGGCGGAAGCCCGGCCGCTGGAACCGCTGGGTCGCGAGCTCGATGCCTTGGAGTCCTACCTCGGCCTGCAGCAGGTGCGTTTTCAAGATGGCCTGCAATGCAGCATTGAGGCGAGCCCGGCAGCGACGCGGGTGATGGTGCCGCCGATGTTGGTTCAGCCTTTGCTAGAAAACGCTTTTAAATACGGCCCGTTGAGCAGTCCTCTGCCGCTGCGGGTGACGGTGAAGGCAAGCATCGTGGACGGTTGGCTGGAAGTGCGCGTGCGAAATTCTGGCCAGTGGCGGGAGCCGGCGGTGGAGGCAGAGAAAGGCACCGGCTTGGACAATCTGCGCCGCCGACTCGCGTTGCTGATGGGGGCTCAAGCCAGTCTATCGATTTTCCACGATTCGGAGAGTGTATCGATCATGATCCGGATCCCCGTGGGTGGGGCGGGTTCACTTCATTTTCCATCTGGCCCACCATGAGTTCCAAGATTAAAGCCTTGATTGTGGACGACGAGCCGTTGGCACGCACGGCCTTGGCCACCTTGCTGGCGGAGCACGGGCAGGTGGAGATCATCGGCATGGCGGGCGGGGTGATGGAAGCGCGTGCGCTGCTGGCGCGGCAGACTCCGGACGTGGTGTTTCTGGATATGGAAATGCCGGGTGGGTCGGGTTTGGAGCTCGAACCCTTCATCCCGGCGTCCACCCGCACGATTTTCGTCACAGCGTTCTCCGACTACGCCCTCCGTGCTTTTGAGTTCGGGGCGAGCGACTATCTGGTCAAGCCGGTGGATTCCCAGCGGCTGGAAATCGCGCTTGCACGCTTGGAGCGTGGACTTCCCGTGCGGGGAGTTATGATGGATGACAGCTATGTAAACATTGAGGCGGATGGTAAAATTACCCGCGTGAAAATGGCGGAGATTGTGTGGATCGAGGCCAGGCAGAATTACAGCATGGTGCGGATCCTGGGAATAGGGACGCCTCTGATGGTGCTGAAGTCGATGGCGGAGTGGGACGGCGTTTTGCCCTCAGAGATCTTCGAGCGGCTGGATCGCTCATTGATGGTGAATGTGCTGCAGATCCA
>JBEGOB010000224.1:0-5577 GCA_041182265.1 Verrucomicrobiota bacterium | reverse complement strand
ATCTAAATTATGCGGGTTCTGTGAATGGATCATTGGTAATCGACGCACCCTCAATTCGGGATTTTAACGGATGGGTTGCTGCGACATTCAGCACTCTTCAGCTTGCAGGGGGCGAGGCGGAAGCCACAGCAGATCCTGACGGCGATGGCTTGGTCAATTTGGCGGAATATGCATTAGGGAGTGATCCCTATTCGTTCACCCAGCAACCGCAGGTCAGTCGCACCGCGGATTCGTTCTCGATAACTTTCCAACGACCGCGCATGCTTGAAGATCTTACCTATCATGCAGAGGTGTCGTCAAATTTGCGGGATTGGACTGGGTTGAGTCTTGAAGTGCTGAGTGTGGATTCGGACCGAGAGACAGTGCGGGGGAACTATTCAATCCCGAGTGATGGACCTGTGAGGAGCTTCATTCGTCTGCGCTTTGAGAAGTGACTTTTTACGCCAGTCATCCAGCCTGACCACTGGCCTATTGGAGATCCTGTGATTTAAGGAAATCATCGGTGAGAGATAGAATTTTGTCACGGAGGCGTGGATCAGGAAGACGCCATGAGTAAAGCGGGTGAATGCCGTCTTGAGTTAGCTTGAGTTCGCACCGGACATGGGCGGCGCGGGATTTGGTGACGAATTCTTGCGCAGTGTTAACGGGAAGATAGGAGTCATTTGTGCCCAAGAAAATTAAAGTCGGCGGGTTGCCAGGTTTGATGTTGTGAAGTGGAGAGAATTCTTGGTATCGACTTTTGACTGTGGCTTCTCCGTAGCCATTCGGGCCGTTGTCTAGGACGGGATACCAGAGCGCGAGAGCATCCGGACGTGGTGAAATATCGAGGTTGTCAGATGGGTCGTCGAAGCCACTCAACATGGCGGTGGCGGCAGCAAGGTGACCGCCGGCGGAGGCACCTGCCGCTGTAATTTTATTCGGGTCGATTCCAAGCTCACGAGCATTGGCGCGAAGGTGGCGGATTGCCGACTTGGCGTCGGCCACGGCGTCGAAGGGCGTGCTATTGTGGGTGAAGCGTGTGCGGTAGTCGGCGGAAACTGCGAGCATCCCTCGACTCGCGAAGTGTGTGCACTCGGGGTAGAACTGAAGAGGAGAACCTTGTTTCCATCCGCCACCGAAAAAGAATACAATCGCGGGTTTTAGGACATGGCTTGTCGTGGGGGGATTGAAAATATGGAGCGTTAGGTCACCGCTTGGGTGTTTTTTGTAGGTAATGATGTTGGGTTGATAGGCGGCAGCAGGTTTATCCATGACTTGAGTGAGAGCATGAAACCAGTGGTCCGCGATTTTTTCGGCACCTGATGCGTTCGGGTGAACGAGGTCCGCGATGGTATCTTGTTGGATATCGAAACCTTGATCCATGGGAACAATGCGCACTGGCGAATCTGCACGATTGAGACGTTGTGCAAGTTGGTCAAGGGCTGGATAAAGTTCGGGAAGATAGGCGTATTTTGGAAGTTTTCCGCTCGGAATGGGATGGGCGAGCAGGGTGATCACACTTGGGTTTTCTTTGCGAAAGGAGTGGATCATGGATTCTGTATCAGCGACTATGCCGCGAATGGGCTTCTGGTCATCGAATTGATTGTGGCCTGCGTGAAGAAGAACAATTTCTGCGGGATACTTTTTAAAAGTGGCAGGCACGTTTTTCGCGAGGAAGGAAGAGTTTTTTCCTCCGTAGGCTTCGTGTGCCAAGTCGCCGATGCGTGAGGGGCTCTTGCGCGAGCCAACGTATTGAATGCAGTATCCCGCTTTGTAGAGCTTTTCAAAAAGTGAGTATCTCCAATTTGAGAATGAACTTCCACCTTCAGTGATCGAGTCTCCAACTGGCATGATGCGGTAAATCTTTTCCTTGGCATGCAGTGGGCTGAGAAGCAGAGGTAGGGTTAGGATGGCTAGAAATTTCATCATCGGTCGGAAGCTTTCCACGATTTAAATCAGGGTCGTGATGTATTGTAAAGATGATGAATCGCCTCGTCATGGCTTGATGCTTCAAACAAGATTACAGAATTTTGAAGGAAATTGAGCGCTGTTCAAGTTTCACTTCGTGGCATTGAGAGGAATCTGCACGTTGAAGCTTTGATTGATATCATCGATGGGTGCGGCGGCGCAGAAGAGCACGCTAGGCTTGCCATTTTCGAAGAGAAGTTGCGGTCTCTCGAGTTTCATTAGCTTCTGTGCGGTGCCATCGGTCCACTTCAAGTCGAGGGTCGATACCAAGGTGTGGGTGGCAGGTTTCCACGTGAGTCCGTCAGGTGAGTCAAAGAGCGCGAGTGAGGTGCCGGATTTTGTGAAATTCCCGCTGAAATCCTTGACGATTGCCCAGTAGCGATCCGTGCCCCGCCAGATATAGGGATCTTCGGCAGCGAATGAAGAGCCTGGGCTGGTGAAAACGGGCTTTGGGTGCTTTTTGAAAGGCCCTGTGGGCGTGTTGCTGGTGGCGACGATGTGAACGACGGGGCCTCCGAATGGCTTTTTGCCATTGTCGCCAACCGCCTTATAGACCATCAGGTATCCTCCATTGGGCCCTTCTGTCACGCTGGGATTTGCGAGACAAAGGGCATCGTGAAATCCCGGAGTTGGCGTGATGAGTGGGGTGTCAGAGCGGGTCCATGGGCCGGCTGGGTTGTCTGCAACTGCAACTCCGATTCGCTGGTTGTTGCGGTGAGTCCAGTTGAGGGTTTTCGCTATAGCTTTACCATCTCCGGTGTTCCCCATGTAGTAGAGATAATACTTATTTCCGAATTTGACGACCGTTGGGTTGTGGGTGCAGAGGCCGTCCCAAAACTTTTTACCGCGGGCCGGTAGCGCAACACCGACAAATTTATAAGGACCGAGTGGACGATCTGCGACGGCGTGTGCGACTTCGGAGTGAGTGACCCATGCATAGTGGCCGAGTTTGCTAGGCCAGCGCGAGTAGAGCATGTGATATTTACCGGAGTCGTCGCGGACCACTGTGCCACACCATACGATGTAGCCGGGGTCTTCGAATTTCGCGGAAGCTGGTATCGGCTGGATGAGCTTAGTGAAGTCGTAATCATCGGCACATGCCAACGCGGACGTCAGAATGCTTGTGGCTGCAGCAAGAATGAATTTCATGAGTTTGTGCGTGTTTTTTGCTTACTTCGTTAGAACGATGCGTAAGCGTGCGAATTTTTTGACAGGATTGCCTGGCGTGAATGTGTGGGAAATGGTGGCGGACGGGTTAGGAGCGGACTGGGTCTCTACTGTGGTCCATGGATCGTTCACGCCGAGATCGGTTGAGGTTTCGATGATATAGTCCAAATCTCCATTGGCGATGGCGTCCGCTCCCTTGCTGAAGGTGATGGTATTTCCCGACCAGGTTCCCGGGGCTGGAGTTGAAGCTGTCGGATTTGTGCCGAGCGCGTATTCAGTTAGGTTTGAAATTCCGTCGAAGTCTGCGTCATCCGCTGGCTGCGCATCGGGAATTCCTTGGGTGTCAATCCATGAGTTGAAGCCGCTGCTGGGGCCACTGGTGACTGTGAGCGTCCCGGGCCCGGTGATCTGGGAGAGGGGGGTGCCGGAGTCGGTGACGTTGTCCATGGCTTTGTAAATGCCGGCGCTTTTTTGGATATCTCCGATGAACAGCTTGTCCACCGTGTCGGTGACAGGTCCGCTAGATTCGTCGAAGTTGAGCTGCAAGGTTGCGCCATTTTCAGCGATGCTAACAGTTGAAGCATTGTTGGAACTGTTGCTCGCGGCGAGACTCAGGACGCCACTATTGACGGTGGTATTGCCTGAATATTCGGGATCTGCGAGCGTGTACAGCGAGCTTGCCTCGCCCTGAGTCTCCACTGAGGCGGCACCGGTCAGGGCTCCGCTGAGGATGACTGTCTGCGGGACATCGCTTTGGACCACAGGCAGTGTGCTGGACGGCCGGATCAATCCGAACTTGAGTGTAGAGCTCTCAAGAGTGGTGACTGGACCGCTGAGTTCAAGCGACGAGATATTCGTTGAGATATTATTGATCGTGTTAGGCGTGGTGCCGGAAGTTGTGACTTGCTTGATGCAGGCGATGCCGGCGACGGCTCCGGCCGAGACCGTGATCGGGCCGGTCCAGACGTTTTGGATGTCACTGTTGGAATCCTCGTTTTTTGATCGGAAATAGCTATTTCCGGAGAGTGTCAGGGGTTCTGCGTTGAATGTGACTCCGGTATTTTGACTGTAGGGGAAAAGTTCAAGTTGGGCGTTAGAAATGACGGTTCCTCCGCTCGTGCTGCCTAGAGCGTCTGGGTTGCGGATGTCGAGGATGCCGCCGCTGACGGTAAGGGTTCCCTCGAAAGTATTGCCGAGGTTGGTTGCGCTGTTTTTCCCGATTGCAAGGATGCCCGGACCGCTTTTGGTGAGGTTTCCGCTGCCGGTGATGGGTGCGCCTAGGCGGAGGGTGATGGGTGCCGTTGGTGCGTTGACGCTGTTGGTGATATAGTAGCCTGAGATCGCGAGGGTCGAGTCGCCGGGCTTGAGGATGAGCGGGAGGGTTTCCGAGGTCTGTGCGTTGCTGGTGTTGTAGGCGTATTCGAGGGTGCCGCCGCCGAGTTGGATGGCACGTGTTGAGGCGGGACCGCCGATTTGATTGAGATTTGAAATGCTGAGCACTCCTTCATTGATATTCAGTGCACCACTGAAGGTATTGGTGCTTGTTTGTCCAAGGGTGAGGGTGCCGGTGCCGTTTTTGGTGAGTGAGCCTGTGCCAATGATGGTGCCGCCGCTTATGGAGTAATGGTTTGGTGTGTTGTGATCGAAAACCATGTTTCCGGGAGAGACGGAGGTTCCTTGCACGGCCACGTTGAATGTGCTGGCGGTGTTGTCAAAGGTCACGCTGTCATTGTCAAAGAATCGGTCCGAAGCGCTGCTGTTCCAGTTGAACGTGGTGGCAAGGTCCCAGAAAGTCGGATTCGTGACGTCATTTCCTTTCCATGTTAGGGAGGCGGGTGCGGTTGCGGTGTAGGTGATGCTGTTAGTTCCGGTGCCTCCGATGGTGGCACGTCCAGCAGCCAGGAAGGCGGCGACATCGTCTGAGCTGAATGTGCCGCTGCTGCGGGTTAGGACGGTGTAGGGTGTATTGGTGGCGGTGGGTCCAGTGGGGCTTGTGATGATGGTTGCGCCCGTCGTCACCAAGTCACTCGTGGCGAGTGATCCGGAGCTTGCTGGATCGAAACTGAGCGTAGTGGTTCCGGTGTCGAATGTGAGCGTGGAAGCTGTGGAACCTTCTCCGGCAAGCGTGGCACCAGCTTTGACGGTGATAGGCGAGGCGAGAGCTGTTGCGCTTGAAATATGAAGAGTGCCGGCCTCGACCGTGGTGCTCCCGGTGTAGGTGGTTGTTGTGGAATTGATTGTTAGAGTGCCTGAGCTTCTCTTGATGATGCTAAGGTTGTTTTGATTCGTGTCGGTCCCGCCCAGAACGACGTTGGCTCCAATGGTGCCGCTGTTGAAGGAAATGTTACCAGTGGCCGAAGCACCGGTAATTCTCGTGTTTAGGGTGTTTCCTGAAAAAACGTTGGCTGTGATGTTGCCGCCGATGGCAAGGTTCATCACGTTGTTGAGTGTGATGTTGTTCCA
>JBEGOB010000223.1:0-3931 GCA_041182265.1 Verrucomicrobiota bacterium | reverse complement strand
AGCTTCCGTCCGCCTTGCGACGCCAGCGGATCATTTCATCGTAGGAATAGTTCGTTTGCGGCTGCTCCCCCTTGAGCATGTAGGAACTCCGCCACGGGTCTTTGACCAGATTCACGGTGATGGTTTTCTGGCCTGCATCACGCAGCAACTCTAAAGTGGGTTTGTAAAGCGCCAGGTGCCGGTCCGACCACATAAGATCCGCGCATCCCTTGTGGGTCCATTGCGTCTCGTCCTGTCCATGACACTGGCAGCCGGCATAGTGGTGGGCCGTCGCTTGCGGATGCATCCAGAAATTGACGTCGAAGGTCCAATCCTTCACTTCGGGAACCACGACTGGCAAAACCTTGATGGCGAATGGAAAAGTTAGCTGTGTGTTATTCATTTTCACCAAGATTTCGCCACGATACACGCCGGGCTTCGCATCGCGGGGAATATCCACGCCGATCCACAGCGGTTGCAATTGCCCTGCCGCGATCGAGACGGGCTCCGGACCGTTGAGCATGTCCGGCACCATCTCCACCGTCGCGGGATCCGTCGCGTAGCGGTCGCGCGTGTTCATGCGGATGAATTTCAGAAAATCCAAACGCACTTGTTTAGCGGGCAGCTCACATTGATCTCCCGTGATTTTGCCAACATGCACTTCCGCACGCACATTTTTTTCGCCGGCCCACAGGAGGATCTGAAAGTTCACGCGCTCTCCACGCCAAGCATAGGAATTCCGTTGCCGCTCGTTCAATGACGCGACGCCAGTGATATCCGCAGGTCGGTAACTTTTCGTGGTTTCCACAAAGCTGCCGCCGGGGTCCGACGACCCGTTAGAGAGGCCGCAGGACATCAGCAGGCAGCTTGTGAGCAAGGATCGAATTTTCATGCTAGGGTGAGTTTACCGTGGAGATTCGGTAGAAATTTCGTGGCTCCGTGGCCACGGGAAATTCGGCGCTTAGATCGCCGCTGGTGGAAGATTGGGTGACGGTTTCCAGCCCTGGAACGGGCTGCCAAGATCCTGGGGCCATGCTTGCCGAGGACTCAATGCGGTAGCTCATGAAGGCAGCGGCAGGCCACGTAAGAGTGAGTCGGTTCGAGGTCGCCGAGCTTTCGAGTTTACGAATTCGGAAGCTTGAATCCACATCAAATGGGTCGGTCCCCGCCTGATGCTCGAACAAGTTGGTTTGGCCATCGCCATCCGGATCAAGTGAGGCATCTGCTGCGATCGCCTTGTTGAGTCCAGTGGCATCTTCATGAAAATCCGGGATGCCGTCGCCATCTGTATCCGTCGTGCCCGTGATCCACTCGATGGGGAATCGCGCGAACACGAGATCGGAGATCGAGGACGTCGTGCCAGTTTCATAAAGTAGGCCGATCTCACCATCTGGTAGAATTGTCATGCAGGAATAGGCCGCGGGCCGGGTGTCGAGCATCCGCTTATACGGCCAGGTGATGCCTTCGTCGAGACTGATACGCACGCTCATGTTAGATCGACTGCTCGCGCTGTCCGGATTTGCAAACAGGAGAGCTGAATACGGGTGACCGTCGCGCACCGAGCGATAGCGTTCCACACTACCTTGCACGGTTGGGTCGTTTTGCGAATACCAAGGAGTCCCCCATGATCCTTGGTCGATGGTTTGAGTGGCATGATTCCAAGAATAGATGCACCATAGACGTTGTTTGTTCGCGTTGAAATTTTTCATCGAAATCAATAGGTTGCCATCATCGAGTTCGACGATCTGTGCCTCGTTGGTGTGTGGAGATCCGCTTGGATTGGCGGGAGGAGTGCTCTGCCAAGTGACACCGCGATCTTTTGAATAGATCATGTTTGAGAAAGCGACGTTTGAGCCGTCTTTGAATTGTGAGGGAAAGACCAGTGTGCCATCGCGCAAGCAGATGCCCTTTCCTGGACCTTGGAAATAGAGACGCCATGCGGGGGGTTTGACCTGTGAAGTGATGGAAACTGGGGCGGACCACGTGACTCCGTCGTCGTCCGAGTGATTGAGCAGGAACTGGCCGGTTTCCGCAGGCGTTAGGCCAGGGCCTGAGTTCGCCCAACCGCGATTTCCAAACGACCACAGGGCGGCGCACCAGATGCGACCGGTGACTTTGTCCACCAACAGGGTCGGATCAGCGATGCCATTGCCGGACGATCCGGAGACATTCTTATCATAGTCCATGATCAACTGCATGGGTGCCCAAGTCATGCCGCCATCGGTCGAGCGCCGGATGCCGATATCAAGATTGCCCGGAAGGTCGGGTGCAGATCCGGCAGCGCCGTCGTAGCGGAGGTCAAACGAGGCGATGAGCGTGCCCGCATTGGTGGTGACAAGTCCCGGAATCCGATAGATATGCACTCCGTCCTGATCTTCGGCATGGAGTACGGTGCGATGGATCAAGCTATCGATCGTGAGTTTTTCTGGAGGCGAGGTGATGGTGGGAAACCGACTGCTACCAACCTCGCCTGCAAGCTGGAACGATGTGATGGAGGCATCGAGCAAGTCACCCAGCGTCGAGGTGTTTTTCATTTTCGCGGCGATCCAATACCAGGATGAAGACTCGGTGATCTGAAGGTTGAAGGTGGCGCTCATAGTTCCCGAAGTAGGTGGCAGCGTGGCAAGGAGCGTGGCATTTCCTGCATCAAAAGTGATGCCTGAGTTGGATGTGTAGATCTGGATTTCTGCGATGTCTTCTAGGTCGCTCGTTCCTGATAGATTGAAGTCAATACCAGTCAATGCGTAGTCCGGAGTTGATATATTGCCAGTGGAAGTGATGGCGAGCGCGGCGATTCCGTGGACGCCGCTGCGGGCGACGCTGCGGTCGCTTTGCAGGGTGGTGGCCGCAACGAAGCTCATTGGGAGATCCACCAGATCGCCCCATCTATTTTGAAGGTAGGAGGTGGTAGCGGATTTTTCGGAGGCGCTGAGCAAGCGGTTGTAAACTAGGATTTCCGCGACTTCGGCGTTGAGCTTGCCACTGGTTCCCCCGTTGGATCCGAGGATAAATCCGCCGAGGGTGGTGGTGAGTGCCACGGTTCCGCCGCCGCCCACATCGATGCCGTCGATGAAATGCCGGACGATCGTGGATCCTGCGTTGTCATCGAATTCGAAAAGATGGGTTTGCCAGATATTCGCGGTGAGCGGCGTGGTCACAAGATCGCTGCTGGTCCATGCGGCGCTAGAGGATTTCACGCCGGCTTGCCAGTTTCCGGAATTCACCTGCGCACGGGTCTTGCCAGAGCCGGTGCTGCCATCGAATAGAAATCCGTTGGCGCTTCCTTTGAGTCGCGCCCGGACCACCACACAGCGGTCGCCGATGATGGAACCCCAGTGGGTTGCGGTGGCCCACAAGGCGGAGTTGCCATCCAACAAGACCACATTCGCAGTGCCGCCGTCGCTGCTGTGCGAATAAGTCACCGTCTTCGGAACACCGATGATCCGATCGAGGTCACGCGTGCTGACTCCGGTCTGGCTTGTCCAGCGGGTCACCTCACCCGAGGCGGTCGTGGTGAGGCCTGCGTCCGCCATGTAATGTGCGTAGGCCGTCGCTGGCGGTTCTGCTGCGGTGACTGAATTCACCAGGCACGCGAGGCTGGATAAAAGGGCAGCGAGGCGCAAGCGAGTGCTGACGAAGGTGTTGGGCATGGAGCGGGTGTGGATTTTCCGGAACGTCCAGCCAGGTGCTTGCAAGCGACGGACCGTGAAGGAATTGCAGCCTATTTTAAAATCCGCGGCGTGTCAGAACGAGCATTATGGTCTTTCCACCAAACCAGCCACTGTGAGACTCCTCCAGGCTTCATCAATGTGGAGCTCCGCCAGCCAAGCCATCTCGCGGTTCTTAACTCTTTACAAATAGAGAGTTACATATCGAAATCCGAACACACTGAGCGGAAAAACCAACCAGTTGAAATCAATGGAACTTGCCTCATATTCGACGATCCTTGAAG
>JBEGOB010000222.1:0-10361 GCA_041182265.1 Verrucomicrobiota bacterium | reverse complement strand
GGTGAGGCAGGATCTGCAAGCGGGCAGAGCGAAACAGCGATGGGTCGATCCGACGTTGCGGACCCTATTCGAGGTGGAATGTCCTTTGCCAGTCAATTAGAATTTAGCCAAGTTTGAAAATTCAAAATGTTGGTTTTCAATGATTTGTGATGCGAATTAGGCTTGGATTTTCAACGGGGAGGCTGAGATGAAGCCTAGCGAGCCCTAGAAATGGGCGATTCGGAAGACTCTTGGAGTCTGGGGCAAATTGGATATCTATCCGCTATGCTATGTCTTCGGAAAAGCGCATTCTCGTGCAGGGTGGGGGGAGCTAGCTTGTTGCCTCGTCCTTACACAAGATTTGCGCAGTCGAGCAATCCTTGCTTGCCGCCCTCGCGGCCGAATCCGGATTCCTTATAACCGCCGAAGGGTGAGGTCGGGTCAAATTTGTTGAAGCTGTTAGCCCAGATCACACCGGCTTTGAGTTCGGTGGACATTTTTAGAATGCGTGAACCTTTGTCCGTCCAGACTCCGGCGCTTAAGCCGTAGTGAGTGTTGTTCGCCTTTTCAATCGCTTCCTCCGGCGTCCGGAATGTTAGGATTGAGAGCACCGGGCCGAAAATTTCCTCACGGGCGATGCGGTGGCTTTGTGAGACATTTGAAAACAAAGTGGGTGGGAAGTAGAAGCCTTTATCTGGCAGGGTGCAGGGGCTTTGGTAAAGCTCCGCGCCTTCGGCTAGGCCGGCGGCGACCAGGTCTTGGATGCGGCTGAGCTGGGCTTTGGAATTGATCGCACCGACGTCGGTATTCTTGTCGAGCGGGTCACCGGTGCGGAGCGATTTTAGGCGAATTTTCAACTTCGCTAAAATTGTATCTGCGATGGATTCTTGCACGAGGAGTCGTGAGCCAGCGCAGCACACGTGGCCTTGGTTGAAGAAGATCCCATTGATGATGCCTTCGACGGCTTGGTCGATGGGTGCGTCGTCAAAAACGATGTTTGCCGCCTTGCCGCCGAGTTCAAGCGTAAGGCGTTTTTGCGTGCCAGCAAGTGAGCGTTGGATGGCTTTGCCAACGGCGGTTGAGCCGGTGAAGGCAATTTTTGCAGCGAGCGGGTGATTGACCACGGCTGCGCCCGTCTGCCCGGCACCGGTGACGAAGTTCACGACGCCTGGAGGTAGGCCTGCGTCTTGGAGGATGGAGGCGAACTTGAGAGCGGTGATCGACGTGGTTTCCGCGGGCTTGAGGACGACGGTGTTTCCGGTTGCTAGGGCGGGGGCGATTTTCCACGCGAGCATGAGAAGTGGGAAATTCCATGGGATCACCTGGCCGATGACGCCGAGCGGAGCTAGGCTGCGGCCGGGAGTGACATGGTCGAGCTTGTCCGCCCAACCGGCATGATAGAAGAAGTGGGCAGCGGCCATCGGCACGTCAAAATCCCGGGATTCCTTGATGGGTTTACCGCCGTCAAGTGTCTCCGCCACCGCAAACTCGCGGGCACGGTCTTGGAGGAGGCGAGCGATGCGAAATAGATATTTTCCGCGTTCGCCGCCGGGCAACTTGCTCCATGAGCTGAAGGCGGTGGCGGCCGCTTGATAGGCGGCGTCCACATCCGCATCTCCGGCAAGTGCGATTTCCGAGAGTTTTTCCTCGTTGCGCGGACTGATGGAGTCGAAATACTTTTTCGTCTTTGGTGCGACGAATTTTCCGTTGATGAATAGCCCGTAGCGCGGAGCGATGAAGGCGGGTGCGGTTTCCGGTGCGGGATCGTATTCCCAAAGGTCGCCGAAGAGGAGTTCGCGTGCGGCGGGGCGTGAAGATTTCTTGGCGGGCATGAGACGTGAAGATCGTTAGGAATGAGGAAAAACCGATGGCTCAGTAGGCGGAAGATGACTCGCTGAAGTTGTAGGGTGCTTGATAGGCTCCGGTTTTTTGTTTCACGAGTTGGCGGACCAAGTCATTGAGCAGAGCGGAGGCACCGAAGCGGTAGCGTGTGTTGTTGAGCCATGCGTCGCCCAAGGTTTCCTTCACGGCGACGAGAAAATGCAGCGCTTGTTTGGCGGTGCGGATGCCACCGGCGGGTTTCATGGCAATTTCAACGCCAGTTGCTAGAAAGTGGTCACGAATGGCTTCCAGCATCACTTGGTTGTTGCCGAGAGTGGCGTTGAGATTGGTTTTTCCGGTGGAGGTTTTGATGAAATCTCCCGGGCGCAGGACGCGCATGGCGAGGAAAGATGCTGCGCGGATGTTATCGTAAGTTTCCAGTTCGCTGGTTTCGAGAATCACCTTGAGTGTGCTTTCGCCACAGGCTTCCAGCACGGCGGCGATCTCATCTTGGACGAGCGCCAAATCACCGGCGAGAAAGGCACCGCGATTGATCACCATGTCGATTTCATCCGCGCCATCGGCCACGGCGGCGCGGACTTCGGCCAGGCGTGTCTTCAGCGGTGCTTGGCCGGAGGGGAAGGCGGTGGCGACAGAGGCGATTTTCACCGAGGTCCCTTTTACATACTTTGCAGCGTGTTTCACCATCGCTGGATAGACGCAAATGGCGGCTGTGGCAGGGATTTCCGAGTCGTCATGAGGGTGAAGCGCTTTTTGGCAGAGGGATGCGACTTTGCCTGGAGTGTCCTTGCCTTCGAGAGTGGTTAGATCGACCATACTTGTCGCCAATTTCAAGCCAAAGACCTTGGACTGGTTTTTAATGCTGCGAGTTCCGTATTTTGAAACTCGTTCATCGATGCCGACCTGATCGACGGGACCGACTTCATCAATGAGTGAGAACAGCGCGCGCGACTTCTGCATGACCATCAGGCGGACAGTCGTCAGAAAGTGACGGGCTGCCAAGGTTCAAGTGCGATCCGGCCAAAAAATCTGCTTGGCCAAGGCGCACGATTTGTGCATGTAAGGTCAGCCCCTAATTTTAAAAACCAATGATGTTCAAAGAGTTTAGAGAATTCGCCCTCAAGGGAAATCTGATTGATATGGCCGTTGCCTTCGTGATGGGTGCGGCTTTCACCAAGTTGTCCACTGCGTTTATTGACGACTTATTCATGCCCTTGGTCGGCAGCGTCACGCCGGGAGGTTTGAATTTCAGTAACAAGTTCATTGCCTTATCAAGCCAAGTCACGGCGACGAGTTTGCTGGAGGCGAAGGATCAGGGGGCCGTGCTGGCGTATGGAAATTTCATATCGGTCGCCTTGAATTTTTTCATCGTCGCCTTCGCCATGTTCATGGTGGTGAAAGCGATCAACCGCGCCAAGCGGACGCTGGAAAAAGAGCCGGTCAAGGCCCCAGTTGCGGTGATTCCTGCCCAGGAGCAATTGCTTTCCGAAATTCGTGACCTTTTGAAGAACAAGAATTGAGGAGCAAGGGACGTGCTTGCGTGAGTTTGAAATGGCGGATTCGCTTTTTCCTCTCGTCAGCGAGCCATCCCACCGATAGGCTCGCCACGGAAAATAAAACAGAGTGTGAGCGAGTTGGCACATCCTCTGCTTTCCATTCATCACCAATCCGCCGAACTATGAAAAAAATTGAAGCGATCATCAAACCATTTAAGCTTGAAGAAGTCAAGGAGGCCCTCGCTGAGGTGGGTGTGCAAGGCATGACAGTTACTGAAGTCAAAGGCTTCGGTCGCCAGAAGGGCCATACTGAGATTTATCGAGGTTCTGAGTACACGGTGGATTTCCTCCCCAAAGTGAAAATTGAAATTGTCGTTGATGACGGCCAAGCGGAAGGCGTTGCCTCTGCGATCGTCAAGAGCGCGAATACCGGTAAAATCGGTGATGGAAAAGTTTTCATCTCAAATGTTGAGGAAGCGATCCGCATCCGCACAGGTGAGACGGGCACTTCTGCAGTGGCTGTAAACTGACCGAGTAAATTCTCCCCCGGATTTAAGGAGCCAATGGTTTTCACAGACCATTGGTTCTTTTTTGCGGTTGTCGCAGGGGATTTTAAGTCGTGATTAGCGGCATGCTGAATTTCAAAACAACATTGGGACGCTTGCGAGCCGTTGGGATGTTCGAGGGCGTTTCCTTGATTTTATTGATGGGGATCGCCATGCCGCTCAAGTATTTGGCGGGGATTCCCGAGGGAGTGCAGTGGGTGGGGTGGATTCATGGCATCCTGTTTATCGTTTATTGCTTGGCGATCTTGCAGGCGCTGCTGGAGCGTAAGATCACTTTTTTGAAGTCGGTTTTAGCGTTTGTCGCGGCCTTTGTGCCATTTGGCCCCTTCGTGATGGATCGATTCTTGGCACCGAGAGAGGTGCTCGATTGATCAACGGTGGCCGGTTTTCCAGTCACGAAAAGCAGCGCCTAGGAAGTGGAGGACATCGCTTGGAAGCAGGGATTCATCCGAGAGATGGCTTTGTGTGAGTGCGATTTCCGCGCTGCGGCCGCAGACCCAAGCGGCGAGAGATGCGGCTTGGATGGGTGAGTCTCCGATGGCAAGGCGTGCGGCAATGACTCCGCCGAGAAGGTCGCCTTGGCCACCCGTCGCCATGGCGGGGCTGCCTGTGGAATTGCAGAATAGCGGGTGATTTTTTTGCGTGATGAGAGTTCTGCTGCCCTTGAGGAGCAGGCTCGCGGGACAACGCTCGGAGAAAAGGCGGGCGGCGGTCTCTCGTGGGAGGCCAGTGAGATCAGGGGCGAGGCTTGCGAACTCACCGGGGTGTGGAGTGAGGAGGTGTCTTGGGCTGAGGCTGCCGATTTTTCCGGATTTTGCCAAAAAGTCCAAGGCCCCGGCGTCGATGACGACGGGTGTGGTGGATTCCAAAATGAGATCCATCAGGGATTCGGAGAGGAATCCGTCGCTCAGGTGCAGCCCACATCCGACAAGCAGGGAATCGAAGCGGAAATCCAGCAATTCCCGAGGGTCCGTGCAGCTCCGGATCATGACTTCAGGTGGGCACTTGCAAGAGATTTGGGTTCTGGCAGATGGGGGAGTGAAGAGGCTGACAAGGCCGGCACCGCCGCGGAGTGCGCCGCTTGCAGCGAGGACGGCTGCGCCGGTGTAGGATTCCGAGCCGGCAAGGATGGCGACGCGCCCGGCCATGCCTTTATGGAAGTCGAAGGGACGTGGAGTCTTGCCAAAATCGAGGGATTGCGGGCAGATCAATTCCAAGGTCGCGGGTTGATGGGAGCTTAGAGGGGCGACTTCCACCAAGGCGAGGGCGCCGGTGGCCGTGGAGGCTCGGCCAAGCAAGAGCCCTTGTTTGGCACTGCCGATCATGAATGTGACGTCGGCGGTGACTGTATTTTCAAAAATTTCGCCGGTATCCGGATGGATTCCAGATGGGAGATCGACAGCGGCGATGCGTGCGCCATGCGAGTTCCGGATGCGTGCCATTTCGGCAGCGAGAGTTTTGAGAGGGGCGCGAAGTGGACCGCTGACGCCGGTTCCGGCGAGGCCGTCGAGGAGGACGAAGGCTTGCCGATGATTCGGGCGGCTTGGAGGTTTCATTAGTGGCTGCTCCAGTCCAAGTTCCAGCCACTTTTTGCGGGTGAGTGGGGCGCATTGTGAAATTGGAAAGGCGAGTCTGGCTTGGATATTCCAGCCGCAATGGTTGCGAAGGATGCGCATGGCGACGATGGCGTCTCCGGCGTTATGGCCCTTTCCAAGATAGCCGATGAGCGTGCCGGGATTCGGGAAATACTGGTGGATTGCCCAGCCGAGTTTTTCGCCGGCGGCATCGAGCAGCGCTTCTTCAGACCAGCCCGAAGCCATGGCGGAGGCTTCGAGAGCCAGCATTTCAGCAAGAGTGACCGCAGCCATGCCGATAGTTTAAGCGGCTTGAGCTCGCTTGCATGTGAAAATCAATAACCGCGGCGGTAGCGTTGGATACCGTCCACCACACCTTGGGCGATCGAGTCCCGGAAAAAGCCGGATTTCATGCGATTGCGTTCTGCGGTGTTGCTGACAAAGCCGCCTTCCACGAGGATCGAGGGAAGCGTGCAGTTCCGGATCACGTAGTAGCGCGCGTATTTTGCGCTGCGGTCCACGGAGCGGGTGCGCCGGATGAGACTGCTTTGGACATATTGAGCGAGGCGTTTGCCCTCGGCGTTGTGGTAGAAAGTTTCCAAGCCACTGACGTGTTGCTTCCACGTATAATTGTAGTGGATACTGACGAAAATGGCGTTTTTGTAACGGTTTGCGGTGCTGACCCGTTG
Source organism: Verrucomicrobiota bacterium (assembly GCA_041182265.1). GTDB lineage: Bacteria > Verrucomicrobiota > Verrucomicrobiia > Verrucomicrobiales > Akkermansiaceae > Luteolibacter. The sequence goes on along the minus strand of JBEGOB010000222.1, from coordinate 4,215 downwards.
AGGGAGCGAGATGAAATAGTCGCTGCGGCGAGTCATCACCGTTTGATATCCGAGTCGCTTGAGCTTCAATTCGAGTCGTGCAGCGGTGTCGAGAGCGAGATGTTTTTCATAGACCTTCCCCCATTGACCGCCGTTGTCGTGACCGCCATGGCCAGCGTCAATGACGACGGTTCTGAAATTTGCCGCCTGGAGGCCTCCAGCGAGGGCGCAAAGCACGGCAAAAGTTTTGAGGAAAAGGTTCATAAAATGTCAAAAGTTAGGAAACGATTAAGAAATCTTGATATTTGCGAGTGAAAGTAAAGGGAATTGTCCCGGTTCGGGTGGAGGGATCGTGATGAATTAGAAAGTCCCCGTGGGGCGGTCGGATGCTTTGCGAACTTTAGCCTTGGCCTCGGCTGCGGCTTTTTGGTCGTAGGGGATGCTGTTGGAGACGCGGACGGTTCCGTCGCTGAAAGTGAGGAGTTGTGGGTCGCCTTGAGGGCCGCGTTGGTGGATTTGCCGTTCGACGAGTTTGCCGTCGGTGTTGATTTGGCAATGGACCCACATGGTGGGAGTGGCGAGGAACATGACGTGCATGCGTTGTTGGCGGTCCACGGTGGCGAGGGGTTTGCGCAGCATGAGCACGTCCCCGAGGAGGAAGGTGCTGACATTTTGGCCGGTGCGCCCGTCGATGATTTGTGCGTAAATCTGCGCTTTTTGGTCGCCGTTGAAATTGAGGATGCGGAACTCGCGGGTTTGGCCAGGTTTTCCGGCGATGCCGACTTTTTGTTTCCAGTAGGGAGCGCCGGGGCTTTGGTTGAAAATCACCCGGTTGGTCGATGATCCGCCGCCGAGTTGGCCGGGCATGTGGATGACGGCGCTGACTGAAAAGTCGCCGGGTTCGCCGAGGTGGAAGTGCTGTGCGAGGTTCACCTCGCGTGAAAGAGACTCGCCGGCGCGGATGGTCATTTTGCCAAAGTTTGAGCGACCGCGTGGGGTGACTGTTTCGCCGCGGCTGGTTTTCAGCATGAAATCCAGCCACTGGGTGCGACCGTCGCCGTAGAATGTGAGTTCTTGTCCGGCGTGGTTGGTGATGGTGACCACGGCGACGACGGGTTCGCCAGCGAGATACTGGCGTTTTGAGAGTTTGAGAGAAGTGGTGAGCTGTGCCTGCGCGACGTGAGTGCACGCGGCGATGAGGAAAATTGAAAAAATTCTGAGACTCGTTTTAATCACGGTCGAGGACTAGCGCGGGCGCGTCTCGGCGTCAAGCAAACGGCGGTATTCCCTTAGATTTCGCCTTCTGGGTAGAGTTGGTGGAACTTGATGGCCTCCACGGCGATGGCGGCGGCGGTGCCGAAGATGGTTTCGACGCTTGCGGTGCGCGGGACTTGGGCGGCAGGGCGTGAGAGGCCGAGGATGAGTTGGCCGTAGTTTTGCGCGCCAGCGACGTGCTGGAGAAGTTTGAGCGAAATGTGGGCTGCGTCCAAATTCGGGAAAACGAGGACATCGGCCGTCGGGCGTGCTTCTGCGGCGGGGAGTTTGGTCTCTGCGGCGGCGGGGTCGAGTGCGACGTCGGCTTGGATTTCACCTTCGATGCTGATGTCGAGAAACTCCTTGAGTGCGTGTTCGCGAGCGAGCGAACAAGCGGCAGCCATGCGGAGAGCATCCGCAGTGTGGGCGGAGCCTTTGGTCGAGTGGCTGAGCATGGCGACGTATGCCTTGCGGCCAAGGAAATGGTGAGCGAGGCGGCCGGTTTCGAGCGCGATGGCGGCGAGTTCTTGGACGTCCGGGTTGGGATTGAGGCCGCAATCTGCAAGGAACAGGATGCCATCGCCGCCCATATGCTTGAGATGGGAGCCGGTGAGCAGCGTGACGCCGAAAATTTTCGGGACGCTGGGGAGAGGCTTGATGGTGTTGAGCAGGGCGCGGAAATAGGAAGCGGGGAGCGCTTGATTGCCGCCGACGATGGCGTCTGCCTGGCCGTATTGGACCATGAGTGCGCCGAAATAGTGGGGGCGCGAGACGATTTCCGCAGGGTCCCCGATTTTTAGGGTGCGGTAGCGGGCCATGTTTTCGACACGCTGGCAGAACAATTTAAAGTCCGATGCGAGCGGAGGATCAATGATATGAACGAATTTTAAGGAAACCGAGTGTTCTGCTGCGATGGCGCGGATGGTTTCGCGGTTGCCGAGCAGGATGGGGGCGACGGCTTCTGCCTCAACGAGGCGAGCTGCGGCGCGGATGACTCGGATGTCTTCGCCCTCGGTGAAAACGACGCGTTTCGGGTGGCGCCGGAGTTGTTCGAGTAGGTAATGAGTGATGGCATTGCCTGGCGTGGTTTCTGGAGAAAATTCTGACATGGAAGTCTGGTGCTTGCAGCTTGAGAGGACTCTAGTATGGCTTCTCCCAAGCGTTCAATACCTGATTCAATCGGAATTACAACAAGTGCCTGCTGATTATCATTCTCATACACCGCTCTGCCGTCATGCCGAGGGCGAGCCGGAAGCCTTTGTGGAGCGCGCCATCGCGGTGGGTCTGAGCGAGTATGGGATTTCCGATCATGCGCCGCAGGTTCCTGAGCCGTTTGATGATTGGCGCATGGAGGATGCCGAGTTCCCTGCTTATCTTGAATGGATTGCGCGTGCGCGTGCGCATGCTGCGGGGAGGATTCCGGTGCGTGCGGGCTTGGAGTGCGACTGGTTGTCCGGGTGCGAGCCATGGATTCACGAGTTGGCGAGTCGCTATGAATGGGACTATTTCATTGGCTCGGTGCATTATTTGGGCGACTGGGATTTTGACAATCCGAAGTGGCTTGGGCGCTGGGCGGAGAGTGATGTGGATGCCGTTTGGAAGCATTATTGGGAAACTTACGCCTGCATGGCGGATTCCGGATTGTTTGATATTCTCGGGCATCCGGATTTGGTGAAAAAATTTGCCCATGTGCCCGCCGGTGATCTGGACCGTTATTACGAGCCGGTGATTGATGCGATCGCGGCGGCGGGGAGTTTGATTGAGTTGAACACGGCGGGTTTGTATAAACCGTGCGCTGAAGTCTATCCCGCGCCGCGTTTTTTGGAGTTGGCATGTTCTGCGGGGGTGGGATTGGTGATCTCGTCAGATGCGCATGCGCCGGGTGAGTTGGGGCGTGATTTCGCACGGGCCATCGAAATCGCGAAAGCCGCAGGCTACCGGGAAACGACGCTGCTGGAGAAACGCAAGCGGCGAGTTGAGTTACTGCCCGAGTGAAAAAACGGATGGGGGAAATGCCCTCGCTTCAGGCTGTCGGCTCGGGCGGTGGCGTATCCGACTCGGGCGGACTGGGTTTTGTGCGCCTTTTTTTCCCGTCGATGCCGTAGCGGCGGATCATGTTGTAAACCGTGCGTGTGCTGATGTTTAGGCGGTTTGCAGCGCGGCGGCGGTTGCCGCCACAGGCTTCTAGCGCGGCGAGGAGGTGGATTTTTGCGATCTCGTCGATGCTGACCGCGCCGAGGGTGACGCCGTTCACTTCGGTTTGGGCGATTTGCCGTTGTTCTGTTTGGAGTTGTGGCAGGTCGCTGGGACCGATGAGGCCGTCCATGGTGTGGGAAACTGCATGCTCCATGACGTTTTGGAGTTCACTGAGATTTCCGGGCCAAGTGTGGTCGGTGATCATCTCGAAGGCCTTGCGGGTGAAGCTGGGGCGGCGGAGTTTCTTAGCGATGCAGATGCGAGTGACGATATCCTCACAGAGTTGAGACAAATCCTCAGGGCGATCCATCAGGCGCGGCACCTTCACATGGTAAACGCTCAAGGCATACCAGAGGTCTTTGCGGAAACGTCCCTCAGCAAGGACGGCAGCACGTGTGGTGGTGGTTGTGGTGATGATCCGACAAGCTGATTTTTTTTCAAAGTCATTGCTCGTGAGCCAAGTCAGTAATTTCTTTTGAGTTTCAGCGTTGAGCGTTTCGACATTTTCGATGAGCAAACTGGTGGTACTAGGCTTGTTGAGCAGACCTTTGCCGACGAGGGGCCAGTTTTGAGCTTCGGGGTTTGGGCTGCCGAAAAGCTCGGTGGTGAGTTGTTCTGGCTTGAGGCGGGCAGCGTCGAGACAGGGCAGAGGTGTTTTGTGTCCAGAGACTTCGTGGATGAGTTTGGCAATGGATTTTTTCCCGGTGGCGGGCATCCCGGAAATGAGGACGGGTGAGCGGCTGGTGGCGGCTTTGAATGCGGCTTCGACGGCGGCACGCATTTTGG
>JBEGOB010000221.1:0-7832 GCA_041182265.1 Verrucomicrobiota bacterium | reverse complement strand
GAGATCTTCTCGACGGTGGCGGCCAAGGCGCTGGAGCAGAACCCTAAAGCGAGCAGACTGGCGGCGATGAGCAGCGGGGTAGCTGAAGAGGGATTCATTGATGATTGATGATTTTTGATTTGCGATTGGCAGAGGATAAAAGCCTTGAGAGGCAGAGGCTCACGGCGGGAGGGTCAGGGTCATCGGCGTCTGGTCGCGCACGATTCGCAGAGTGAGCGGGCGGGTGTCGGATTCCTCGCTGAGCCTGCGGACCTGCCCGACCCTCGTCACGCGATGGCCGTTGATTTGCAGCAGGAGGTCACCAGACTTCAATTCGGCACGAGCGGCGGCGGAGTCCTTCGGCACCTCGATCAACGCCACACCGCCCTCGTCCTTGGCGATGCCGTAGGCGGAGAACGCTTCGCCATCGAGTTCCGACAAGCGTGCGCCGAGCCATTCCGCCGTGGCGGGGCCGCGCTTGTCGGCCGCCTTGTCCTGCATGGGTGGGATTTCCGGTGTGCGGGCGATGGCTTTGAGCGCGGGTTTTTTCACGCCGAATCGATCCATCGGGAAATTTTTAAAGCCCAGCTTCAATGCGGCGGATTCCTCGCGCACGCGGAAGTCGCCCTTTGCGGAGTCGATGAACATCGGGTCGCCGGCGAGGGAGTTGGCATCCCAGCCTTTGTCCTGTGCAGCCTGCAAGGCGGATTCGGAGCCGAAAAGATTGGCGTCGCTCGTGCCGCCCCACTTGTCTTTCGGCATGCGGGCCGGCCTGTAGGCGGTCATCCAAATGTTGTTCTTCAGAGAGTCCTGGCTGTCCTTGTACCAGACATGCGGATAGGCGCTGCTGTTATAGCCGATGTTGTTATACACCATGCGGCGGTAGCCCTCGCGCAGCTTGAGGCCGCCTTTGAGAAACACATTGTTGTAGATTTCGTAGTGGGTGGATCCGTCGTCGAGATCCACATCCCAACCGTGGTCGCAACGCCAGCGGCTGTTGCGAATGATGGTCGGCGTGCTGGCATCAAGGAAGGGAAGATCGGGGTTGAGGGCCACGGCCTTTTCTGTCTTCGGGCAGCTCTTGTCCCAAAAGCGGTCGCGTCCCCACGAGTTGAACGAGCCGTGGTCGTGGGTCTCGAGAACGGTGTCGAAGACATCGCAGCCCTCGATGAGATGCCCGCCCCAGGTTCCCTCGCTGATATTGATGCCTGCGCGGGCGCAGTCGTAGATCGAGGTGTCGCGCACGGTGATTCCCTTGGCCATCGAAATCTGCACGCCGGCTGGTTGACGCTCGACGCGGCCGATGCCGTGGATGAGACAATCCTCGACGATGGAAGCGGCGGGGTAATTGTCGCTCTTCGGGCCTGGCAGGGGATCGACCTTAGTGAGGTCTTGGGACTGGTTATATTCGAACAGCGGATTGCGCACGGCGGCGGGGTCGCCCACGAAACACACGCCGCTGGCTCCGGCATCGTGAATGTGGCAACCCTTGATCAGGAAGCGTCGGTTGTAGTTGTTCACGAAAACGGCATTGCCGCCGACTTGGTCGAACACGCAATCGAGGATGTCGATCTCCTCGGTGCCGGTGAGCAGGAACGCCCCGCCGCGGTAGATTGCCCAATCCGAGCGCAGCAGCGGTTCCTTGCAATCCATGAAAGTGCGTGCCGCGTGCCGCACCGTGAAGCCTTGGAGAGAGATGTGTTTCACCGGCTTCTCCTGCGAGCCGGCGAGTTCGACGAGATGCCGCAGGCGGACGACTTCCACTTTCGCCGTGGCAAGGTTGGTTTCGGGCTCGGGAAGGAAATAGAGGGTCGAAGTTTTGCGGTCGTGGAACCACTCGCCGGGGGCGTCGAGTTCTTCGAAGATGTTTTCCACCATGCGGAAATCCTTGTGCATGCCCATCTGGCGGTTGTTCTGCCAACCGCCCTCGTAGGTCACATTGCCTTCGGCATCCTTGCCCGTGATGCGTTAGTGGTAGCCGCCCCAGCGGGAGCTGTGCATGGCATGAATGAACCCGCCGACCGGATCCGTCCACTTCGCGGCGCGTTCCTTGGAAAAGGCATCCGCCGCGTAGCCCTGATAGGCGTCGGTTTTTTTCGTGGCATCGAAATTCGGGTAGCGGGCCATGCGCTGGGCCTTGCCGTTGATGAAAAGTTGGTCGATCTCCAGACCCTGAGGTGTCGCGGCTTGGGAGATGCCGGCGCGGAATGGCTTCCAATCCAGCTTGAGATCCGAGCCGCCGCTCAGGACGGCGCGGCCTTCGTTCACGGCGCGGTAAGCCACAGGAAACTCCGCGCTGCCGGAGTCCGCCGGGGTGAACACGAGCGTTTCCTGCAGGTAGTAAACCCCGTCGCCCACATGAACAGTGACCGTCTCCTTGGCGGCCACTTTTCTGGCGGCATCGCGAGCCGCCGCCAATGAGGCGAGTGGCGCGCCCTCCGTGCCGGAATTCGTATCCTTGCCCGCCGGGCTCACGTGGAGGTCGAGGGCGTGCGCGGAAACGGAGAGGGCCGCGAGAAGACTGAAGGCGGGGATGGATTTTCTTCTGAAGTTGAAGCCTGCTGCTTTGTTCATGGTGGCGTGTTGAATTGGAATCGGTTGGTTAGTTAAACTTCGTGGGGGCACGCGGCATTTATTCGGCCCCGATGATCACATCCTTGCGGCGGGATTCGGGGGTCACTTTGAGATCGGTCACCTTGCCGTTCTCCACGCGGCCTTCGACGGTGGTGTTTTTCGGGGCGTGGAGTTTGAAGCTGGCGTTCCAGTCCGTCGGCCAGGCCGGAGCTAAGCGGATCGTGTCGCCGTCGCACTGCATGAGCATGCGCTGCAGGGCGATCAGGGTCACCGAGCCTTGGTCCTGATCGGGAACCCAGTCCAGATTCGGACCCCAGAAGGCTGGGAACCTCGAGGGCTTGGGCGGCGTGGGGCCGAGCAGCGAGGGTTGAGTGGCATTTTTGACGACGAAGGCTTTGGCTTCATCGGCCAACCCGAGGAGCGCGGCTTGGATGGCATCCTGCCGCCAACCGCCGGTGGCCTTGACGACCCGCCGATTCCAGGTCTCGAGAGCGGTTGCGATGCCGGGCTTGCCGAGGCCGTAGGCGCGGTAGGGAAAGACGGCGTAGAGTTCGGGATTTTCCGAGTTTTTTCGTTCCGAATAGGTGCGGGCGGGCAGCAGCCAGCGTTTGCCGTTTTCCTCAGCCATCGGGACCTTCGGCAACTCCGCGAGGAAGCGGCTCCACTTCGCACGTTGCTCCGGTGTGGTGAGCGATTCGGGTAATTCCAGCAACCGGGTGAGCACCGTGCGCAGGCCGACAACCACAGGCAGCGGATCCTCGGCGGTATGATGGGTCTCCAGGCTCATCGACGGAGCGAAGCGGGCCTTGCCGGGTTCCGGCTTCGGGTAGTGCTGCTCGTAAAAAGTCACCACTTCATCCGCGATCAGAACCAGCGTGGTTTTGGCGAACTCTTCGCTTGGCGCGTGGACATAGCGGTCGAACATAATTTGGGAAAGCTCGAGGCCACTATCCCAATTCCAGCGCATAAAGGCATTGGCAGGGATGAACTCCTTGTTGTTTATCCCGAAGTCGCCCTGCTTGTTCAGGCCCCACGGGTGCATGGTTTCAGAACAAAAAATCCCGTCGTGTTTGAAGTAGGTTTTCGTGCGCTCCTTCAGCAAGGGCACGGCATCGCGATACATCTTCCAGAGCGGCTCCATCTGCTCGTAGTCGCCGGAGTAGAGCATGGGCCAATACGGGAGCCGCGTGTTCTGGAACCAATAGCACCCGCCCCACTTCCGCCAGTCAGGGCTCGTATCCGACCACTCGCCTGTCTTTTTGTTGAAGTCCATACCATCCACTGTGAAAAGCGAGCCGTTGAACTTGATCGGGTAGGCTCCGCGTCCAGCGCAGGCCTGGATCCAGCGTTGCAGGGCATAGGCGCGGCCCACGGACTTGGCCTCCTCCGTGCCCTCCGGAAAAATCCAGCTGCGGTTCCAGAAATCCTTCCACCATTGCTCATGCGCCGGGCGCGCCTCGGCGGTGGCAACCTGGTCGTTGGCGGCGCGAAGTTTCTCGAGTTGCGAGACCCACGCGGCGGCCTCGGGCGTTTGCGCGGTGAGCGCGTGGATGCGGATGCCGAGGGACTTCACGGGCACGGCGGTGGACAGCGTCTTGTCATCCTTCGTGACCAATCCCTCCCCCGTGATCAGTCCGCCAAAAGTGAGGTTGAGGAGCGGATCGTGAAATTTTTCTAACGCATGGCCCAGATGCTGGTTTTTCAGAGTTTCGGTAAAAATACTCGTGGCGTTGCGGTGATACCACCGGATCGCGTTGCCCTCCGCCGGCAGGATCGTGTCGTCGCGCCATGTTTCGAGGGTGACCTGCGCGGTGAACGCCTCGGCGCTCTTGATATCCACATTCACCACCGGGCGGTTGGCATCGATCCGGAAATCCACCATGGTTTTGTCATTCCCCGCGCCCGATTCTACCACGATGCAGCCCCGCGCCAGATCGAGTTCCTGGCGGAACGGGCGACCATCGCGCACGAACGGCTTGTCGAGTCGGATGCGCACGCGGCCGAGCTTGATGAGTTCCTGATCCGCGTCCCACGAATCGCTCTTGGAGAGGTAGAAAACCAGATCGCCACTTGGCTCGACCCAGAAATTCGCAGCGAGGTCGCCGTTGCCGATCGGCATCGAGCCGTGCATGTCCTGGCTGGGCGAGTTCCACACGACATGGTGGGTGGCAAGTTGTTCGAGGACGACCGGAGTGGCATTCGCCCGCGCTGGATTGGCAGCCACGAAGATTGCGAAGATTGAGAAGATTGATGGAGTGATGAATGATTTGATGCTCGATGCCTTCATGATTTTTGAATGGAATAAGTTTCACCGGCGGTGGGTTCGAATTGGATCAGATCCTTTTCTTTACCTGTGGACTTGTCCCTTAATAAGGGTGGGAATTGATCCAATGGTTGCGGGTTGGTGCTTCAAATGGCGGGTGCTATTTTGCGGGAGAGGAGCGCTCGAGAAACCGCTGCCAGCGCACGGGAACATCGTTTTGCTGCTGCTCGCCTGGCGTGCTGCGGCCATCGGCAACGAGGCGAGTCATGGTGGCGGTCAGCTCGGCGACGAGCTCGGGCTGCTCATTCCAGAGGTTTTTGGTTTCTCCGAGATCGGTGGCTAGGTCGTAGAGTTGGCCGGTGGCGGTGGTGCCCGGTGCATTTGTGAAGCCGCCACCCATCTTGCCGAAGATGATCTTCCACGATCCTTTTCGCAGCGCAGGTAGACCATTCATTCCATGGCTGACTGCATATTCGCGCACGGGCTTGTTGCCGCCTTGGAGGAGCGGCATGAGGCTGAAGCTGTCTTCGCCCGCGTTGTCGGGGAGTTTGGCATCAAGTGTTTCTGCCAGGGTGGCCATGAGATCGGCCTGCGCCACCAGTGCATCGCACCGGGTGTCGGGTTTCACTTTTCCCGGCCAGCGCACGATGAATGGCACGCGGTGGCCGCCTTCCCATGCGTCCCCCTTGTAACCCCGCAGTGGGCCGCTCGGGAAATGCCCTTTTCCCTCGAGTTCCGTGGCCCCCACATAGGGCGCAAAGCCATTGTCGCTGGTGAACACGACCAGGGTGTTTTGCGCGGCACCGCTCTCTTCTAACGCCTGGAGCACCCGGCCAATGGTGGCATCGGTCTGCATCACGAAGTCCGCGTAGTCGTTGAGTCCACTCTTGCCACGCCACTCCTTGGTGGTCGCGATGGGGGTGTGGGGCGCGGTGAGCGGCAGGTAGAGAAAGAATGGTTCCGGGAGCTTTGCCGCATTTTGGATGAACGCACACGCCCGTTCCTCGAGGGCTGGGAGCACGTCCTCCAGCTTCCATCCGGCCAGTGCAGGGCCCTGCACGTCGGCCTGATTATTCTTCAAGGTATCGGCGGCGAGCAGTTCGCTGGGAATGCCAACCGTGCGGTCGTTTTCAATAAAACAATACGGCGGCCAGTTGGGGACATCGGTGCCGCAAAAGGAATCGAAGCCGCAGGGCAACGGGCCACCACGGAACTGGCGGGCATAGATCGTGCGCCAGGCGGCCAAATCCTCGTCGGTGGCTGCCGTCTTGACCTTGTCTCCGCCGCCCGCCTTTCCGCCATAGCTCTGGAGTCGTTTGCGCTCGTCAGGCGTGATCTGGAAATCCCAGCCGAGGTGCCACTTCCCGATGGCGCCCGTGCGGTAGCCGTGCTGTTTGAGCAGGCTCGCGAGGGTGAGACGGCCCGGCGCGATGAGCGGACCTTGGAGATAATTCACAACGTAGCTCTGCAGGCGCGACCGCCAATGATAGCGCCCGGTAAGCAACGCGTAGCGGCTGGGCGAGCAGACGCCGCTCGATGTATGCGCATCGGTGAAACGCATCCCCTGCGAGGCAAGCTTGTCGATGTGCGGGGTGGGGATCTTTCCGCGCTCCGGGTTGTAACATTTCACATCCCCGTAGCCGAGATCGTCGGCCAAGATGATGATGACGTTGGGTTTTACGCGCGTGTCTTGGCTGGGCGAGTCCCCCACGACATTGTGTGCCGCGAGTTGATCGAGCACTGGGGTATCCTGCGCTCTCGCCGGAGTGGCAGTCGCGAGGAGGGCGAAAATCGCGGCGGGAATGAGTGATTTCATGCTTGTTCGATGAGGTAAATCTCCCCGGCGGTCGTCTCAAATTCGATGAGATCGCTTCCTTCGCCTGTGGCCTTCACGGGATTGCCACTGCCATCCTTAACGGTCACCGACCCGATGCCGGGGCTGGCCATCCGGCATTTTCCGCCACTCTTGGAGTGGATGGAAACCGAGGTGGGTTTTCCTTCGCTCCAATCACAGGAGACCACAAAGTTCCCACGGGCCACTAGGCCCTGAAAGGAACCGGTGTCCCATGCCTTGGGCAAGGCCGGGAGGAGTTTGATCGCATCCTCATGGCTCTGCAGCAGCATCTCTGCGACGCCGGCCATGGTGCCGAGGCTGGCATCGATTTGGAACGGAGGATGCACCGTCCAGAGGTTCGGCAAGGTGCGTTCGCGAAGGAATTGCTGATAGACTTCATGGGCTTTTTTCCCTTCGCCAAGGCGGGCGCGGCTGTTCATCCGGTGCGCCAGGGCCCAACCGGTGGTTTTGTTGCCACGCAGATCGAGCGTCTTGCTCGCGGCCCGCATCCACTCGGGGTGAGCGGAGCCGATCAGCGTCCCCGGATAGAGCGGGCAGAGGTGGGAGATGTGCCGGTGCTTGGGATCGCCGATATCGCTGTAGTGGGTTTCCTCGCGGTATTCCTTGATTTGTCCATCCGCGCCGACCTGGATCGGATCTAGGCGACTCATTTGCTCGCGGATTGTATCGAGGAATGGGTCTGTTTTACCCAGTATTTCGGCCAGCGCGAGCGTGTCGGAGAAGGTTTCCCAGACGAAGCCTTGGTCGAATGTGCAGCCCGCCGTGGTGTAATACCTGTTTCCGACCAAGTGGCCCGGCATTCCCTTGACCTGCTCGGCTGTGGTGCCTTGTTCCGGAGAGGAGGACGGTTCGACCAAAAGCAAGTCGCCATGGGGAACCAGCGCCTTGGAGTAAAACTGGCTCAAGGACAGCAGCGCCGGATAGGCGATCTCCGCGAGAAACTTCCGGTCCTGGGTGAACAGGTAATAATCCACCAGCAGCTTCGAGGTGAAGCCGCCCGTGCCCGGCCCGGAATGCCCGCCCGAGGCACCGGGAATGTAGTAGGCATTCGCTCCGGTTCCGATGATCCAGCCGTTGTCGCCGCCCACGGACAGTTTCTCCCGATTGTGTTTGCGCACATAATCCGCGGCGTGCTGCCGCGCAACAGGGAGGTAGGCCTTG
>JBEGOB010000220.1:0-3037 GCA_041182265.1 Verrucomicrobiota bacterium | reverse complement strand
GTTGAGTTATCGCCCACCGTGATCGCGCTGAACCCGGCATTGTCGTTATAAAGATCACGTCCGTCCACCGAGAGATTGCCGGTGATGTTCGAGGTGCCGGTGTCGTTACCGACACTGATGGAGCCGGAGTTGCCGAGATGGAAGTTGCCGTAGTGGGTCACGGCTGATCCTCCTCCGGCGGAAAGCGTGCCGCCGTTGAGCGTGAGGGCGGTATTGACGTTCAGCGTGTTGTTTGAGGCTGCGGTCATCGAGAGAGCCGCCCCGCTGGCGATGGTGATGGCGCTGCTGGAGGCCAGTCCGTTCTGCGTTGAGACTTGGAGGATGCCGTTGTTGACGGTGGTCGCACCGGTGTAGCCGTTGGCGCCGGTGAGCACGGCGGTGCCCGCCCCATTCTTGACGAGGGAGGCAGTGCCATTACCGGACCAATCGTTCAGCGGTCCATTCAATGTGAGCGAGCGCCCGGCTCCGACATCCCAGGTGACGGCGGATCCAGCGATGTATTCGCCATTGAGCGTGAGATTGCTGCTGTTGGCGTCGATGGAGATCAAAGCCAAGCCGCTATTCGCGATACCCGTGTGCATGATGAGCGGTTGGGCATTCGTGCTGTTGATCACGATGTCGGTCGTCAGTCCACTTTGCAAAGTCAGGCTTCCGATGCCGAAGTAGCCGTTGATGCTGATGGATGGGTTGGTGGGGGTGCCAACGAAGCGGTAGTCGTCCCATTGGCTCCAAATTCCTCCAACCCAGTTGCCGCCGTCGGTGAAGTTATTGTTGGCGGCGCCGGTCCAGTCGTAGGTCGCCGCATGGGCGGCCCCCATGGAGAGGAAGACGGAAGATGCGGCGAGGGCGAGGGAAAAGCGGAGGAACGGGTTAGGCTTGGACTTCATGGAAGACGATGGGTTGGTGGGAGAATTTTAAATTTAAAATTTTGAATGTCTGACAGATCAGTTGGCGTGGACTTGGAGGAAGGGTTTCAGGTTGGGCAGGGACGTCCGGGCGGACGTCCCTGCCTTGGAAAATTCCTTATTTCACCACTTGCAGGCGGCCGAAGAGTTTGGTTTCGGCACCTTTGGCGACGGTGATGACGACTTGCTCGATGCCAGCCTCAGGCGAGGCGATGGAGACGATTCCACCGTCGATGACCGCCACATCCGTCCAGCCGCTCAGGTCGTCGCCGTATTGGAAAGTCTGGGTGGTGCCCGTGGCTTCGGTGCGGCGGAAATAAGTGAAAACGAAATTCGTCCCTGTGGCATTCATCGTCGGCAGAGTGCCGGTGGTGGAAACCGAGGGGTCGCCACCTTGCAGGAGGTATTCCATGAGGTTGGCGATGCCGTCGTTGTCGGGATCTGCGCCGGGTGCGTTATCGGGCGAGACGATGGCCGGGTAGTTGGTGGACATCCAGTTGGCGAAGGAATCGGCGCTCGGGCCATTCTGCACATTGAGGGTGCCAGTGCCGGTGATGGTGACGCCCGAGTAGGTGCCCGCACCGTAAATGCCGGGGGCTTGCTGTATACCACCAAGCCAGAGTTCATCGATGGTATCAGGATTGCCAGCGTCGTAGTCGAGATGGAGCGTGGCTCCGGATTCGACAAGCACGTCGTTCGTATCGGAGAGGCCGGTGTTGTTGGTGCCATCGCCGAGGAGGAGCGTGCCTTCGTTGACAGTGGTGGATCCTGTGTAGGAGTTCGCAGCGGTGAGCGCCAGCGTGCCCGCGCCGGACTTGGCGACCGCGCCGGTCTGGCTTGCACCCAAGTCGAACGCGGTAGCAAGAGTCACGTCGTTGCCATTGGTGTCGAAGGTGGCTGTGACACCGTCGCCAATTTTGATTTGGGAACTGCCGTTTTCAAACGAGATGTCCACGGTATTACCGGTGGCCCAGCGCAGGGTCGCATTGCCCTGGAAGTCAGCCGAATAGCCCTCTGGTCCGCCGCTGGCCCGCAGATTCGTGGGGAGCGAGTTGGTGGAGAACTCGACCGTGCCGGCGGATAGAATCATTCCCTGGCTGACCGCTTTGTTGTTGCCGACCAGCACCAATGTTCCGTCTCCAGACTTGGAGAATTGGCCATAGGCCACATAGCTGACGCCAAAGATATCCCCGCTGATATTCAACGTCGATCCACCGTCCACGTTGATCGGTTTTACGCCCGTGCCCAGACCCAAGCTGGCGGAAATGGTCGAGGTGCTTGCACCTCCGGCTTGGAGAGATGCTCCGTTGCCCATGTGAAAATTCCCCCACGGGCCGAATCCGTTGTTTGCCGAAGCTCCGGTCCCGGCTGCCAACGTGCCGCCATTGAGGGTCATTGTGCTGGTGATGCCCTGGGTGTTGTCGTCATCCGGGGCATCGATCATCAGGGTCGCGCCGGAGCCAATCGTGATCCCTCCGCTGCCTGGCAGATAGTTTTGTCCGGTGACCTTGAGCGTGCCGCTGCTCACGGTGGTGGCTCCTGTGTAAGTGCTGACGGCGGAAAGTGTGAGCATGCCCTCACCCTCCTTGGTGATGCCTTGGGCGCCATTGCCAAACCCGTCGTCGGCAATGCCGCCGGTGATGTTCAAGGTGCTGTCAGTGCCGACAATAACCGAATAACTTCCCCGGAGGCTGATTTCCGAGGAAATCGTGGATGTCGCGGCACCGCCGGCGGTGATATTCGATTCCAGCAGCAGGTTGCGATAGTTCGAGTAGACAAGCCCCCGCGAACTGACGGTGCCGCCATTCAGAACTAGCCCGTTTTGCAGTCCCGTGACCCCTGATGATGTCGAAAGGGTGGCTCCGGCTCCCACGATGATGGTGCCGCTGGCACCAGTCCCACCGGCATAGAGTCCTCCCGTTTTCCAGTCGCCATCCGGAAGTTCCAAGGTGCCACCGCTGACGGTGGTGCTGCCGTTGTAGTCCAGTGGCCCGGTGAGCATCTGCGTGCCGCTACCTGCCTTGACGAAATTTGCGGAAGCCGTATCCGAGTCAGTCAAAGATCCGCTGAAGGTGCCGCTGCCGTTGTTGACGCCGAAGGTGAAATTCTCGTAGCCCGCGCCCGGGTAACCG
>JBEGOB010000219.1:0-7192 GCA_041182265.1 Verrucomicrobiota bacterium | reverse complement strand
GTCTTTGGGTGGGGACTGGTGAGGGCTTGGGGGTTTGGGATGGAACGGTGTTTCGGCAAGTTGAAGTGGTTGGAATGAAGCCGGAATCCGCAATTTTGCAGATTGCATTTTCCGGGGATGGGGGAATGTGGGTGAGAACGGAGACGGCATTGATGAAAGAGTTGAATGGTAGGTGGATTTTGAGGGTTGAGCCTTGGGGTGGTAGAGGTGGGCCTTTGCATGTCAATTTTCCCTTGTATGGGGATGCGTCTGGTGGGGCGTGGCTTGCTGAGGCGGGGCGTGGTTTGTGGCATGTGGATGGAAAAGGCAGTGTTGTAAGCATTGGTACAGCGGAGGGCTTGCCGGGAACGCTTGTGAGCTCGTGGATGCAAGATCGGGAGGGTGGTATTTGGGTTGGGACACCGGGTGGCTTGGCGCGCTTGAGGCCCCAATTGTTTGAGGTTGTGGGGCCGGCTCAGGGATTGTTGCAGCCAGTTGTAAGGTCGATAGCAGAAGACGAGCATGGACGGATTTGGTTAAGTTCCGCGGATGGACTCACTCGTTGGCTGAATGGTCGTTGTGAGGAAGTGCGCTTGCCTGCTCCCAAAAGTGGCGCTCCGCTTACGGATGTTTTAGCCGTTTCCGGGAGGATGGGGGATGGGAGTTCACTGTGGTTGGGGACTGTTGGTGGTGGGGCGTTTCAGTGGGAGGATGGTGTGGTTTCGAATCCATTTCCGCCGCGTCAGGTCGGTCTAGCGGTGCGAGCCGTGTTGCCTGATAGGCAAGGTGGTGTGTGGTTTGGCGGAGAGTTTGGTTTATTTCGTTGGTATCAAGGGAAGCTTCGTCAGTTCGGTAAACATGAGGGGCTTAATCCAGGGCATATTTTTGATATTCGAGAAGGTGCGAATGGTGATATCTGGTTAGGTAATGCGGGGGCTCACCTGACACGCTATCGAGATGGTCGGTTTGAGAACTGGTTGATAGGTGACTTGCTGGATATGTTGGTTTATGCGGTGTTGCCGGATGGCGATGATACCGTGTGGTTGGGCAGTGGTGGTGGTGGCTTGTTGCGTTGGAGGGACGGTAAATTTTTCAGGTATACGAGCGAACATGGATTACCATCCGACTCAATCACTCAGTTGTTGGATGACGGTAAGGGATTTCTTTGGGGGGGGACGCGGCATGGGATTTTCCGGGTTGAGAAGAAGGGGCTGCATGCAGTGGCGATGGGCTTTGCGAAGAATGCGGAGTTTAAACTCTATGGGCGTGGAGATGGCTTGCCTTCGAACGAGTGCTCGGGTGGTTTGCAACCGGCAGCGTTGCGAGCACGTGATGGACGGCTGTGGTTTTCGACAGTGCGTGGTGCGGTGGCGGTAGATCCGGCTGCGGTTAAGTCGAATGGTTCGTTTCCGCCGGTTCGGATTGAGGAAGTGCGGTTAGACGGTTTGTTTCTTGCTGGAGACACGCTCAAAGTTTCCGAGTATTTTCGGCTTCCTCCTGGGCCTCATACACTTGAGTTTAGGTTTACAGGCTTAACATTGGCAGCTCCTGAGAAAGTGCGTTTCAGGTGGAGGATGAGTGGGGTGGATGACGCGTGGGTGGAGGGCGGTTTTCAGCGTTCTGTCAGCTATGGGGGAATGCTGCCGGGTGAGTATCAATTTGAAGTGAGAGCCTGCAATCAGGATGGAATTTGGAACCGTGATGGAGCGGTATTTCGTTTTTCAATCGCGCCAAAATTTTGGGAACGGCACACATTTCAGCTTGGCGTTGTGTTAGGTCTGATCGTTGCGGCAGCGATGATCGTGGCGATTGTGCAACGTCGTAAGTATCGCGTTCGTGTTGCGCGTCTGGAATCCCGCAGGGCGTTGGAGGCGGAGCGGACGCGCATTGCACGAGACCTTCATGATGACTTGGGGGCGGGACTCGCGCAGATCAATATTTCGAGTGGGCTAGTCGCAACAGAGGGGATCGACCCAGCATTTATTCCGCCTTTGTTGCAGGGCATTGGGACTCGGTCGCGTGAGTTGATTGCGGCTCTTGATGAGATTGTGTGGGCGGTCAACCCGAAGAATGATACACTGCGCTCGTTGGCGACGTATCTTTGTCAATACGCCAAGAACTTTTTGAATCCCGCTCAGATTGCTTGTCGTCTTGCTGTGGATTCGGACTTGCCGGATTTACCGCTTGCCGCCGAGCAGCGGCACGGACTCTTTCTTGCCTTTGCCGAGGCGCTGCACAATGCGGTGAGTCACTCGAGTGCAAGTGAAGTGCGGGTATCTGTTTCTTATCAATCCGGAGTGATTCATCTATCTGTTTCTGACAATGGGTGTGGGCTCTCAGATGATCTTCCTGCGCCGGACGCGGATGGTTTGGGCAACATGAAGGCGCGTCTCAGTCAGTTGGGTGGACGCTGTGTGATTCAGAGCACTGTGGGAGGCGGAACTCATCTTGATTTTTTTCTCCCTTTACCGTCGTCTTTATCAAATGGACGTTAAAATTGACTGATCAATCCCTATAAAATCATGAATTCAGCCGTATCGACTCCAACTGTTTCCCGTCCCATTCGTGTTGCCACGGTCGAGGATGATGCACGTCTTCGCCAGAGTTTGGAGATTTTGCTAGGAAGTTCCCCGCTCTGTGAATGTGTGGGAGCCTGTGGCAGCGCAGAAGAGGCGATGAAGCTTATTCCCGGTTGGAAACCGGATGTAGTTTTGATGGATATCCATTTGCCAAATCGTTCCGGTGTTGAATGCACCGCAGCGTTGAAAGAGCTTTTGCCATCGTTGCAAGTGATTATTTTGACGGCGTATGAAGACACGGATAATTTGTTCAAAGCCTTGCGGGCTGGAGCTTGCGGATATCTTTTGAAAAGGGCGCAGCCAGCGGAAATTCTTGCGGCCATTCAGGAGGTGCAAAGTGGTGGCGCGCCGATGAGTGGTGAAATTGCGCGTAAGGTGCTGGGTGCTTTTCATGATTCTCCGCCTGAGGCCGGTGCGGATGAAAATCTTTCGCGACGCGAGCGTGAGATTCTAGAACTTCTATTGCGGGGGTTGTCTAATAAAGAGATAGCGGCTGATTTGTCGATCAGTGTGCCAACTGTAAAGGTTCATATTCGGCATATTTATGAGAAGCTTCATGTTCGGTGCCGTGTTGACCTATTCGTGAAATTTGGTGAGGTGAACCGTGGGCCTCAATCCTTGGGGACGCCGAATGTGCGGAAGTGAGTTTTGGTGAATGGTGTATGATTGTACTGCTTTCATTTGTGCCAGCCCGCGGGACGTAAAATATTGTGGGGTCTTTTCGGCTCGGCTTCCCTAGGGAGGTGTTACTTTATGGATGTCTCGGATTTGGATCGTATACTTGAGTTTTGCTGGTCTTTGGGCATAGAAATACCCGGGGAGCTTAAGCCCCCCGGGTTGATCGTTTAGGGTCTATCAGGCGTAAAATTTCACCGATCTGATAGGATTTCGGTGATGACGTAGATTTTAAGCGAGGATTTGGTTCAAGACATAAGGCAAGATACCGCCAGCGTTGTAATAGTCGATTTCAGCAGGGGTATCGAGTCTAACTTTGAGTGGGATCACGACGGTTTTTCCATCGTTGCTGCGTGCTGTGAGGGTGGCGGACTGCATTGGCTTAAGGCTGCCGGAAATACCCGTGATGTCGAAGGTGGCATCGATGAGATCTTTGACTTTATCGTAGTCCGCGCTATCAGCGAAGTTCAGGGGCAGGACGCCCATACCGATAAGGTTCGAGCGGTGAATGCGCTCGAAGGACTTGGTGATGACCGCTTTGACTCCGAGGAGGCGAGTGCCTTTTGCTGCCCAGTCGCGTGATGAGCCCATGCCGTAGTCATCGCCTCCGATGACGATCAGATTGGTTCCGTCGGCTTGATAGGCCATGGATGCATTGTAGATGAATGTTGGTTTGCCGGCGGATGCAGAGATGAGCATGTCCGGTGTTTCCACGTAGCTTGGGCCAAAATAGAGCGTGTAGCCGCCCTCGATGCCGGGGCACATGAGGTTTTTGATGCGGACGTTGGCGAAGGTGCCGCGTGTCATGACGCGGTCGTTGCCACGACGCGCGCCGTAGGAATTGAAAGACGCTTTTTCCACTCCGTTTTCGAGTAGGTAGTGACCGGCAGGTGAGGTCGGCTTGATGGCTCCCGCTGGGGAGATGTGGTCCGTGGTGACTGAGTCACCGAAAATTCCAAGGGGTCTGGCGTTGAGGATATCCCCGGCGGCGTTGGCTTCGCTTTCGAAAAACGGCGGGGATTGGATGTAGGTGGACGTCTTATCCCAGCCGTAAGTGGCGCCGAGCGAGGATGGAATTTCGCCCCATTTTGGGTTGGCGGAGTCGAGGTCACCGTAGAGACGATTGAACACCTCGGGCTTGAGAGCGGACTTGAGTGCGGACTGAATTTCTGACTCGCTGGGCCAGATGTCTTTGAGGAACACGGGCTTGCCGTGGGTGTCGGTGCCGAGCGGATCGGCGCTTAAGTCCAGATCGACGCGGCCGGCGAGGGCGTATGCGACGACGAGGGGAGGGGACATCAGGAAGTTTGCTTTAATTGAGCCGTGGACGCGGGCCTCAAAGTTGCGATTGCCGGATAGCACCGAGGCGCAGACGAGATCTCCTTCTTTGATCGCGCCTTCGATGGCTGGGTGGAGAGGTCCGGAGTTCCCGATACAGGTTGCGCAGCCGTAGCCGACGGTTTGGAAGCCGAGCAGATCGAGTTCCTTTTGGAGTCCAGTGGCAGCAAGGTATTCGGTGACGACGCGTGATCCTGGAGCGAGGGAGGTTTTGACGAATGGGGCGATGGTGAGGCCGAGAGCGTTGGCCTTTTGTGCGAGGAGTCCTGCGGCAAGCATCACGCTTGGGTTGCTGGTGTTGGTGCAGGATGTGATGGCTGCGATGAGGACCGAGCCGTGTGTGAGTTCTGCTTCGCAGGGACCGTCTGGGAATAGATCTGGATTTGCCACAGCCTCGGGAGCGGGGCGGTTCGCGATCATTTCCGTGGCGTTGCGAGATTCGCCCTCGAAATTCGCGTGCGATTCGTCGGTGGAGAGGAGTGAGTCCACCGAAACACCGGCGCGTTCACGCATTGTGAATTTGATGCGAGTTTGGCGATTTTCCGCGGGCAAACCGAAGCCGCCAGCTGAAGCGGGGGCAGAGAACAGTCTGTTGAATGTTTCGCCGAGGGCGGGGACATCGATGCGGTCCTGCGGGCGTTTTGGACCGGAAACAGCGGGGACGATGGTTGAAAGATCCAGCTCTAGGAGATCGGTGTAATCACACTCGTTTTTACCGGGGATGCCAAAGAGGCCTTGGGCGGTGTAGTAGTTCTCGACGGTTTTGCAGAGCTCCTTCGAGCGGCCGGTGCCTTCGAGGTAGGCGATCGTTTCCGAATCGACGGGGAAGAATCCCATGGTTGCGCCATATTCCGGAGCCATGTTGGCGATGGTTGCACGGTCGGGGAGCGAGAGAGCGGTGGCACCGGGACCGTGGAATTCGACAAATTTTCCGACGACTCCATGTTTGCGGAGAATTTCGGTGATACGGAGGGTGAGATCGGTGGCTGTGACGCCTTCTTTGAGTTTGCCGTGAAGGTAAACGCCGACGACTTCTGGAACGAGAAAGGTGACGGGTTGCCCAAGCATTCCAGCCTCCGCTTCAATACCGCCGACTCCCCATCCGACGACGCCGAGGCCATTGATCATGGTGGTATGTGAATCCGTGCCGACGAGGGTATCTGGGTAAAAAACGCCGTTTTTCTCGAGAACGCCCTTGGCGAGGAATTCGAGGTTCACTTGGTGAACGATGCCGATGCCCGGAGGCACGACCGAGAAGGTATCGAAGGCTTGCTGTCCCCATTTGAGAAACTCGTAGCGCTCGCGGTTGCGAATGAACTCGATCGCCATATTTCGATCGAGCGAGAGCTGAGAGCCGGCGAAATCGACTTGGACTGAGTGATCGACGACAAGATCGACGGGGACGAGAGGTTCGATTTTTTCGGGGGAAGCGCCGCGTTTCATTGCGGCATCGCGCATGGCGGCTAGATCGACGAGGAGTGGAACGCCCGTGAAATCTTGGAGGATGATCCGAGCGACCGTGAATGGGATTTCATAGTCGCCAGGGGATTTTGCGTTATAATTGGCGAGGTTTTTGACGTCATTTTCGGTGACTTTGCGACCATCGACACCGCGAAGGACCGACTCAAGCACGATGCGGATGGAGACAGGCAGCCGGGAAATTTGGGGAAATCCTTGTTCGGCAAGTGCAGGGAGAGAGTGGAAACTGCCAGTTGCGCCGGAGCCGGTTGTGAAGGTGCGGAGTGTGTTCATTTGCGGAGTTTTGTGAAAACGTGAATGCCAAGTGTGCGCGGCAATTCGTGGTGGCGCGGAGGTTAAGGAAGGAGAGGCATTTGTCAAAATTGTTCACTTGAAGAATGCATCTTGATAATCTGGGGTTGAGTGTGGATCCCAGATCTGTCTAGCGTGCGCCATGCAATTTAGGAATTGGATGATGGTTTTGCTGATCGGATCGGGATTGGCGTCGTGCGGCGGAGCAGGATCCGGGCCGACGCTGGGAGATATCGAGACAGGGGGTGATCCGGCGGAGGGAGGGATTTCGGAGGTGCCGAATCCCAATGCGTCGATGGTGAAAAAAAGCGGTAAGTCGTTGGGCCAGCTTCAGCGTGGGCATGAAATTTACATGCTCCGCTGTGGTGAGTGCCATCGCTACCAACTGCCACAAAACCTAGACATCGACGAGTGGGAAGACGCGATGCCGAAGATGATCAAGCATGCGGGCTTAGAGTCTGCGGATGAGCGTGCGGTTTTGGATTACGTCGTCGCCGTGAAGATGGATCGAGGCGAGTGAGGCGTTCGAGCTAGCCGGAGTGCGATCCTAGGCATGGCAGGTCTCGCTCTAGAAGATCAATGATAAATTGGCGTTTTGTGGCGCTGAAAGTAGCCGTCTCCGAGATACATGGAGACATCGTAAT
The DNA here is from genome assembly GCA_041182265.1 of Verrucomicrobiota bacterium. GTDB lineage: Bacteria > Verrucomicrobiota > Verrucomicrobiia > Verrucomicrobiales > Akkermansiaceae > Luteolibacter. The sequence continues at coordinate 207 of JBEGOB010000219.1, read as the reverse complement.
CCGGCAATGGGCCAGCATCGGGTGGGAGGTCGAAATTTCCGACCGTGGTATCTTCCGGTTGGGAGTGGGCAATATTCACCGGTGTCCCGATTTTGACCAAATTGAAGAATTTGGGAGATAGATTCTCGTGCATGCGGATGCAGCCGTGTGTGCACGGATGGTGTTTCACCCAACCCGTGTGGAAGCCGTAATTGGGCTTGAATTCGC